>JAZQFW010000032.1:0-83453 GCA_045539735.1 Ructibacterium sp. | reverse complement strand
TGTCATTTAAAGTCCATGTAAGATTATCACCACAGGTGCCGTTTATTTCAGCCGACGCTCCGGTTATTCCGAACATTAGCATCATTGCAATCACAAGAAATACGGATAAAATTTTCTTTTTCATTTTCTTTTTCATTTTCTTTTTCATTTTCATTCCCCTTTAATTATCATATTTCAACATCATTCGCCTTCATCCGACACTATTCGACTTTTGTCAAGTCGGGAGTAAAATATTATCTATTTTCTTGTTTATCGTTCTGCTCGCTCTTGCTTATATGCACAGATAGTTATATCCCTACTTTTATTATATCATAGGCAGAAAAAAAAGACAACTCTTTTCGAGTTGTCTTTTCCTTGTTCTCTTAGCCCGGAAGTTGTTCGGAGAGAGTAACCTCTGCGGTTTCATTTCTGCCGGTTGCATACTTATACACATCCAGTTTTAATACCTCGCCCGGCTTATGCTTATCCTTAATCCTGTTGAGTTCTTCTCCGGTTTTTACCTTCTCACCGTTGACCGCAGTAATAATATCTCCTTGCTGCAGTCCTGCATTTACCGCTGCCTGACTGGTGACCTCCATCACCTGAACACCAACCGGCCAGGAATAGGATTTTGCCATATATTCATTGACATCTCGGGTAGAAATACCAATCACAGGTCTGCCCTTGACATAGCCATGCTCCAGCAAGTCAGAGATAATGGGATTTGCCTCAGAAATCGGGATGGCAAAACCCATACCTTCAACACCGGTGGATGACACTTTCACCGAGTTGATGCCGATTACCTCGCCGTAGATATTGATTAAGGCTCCGCCGGAGTTACCGGTATTGATAGCCGCATCGGTTTGAATCAGGTTCATGGAACGATTGTCGATGGAAACAGTTCTGTTAACTGCACTGACAATGCCCTGAGTCACGCTACCAAAAAATTCTACACCCATAGGGTTACCGATTGCAACGACACGCTCTCCTACTTCCAATTTACTGGAATCACCGAGTTTTGCAACGGTCAATGTTTCTTCCGGTTCAATCTTAATCACCGCAAGGTCTGTCTGGACATCCGCGCCAATCATCTTCGCCTCATATTCTTTACCGGTATTGAGAGTGACATGAATGGAACTTGTATTTTCCACCACATGGTTGTTGGTTACAATATATCCGTCTGCACTCAGTATAATACCGGAGCCTTGAGATTTGGACTGACTGCTGCCAAAGATACTGATATAGTTTTCAACCACGCCGGTAATTCCAACCACAGCAGGACCTACCAGTTTTGCAATCTCGGTAGTCGCAAGTTCGCCCTCTCTTTGCAACGCCTCTGTCATGCCCGGCGTTTCCTGACGTTCGCCATTTAAAGTGTCAATTAGTTCCTGACGGGAGGACACCGGTCTGCTGCCGTGTACCCGACCCAACAGATAGGCACCGCCAAACAACGCAAGATTCAAAACAGAAAGCGCCACCATTGCAGCAACAAAGCGCTTGCCGGATTTTCCTGTTTTCTTTTTCTTTACATGCTCCGTATACACCGGTCCCGCTCCGCCGGAGAGGTCAATGGTAACTTGCTC
The DNA here is from genome assembly GCA_045539735.1 of Ructibacterium sp. Taxonomy (GTDB): domain Bacteria; phylum Bacillota; class Clostridia; order Monoglobales; family Monoglobaceae; genus Ructibacterium. Next base: position 81,891 of record JAZQFW010000032.1, on the reverse strand, counting down.
CTTTTCCACAGGCTCTGCATCTATGATAATTGGTTCTTCATTTTGATTGTTATTTCTCATTTCATCAAAGTCAAACATGGTTCATACCTCCTATGCCTTTATTATATCTGCCAGTTATGAAAAAATTATGAATAAACTATGAAAATAGCGTAAAAGTTATTCCCATTTTCCAAGGTTCTTGCCTTTATCCAAGAAGAACGTAAAGTCAGCATATTCCCCCTCTTTGCTTTGCACAGAAATACTTTTACCATGAGCGTGAATAATATTTTTAACCAGATACAAACCGATACCGGTACCTTCACGGTTGATACTTCTGGATTTATCCACCTTGTAAAGACGCTCAAAAATCATTTTCTGCTGTGCCTCAGGAATACCGCAACCTGTATTAAATACAGAAACAGAGACCTCATGTTGCTTGGGTTTGACGGTAACAATAATTTCTCCGTTGTCATCCGTAAACTTAACTGCATTATCCAAAAGATTGGTCAGCACACGCTTAATCGCATCCGAATCTGCCCATACGTAGCAACTATCTGTTTCAAAATTCAGAGTTAGTTGAATCTGCTTTTCTTCCAATCGTTGCTCCAGACCGATAATGGTCAGGCGAATGGCTTCATTGATATCAAAATGAGTCTTATTGAGCACCGCTTTATCTGCACGCATTCGGCTGATGTCCAAAAAGGTATTAACCAGACGGGACAGGCGGTTGATTTCATCATAAACAATGTTTAGATATTCCTTTTGACGTTCTGTAGGAATGGTGTCATCCATCATGCCATAGACAAAACCGCCAATGGTAGTCATGGGAGTTCTTAGTTCATGGGAAACATCCGAAATGAAACTCTGGCGGATTTCCTCCACTTTTTCCAACTCATACGCCATCTCGTTAAAGGTATGGGCAAGTTCTGCAATCTCGGTAACACCGGATTCTGTTGCCGATTCCCCGACTCTTGCATCAAAGCGACCTTTGGCAAACTCTTTTGCGCTGGTTCTGATTTCCTTAAGCGGACGAGTGAACCGCCTTGCAAGCACATAGGAGAGCAAAAAGGTAATCGCTGCCACGCAAAGGGCTGAAACCATCAAAATACGAATCAATTCATGGGTCATCTTTTGTTTTTGAGGGATGGGAATACTGATAAGGACTGCTCCCACCGTTTGATTTCCCTCATGAAAAATTGGAACCTGTAAGGTAAACATGGTTTCTTCAAAAATGCCACCCATGGAACCAATGACCGAGTTGCGTTGTCCCTGAAGCACCACACGTGTCTGCTCTGCAGGAAGATACGCCGGAGGACGAGTCAAAAACCCACTTTCCTCGGTGTTAATCAAAACGCGGTTCTCTTTATCAATTACCAAAATATGGGTATGACTGCTTCTGGAAAATCCACTGAGAATACTTTTAAGTCTATCGGGATGGATATTGTTTTCTATCAACGCCACGATAGAATCACCGTTTTTCCCCAGTGCTTCCTCACTTTGGCGGGAAATGTACTGATTGACCAAAACCACCTGTGTAGACCCGAGGACCACCAGACATATTAAAACAATTATAATGTTAATCGAAAAAATTCTTCCAAAAATGGTACGTCCAAACCACGACTTCATACCATATCCCTCCGTATTATGCCTGAGTTTGCTCAACCTCAAACTTATAACCGACACCCCAAACCGTCTTTAAGTGCCAGTTTCGTTCCTCGCTCTCCACCTTTTCCCTGATACGTTTGATGTGTACATCCACCGTTCTGGAATCCCCAAAGAATTCATAACCCCAGATTTCATCCAACAACTGGTCGCGGGTAAATACTTTGTTGGTATTTTCAGCCAGAAAATATAAGAGTTCAAACTCCTTGGGCGGCATTTCCACCTTTTTCTCATCCAGATACACTTCATAGGTACTTAAGTTAATCCGAAGCCCGTCAAAACGCAGTTCTTTTTCTTTTGGCTCCTCTGCCGCCGCCTGGTTCTCTGCCCGACGAAGTACTGCTTTCATTCTGGCAACCAGTTCTTTGGGTTCAAACGGCTTTACAATATAGTCATCCGCACCAAGTTCAAGACCCAGCACTTTATCAAAGGTTTCTCCTTTGGCGGTGAGCATTATAATCGGGGTATTAGAGCCTGATCGGATTTCCCGACAGACCTGCCAGCCGTCTTTGACCGGCAGCATAATATCAAGCAGAATCAAATCCGGTTTCATTTCCTTAAAGGTATCAATTGCCTGCTGGCCGTCATTCGCAATCAATGCATGATACCCCTCTTTTTCTACATACAAGCGAATCAGTTCGCAGATATTTACTTCATCGTCGACAATCAGTACCGTCTGTTTGTTTGACATCACAATACCACCTTTCGGCTTTCTTTTCTCTTATCATATACTATTTTATCACAAATTACAAGAAATGTATGAAAATTCTGTGAATACATGATAACTTTTTATCCTATAATAAAAGAGCAGAGTGATTTACTCTGCTCTAAGGAGGTATTGTATGAACGCACAATCTGTTTCGATTCCATTAACCCGTCCTGTTTCCATTGCCAGACGCCAGAATCGTGCTGAGAAGGCACGATTGGATGCCCTGAAAGCAGAACACCATTTTTTGTTGGAAGAACTTTCTCTTGCAGAGAAGAATCTTCATGCCGCATGGAACAACTTTGACTACTTATACGAGGCAAAGACGGTGGATGTTTGTATTTATCAAATTCAAACCCACCAAAGCCAGTATGACAACATTCTTTGCAAACTGAAAACATTGCGACAACAACTGAAAGAATATTCAGTTTAAGATACAAGTGCCGATGTTTAAATAAAGTGCAAAGGCACACCACAACAAATAGGGAACAAGCAACCATCCTGCCAGCGGTTTAATGCGGAAAAACAGAATGGTTGTAAGGACTACTGCTGCCAATAATGCCCCAAGCCAGATTGCGGAAAAACAATAGAGCCGCAAACCGAAAAACAAAATCGGCCAGCAGAAATTCAAAAACAACTGAATGCCAAATGCCCCGATTGCCCTTTTGTGATCACCTTGTGTTGTTCCAACAAGATAAAGGGCAATTCCCATAAGCAGATATAACACCGACCAAACGACACCAAACACCCAACCCGGCGGCGATAAGGGCGGACGAACAAGTTCTTGATAGACTTCCGTTTGATTTCCGGTCAAAAAACCGGTCAAAAAACCCGTGCCCAGCGTAAGCGCCAGACTACTTATCAGTTTTCGTAAATGAATGGTTTGAAACATAAGTACCCGCTCCTTTAATAAGAAAAAAATCTCTTGCATTATTCTATGCAAGAGATTTTTGAGTTATACTAAGGAAGTGACTACCTGAATCAGATTGGCAAAGATTGCGTTTAAAAACTCCATCTTTCCGCTTCCCAATTTCCAATTGCCGGATTCTTTTTCCATAGTTACTTCCAGCGTCTCCTGAACGGTTGGGATATCCTCCTGATTCAAGACTGTCATCATTTGTTCTGCCAGAAGCCCTTGATATTCCTCCTGACTCATACTGCCGACACGCGCCTGATAATCCTCAGCAGAAACAAGTTCCATTACCTTTGCGATGAACCGATTCATTACTTCTGAAAAATCCAGCGTGGTAACTTCCACCTTAAGTTTAACCTGATTGCTATCCAGTTTTTCGCCGGAAATCACCTTGTAATCCATTTTGGTCAGGGTTTTTAGTATCTCTTGTTCCAATTCTTCCTTATTATTGGCAACCACCTGTTCTGCAGTTGTTTCAAAGTCATAATAAGGTGTAATCTGCGCCTTTTCTCCACTTTTTAATGCGCTCATCATAGTATCAAACGCTTTGGTCGCATCACTTTTTGCCCCGCAAGCACTGAGCGACAGAACCAAAACAACCGTCAAACATACTGCCATGATTCTCTTCATATCGGCACCGCCTTTCTTTCAGTTTATTCTACCATATTTTTTTGAATCTGTCAAACTCCTTTGACACAGCAAACCGACTGTGGTATACTGATTACACGAGGTGATACTATGCAATATCAGGAATTGAAAATCGGAGGCATGACCTGCGCCGCTTGTTCCGGGCGGATTGAGCGTGTGCTTTCTAAAACCGATGGAATTGAATCTGTGACGGTAAACTTAACTGCCGGCATGGCGAGTGTTCACTTTGACGACTCCTTGCTATCCCTTGAATCCATCATTGAAAAAATTGTAAAACTTGGTTTTGAGGCTGAGGACTTTCACGAAGAAGATTTGATTGACACCACGCAAAAGGAAAGTCGTTCTTTGAAATATAATCTGCTCATTTCATCCATTTTAACCTTTCCGCTGATTGGCGGTATGGTTTTGAGTTGGTTTGGCATCCATCTTCCATTGTTGCATCATCCTTGGCTCCAGTTGATGCTTGCAACACCGGTACAATTTTGGATTGGCTGGCGGTTCTATAAACATGGATTTCTTGCACTTAAGTCACTGAGTCCAAACATGGATGTTTTAATTGCCTTGGGAACCGGTGCGGCATATTTCTTTAGTTTATACAATGTGCTGAGTGGGAATACCATTCCGGGCACCATGGAGGGTTTATATTTTGAATCTTCTATGAGCATCATCACTCTGATTTTGCTTGGCAAATATCTGGAAACCCACGCAAGGGCAAAAACCTCGGACGCTATCAGCAAACTGATTGCACTTCAGCCACAGACCGCAACTCTTTGGAGCGACGGAACGCCCAAGGAAATTCCGCTTGCAGAAGTTGAACCCGGGGACATTCTTCTGGTTCGTCCCGGTGAGAAAATTCCGGTAGACGGAACTATTACCGACGGTTTTACCTCCATTGATGAATCCATGCTCACGGGTGAAAGTATGCCACGGGATAAAAGTGTGGATGATACTATCTTTTGCGCCTCTATCAATCTGTCAGGGGCTATCCGGATGAAAGCCGAGCGGATTGGTCGAGATACCACACTTTCGCAAATTATTAAAGTAGTGCGGAGCGCACAAGGCGTTAAAGCGCCGATTCAAAAAATAGCAGACAAAGTATCTGCTGTCTTTGTACCGGCGATTTTACTGCTTGCCCTCATTACATTCTTAGGTTGGTTCTGGGCAACCAAGCAGTTAGAGTCTGCTCTGGTTAACGCCATTTCCGTTCTGGTGATTGCCTGCCCATGTTCTCTGGGTTTAGCTACTCCGACTGCAATTATGGTAGGAACCGGTCTGGGCGCCAATCTTGGTATTCTAATCAAAGGCGGCGAATACTTGGAAACTGCCCACAAACTGACTTCTGTCGTTTTTGATAAAACCGGAACCATCACAAAAGGAGAGCCATCCCTGACCGATTGCATTCCTGTAACTGGCAAAAAAGAGTCTCTGCTTGCCAACATTGCAGCAATTGAAACCCCGTCAGAACACCCCCTTGCCCGTGCCATTGTACGCGGAGCAACCGGAATGACTCTGCCTGTGTGCGAAGACTTTCAATCGATTACCGGAAAAGGCGTTTCCGGCAAAATACAAAACAGTCTTTGGATTATCGGAACCCGTACTTTAATGCAGGAAAACAACATTGATATTTCTGCCATTGAAACCACCGCAAGCGAATTGGAGGCACAAGGAAAAACTGTTATGTTTGCCGGATGCGACGGCATACTCCTGGGTATTCTTGCAGTTGCAGACACCATCAAGCCCAGTGCCGTGCAAGCAATCAAGGAATTAGGAAAACTGGAAATCAATGTTTCTATGCTAACCGGCGACAACGCAAAAACTGCCCAAGCCATTGCCCAAGAGGCCGGTATTCAGCATGTGTTTGCCGAAGTTCTGCCAAGCAACAAGGCAAAGCAAATTGCTGCTTTGCAAAGCGAAGGGCATGTAGTCGCTATGGTTGGAGATGGCATCAACGATGCACCCGCATTGGCAACTGCGGATATTGGATTTGCTATGGGCGGTGGTACCGATATTGCCATTGAATCAGCGGATATTACCTTGATGCGGGAGGATTTAACCCTGATTCCTGCCGCTATTCGGCTTTCAAAAATGACTATGAAAAAAATTCGCCAGAACCTGTTCTGGGCATTTCTTTATAACTCGGTTGGTATTCCCTTTGCAGCATTGGGGTTCTTAAGTCCTATTCTTGCCGGTGCCGCCATGGCGTTCAGTTCGGTATCTGTAGTGACAAACTCTCTTCTTTTACGGGCATACCATCCGGAAAGGAGCAAATAACATGAAAACCATTACCCTATTAATTGACGGTATGGCGTGCAACCATTGCACCTCCTCCGTCACCAATGCTCTTACCGCTTTGGATGGTGTTCAAACTGTTCAGGTAAGTCTGGAAGAGAAGAACGCTGTGATTTCCTATGACTCTGCTAAAGTGAATGTCGATACCTTGGTAACTACCATAGATGACCTTGGATTTTCGGTGACAGGAAAAGCGGAAGCATAAAAAAACTCCCCTCGGGGAGTTTTTTTATGCTATTTTACTTCGATGTTCTTAACTTCAACATAGTCTTCAAAACCTGCTTTGGGAACATATTCACAGGTTGCAACTTCACCGCTGAGCGGCATAACGGTAGTATACCAAACACCGTCTGCTTCTTTCTTCATCGTACATCTGGAGGCAACACGTGCGTAGTCAGGGTCAATGGAATAATCCCAGTTTCTGGAGCCTTCACAACGCTCCAGACTGACATCTTTGTGGGTGATGTTGACCGCAAACATAACAGGGAAGTTTTCTTCTCTTCCGTCTTGGTAAGTCACATGATAGTTACCCAAGGTCAGGAAGTCTTTATCCACATTGGCCATGCTGGAATAATATTTTCTTCCCTCTTTCCACTCTTTCACTACACTATGGGTAACCTCAAGGTGCGGGCCTGCAAGAATCTCACGATTACGAAGGTCGAATAGACCTTGCATGGTGTCTATCGTATTTTTCTCGTGCATCATTTCGGTACGTTCATGGTCCCATGCAATCACACTGCCGTAACCCATCTGGAATACAGTCCCCCAACTCTGCATGTGAATTTCACTGGTTTCTGCCCAACTGGAAACGCTGTAACCCTGTGCACCGTATTTAAATCTCATTTTATAGTTGGTAATATTTGCAGGAACGGCGTTACCAAGAATCATATCCTTTCCCTGTTGGTGGAAGACATTGGCACGAATTGCAGGATCACAGGCATAATACCAGTTGACATACATAATATCTGCCGGCATCATATCTGCAATATCCATATCCCGAATTACCTGATGGAATCCTTCTTCCTTCACCCAATCCGGTGCCTCAAACCAATACCGGTCATAGAGCGGATATTCTTTGCCCATAATTTCTACCGTTTTGATATCTCTTTTGGTGGGGACTGCATAGACGTCTTTTCCGGTTGCACCGTGGCATTCGCCGATTTTGTCGGTAATCTGAACCAGTTTATCCGCCCACATATAGGTCTTAATTCCCTTGTTCTTTAAGTAGTGATAGGATTCCAGAACATTGTTGACATAGAGTTCATTGGGATCCTTGTCTTTACATTTATCACAAACACACATTACCCACCATTCATCATGGCCAATATGCAGACCCTTGGGCTTAAAGACATCAATCACTTCATCATAGAGGTCAAAAACCAGTTTATTCAGTTCCGGATTTGAAGGACACGCAGTTGCCGCAAAGGGCTCATCATCGCATTCTTTCAGTTCCGGATGTGCAACCAGAATATATTCACTGTGGGAAAGAGACGGGACCTCGGGTACCACATCAATAAATCTATCTTTACAATACTTTACAAGTTCCCGCATTTCGTCCTGCGTGTACACACCGCCGCCAGCATTGCAGGTATGTACCGAGTTTTTGGTGCGGTAGTAGGCTCTGCCAACCAGATTGTACTTATCCAAGGTTTCATGTACAGACGCACAATAGTCCAGCCATGCCTGATTGAGTTCCGGATGGCTCTTAAATTCCATAGCACCGCAGATTTCCAAAAGCATGCTATTGTAACCCAAATGTACCATCTGATCCACCAGTTGATAGAAGTAATCAATTTCATTTTTAGGCGGCAAGAAAATACGAATGGAACGGTGAGAACACATGGGATAACTCCACCACAGACCACGGCTGATTTTACCGTCATACTTATCCTTGATGGAACAAGCCGCATAGAGTTTGGCTCTTTCGCTGTCTGCATAAACAGTGACGGTATCATCCACAGAGATAATAAATCCCTCTTCGTTTGCTACATATTCTCTTTCCAATTTCTCCGCAATCAACTGTTTCGCAGTTTCATCAATCGGCTTAAACTCAACCAAAGCATCTCCGCCGGTTAGGGATGCAATCACATCCGCCGCAACGCCGCTAACCCCGCTGGACCTGCCGGAAAGGGAAACGTATCCCTCTTCAATCTTTTTGTAACTGTCCGTCAGCATGTTAAATCCTCCTAAAAAGTTGGTCAAAATGATATACCATAAGTATACCTGAACCTTATCATAAAATATAAAAAAAGTCAAGAATTTTTCTTGACTTTTTTACAAATATATGTATCATTTTTACCATGGTTCGTTATGGTTATAATACGGCTTTCCAATGAAACCAACCTGCTTGAATTCCTCCGGATTATGCCGAACCAGATAGTCAATGTAGGACATCACCATTTTGGCAGTGAGCGCATATCCTGCCGGATTCATATGCCCGCCCATGAAGAAATACTTCTTGAATTCCGCATCATACACAGGGGCATAGCGAAAAAGGTCAATGACATAGGTGTTATCAAAGAGGTCAGCCATCTCATAAAGAAGTTTGGCATGGGCCTCTTTCTTTTTGTTATTTTCTTCATTTGCGTCTTTCGGCATAGTCATAAGGAAAAACTTTGCCTTTGGTTGTTTGGTCTTCATGATTTGGATAATCTGAGCATAGTAACCTGCGAAAGTGGGAGCATTTGCGTATTTATTCTCTAGATTAATGTCAGAAATACTTCCAAGTTCCTGTCCCTGATTAATCACATCATTGACACCCAATGCTAAAATATATGCCTGACAGAGTTTATCCTCATCCCATAGACCTTTCAACTCTGCAAAGGTGGTACAATACTCTTTTGCAGTCATTCCTCCGCGGGAGAAGTTGTAAACTTTGATCCCGGCTTCCCGTGCCATATACTGACCCCAAGAATAGTCATAAAAGTCATGATATCCACTTCCTGCCTGCGGACAGGTAGATTCCAGTTCGCCGGAGGAAAGACTGTCTCCGATACAGGCGATAGTTCTGAATATTTTGCAAAATCCACCGTCATTTACCAGAGTATCAAGAGGCTTTTCCCCCTCAATTGCCATAAATTGTTTGATATCCATTTTGATTACTCCTCATCACTTTGTTTGCTCCAAGCATATCACAGACCAAATCCGTTGTCAAGGGCAAAAAGTTACCCAAGGGCAACTTTTTGCTCTTGGGTAAAATTATTTACTTGTAGATTATATAAGTAGTTACATCGCCATATCTGCGTCGGTATACCACTTTGCTTCCAACCATAATATCTTGTTGTGTACCCTTAGAAACAAGAGTCTTTCCGTTTCTGTTTTCCACAATAATGATATTACTTGCAGAAGCAGGCATCAGGTAACATGCAAGCAGTTCATTGCCATTGTTAACTGTCTTTTTATCCGGAGAGATACGGACATAATCCCCCTGCAAATGAACCACATAGCCCAGAGAAACATCATAGTAGAGACGATTGCTTGGTGCTGCTCTGTTAATGGTAGTTCCGTCATAAATCAGGTTCGTCTTTGTAACCTCTTCAATTTTGTTAAATGCAACCTGAATTGCATCGCCCTTTTTCAATTTGGTAAATGCACTTGCCGAGGTACGCCATGCATCATCCGAAATCATGGAGGTAACTACCTCACTACCATTAAAGTATTCCATGGCAGGTTTTGTTTCCCCGTCTACCCACACATTGGTTAATCCCACAAATACATACAATGGTTGATATTCCTGAGTATTTCCGTCACCCAAAGCATTATCAGTATGAATAACCATATAACTTGCAACAGAATCCCCTTTTGAATTATGATAAACCTTTGCATTTTGCGTTCCATAATCCCCCGACTTGGGCATAGTCTCCGGGGTTACAATCCGGTAATCGTTTTCTTCATCGACCGGATCTTTCCCTCCATCCACAGTCTTTTTCCAGGTAGGAACAACAAATACATTTGCCGCTTTGGTGTTAAGAGTAGAGATCGGGTCGCCGGATGCGTTAAATAGCGTAGAACTATATCGATTCACAGTCTGTCCATGTTTCATGACTCCTGCTTCGTAGGTATCTGCACCGTAAATAAGCATAAATCCATCTTCGTTTTCATCTGCAAGCGTTTCTTTTGCGAGAAGAAGTTCATAAATCTCACCGGATTCATTGAGCCCATACTTGAGCAACTGCGGCTGAATTCCCCAACTTGCAATTTCACTACGCAGACCAAGACATTTCTCAATCGCATCCTTATGTTTGCTAACTGTATAGGATGTACCATTAATCATAATATTTTTTGCAAAGGGGAAAGTCTTGATTTCTCCCATTTCAGTAAAGATTTTTGCCTGCATACCGGAAGAGAATACCCCGCCCGTTTCTGCCGTTTTCATCATATAACCAACCTGCAGTTCACCAACGCCAACAGCGGTCATATATGCAACCTGATGATATGGATTCAGATAGATAGAAGCCGTTTCACCCAGTTTTACATTTGTTAAATCCAACTGGTTAAGTTGAGGGAACACATTCTTTGCAACATCATACTTGGTTCCATTTACAGTAATGCTATCCTTACCGGTGGATTCTAAAGTACCGGTGACATTGGTATCATTGATATGCATTTCCAAAATCTCATCTGTTTCAATCACAAAGAGAATGTGGTTCGGTTTGATTTTGTTTAAAGAAACCTCTCTACCGTCATGATAGTTCAGGAAGGTAATTCTCTTATCCTTGGTAAGATCAATGATAGAATCATTCAACTTGCCCTGAATCATGTTGTCACTCTTGCTCTCTACGATATAGGTTTCATAATCGTAGATAAACGCAAACTCATACCCATGGTCTTCATCGTTGTTAACCAGAACCACTTGACCGTTTTGAATGGTCTTTAGATCCTTGATGTCATAGTCAAGGAGAAGTCCATAGTTATAAACATACTTGATGGTAGCGTCAATTTCTACTTCTTTTTGATTCTCGTTTTCATCCTCATAGATGATGATTCCATTTTTAACATCAATCAGGTCGTCGGTCATAATCTTGAGTTCCTGATTCGCATCCTGTGCGGGAAGGATACTCTTGACCGTGCTCTTTAACTGGTTTTCACCAATGGTATAGAAGTAATCTACGGTTCTGCCGACCAGGTTGCGTAGGTCTTTACCCTCATATGCATAGAGTTTTCCATCTACAATAATCTGTCCGGCTTCGCTGATTTCTTCATCAATGACAGAAAGACCGTAGATTGCATCCAGTCTTCCCTCTGCTCTTGCAAGACCAAGGTATTCTGCAAGCAGGGTGCGCTGTGCCAGATTGGACATCAAAACGCTTCCCTCGCTGTAACCAACCTCTTCCGTCAGCGGAACTTCCAGTGCATTAAAGAACAGATGTGCTGCATCACCCTTAGTGACCGGGTCGGTCTGAGGCATATCAATGTTTTCCAAAAGTTCCAGACGGTTTGCCGCATAGAAGTGTCCTGCGGGATAGCCGCCCTTTTCCTGTGCCATGAACTCATAACCCAGAACTTTTACCATAATTTTAACCGCCTGCTCCAGAGAAACGTTATCCTCCGGAGAGAAGATGCCGTCATCAGTACCGATGACATAACCTGCTTTTGCACAAGCTAAGATGGCACTCTTTGCCCAATGGTTCTGAGGAACATCCACAAACAGGTCGTTTTCTGCACTGTCATAGTGATGTTCAATTCCCATAATACGGGCAATCAGGGTTACAAACTCAGCACGGCTGAGGGTTGCCGCCGGCTCAATTTCACCGTTTTCATCCCCTTGCATAATGCCGATATCTCTCATCTGGGCAATCACGCGGTCAGTTGCGGTCATTACCTCTTCTTCTGCTGCTACGCCAAGGCAGGGCAAAATTCCGATGATAAAAACAAGACTTAATACAAAACTTAAGATTCTCTTCATTCTGCACTACCTCCTTCTGCCTGACCGGGTTTGTTGACATTGCCGGTCATAATATTGTAAACCATCTGTGCAGATTCTGCACGAGTTGCGGTGTTCTTGGGATAGAACTTGCCTTCACTTCCCTGAATGTAACCGCCGTTATAGAGCATCAGTACGCCGTATTCTGCATAGGTGCTCACCTGATCCATATCATCGAACTTATAAGTAAATTCTTTGATCCGCTCAATGGTGTTCAGTTTTACCATCATACGATAAAGCAGAGTTGCCATATCTTCACGGGTGATGTTCTGACCTGCGCCAAACTCAGTATTTGAAACACCGAATACCAGTCCGCTGTTCACTGCAGATGCTACATAGGAATGTGCCCAATGCTCAGCAGGAACGTCTGTAAAGTTGCAGGTTGCAGTCGGGTCATAAAGACCGAATGCGCCAACAATCATCTTAATGAATTCCTCACGGGTGACGGAATCGTTGGGACAGAACTGTCTGTCGCCCTTACCATTTACAATTTCCATCAATGCCAGATAACGAATTGCGGTTTCTGCCCATGCAACATCCTTAAGGTCTAAGAAACTGGTTGCGATATCCAGCGTTTCAGGGAACTGATCCTTGACCAAATCGGTGTCTGCACCAAAGGCACCAACCGCACCGGTTGCACCCACAGTCGGATTTGCATAGGTGGGAGAACTGATAGCACCACCGCCGCCTGCACCGGGACCTGGAGCCGGGTTCTTCCATGTATTATAGATGCTCTTCACACTTGCAAGATTAATCAAAGATGCAGTCGGTGCTTGCAACAAACCAAGGAATTCGGTCTTTTGGGAAGTTCCCAAATCTTCGTAACCAGTAAGACCAAGCAGGTCATTGTTATCGCCGATTACTTCATCCAAATCGAACTTATCCATGGTTTTAATTGCTGCAAAGATAACTGCCTGATTGAAGTCATCTGCAATCTCTCCGATGGTTGCCGGAGCATAGGTCTGCAAATAAGCCATAGCCGCTGTTTTTTCAGTATCGTTCATTGCAAGGTAGGTGTCATAGATATTTGCCCACTGTTGCTCACCGAGCGCGAGGTATTTGCCCTCATAGCGATCAAGTGCCTTACTGATGTCCAGTTTGTCATCGGATGTTTTGATGTATTCTAGCAGAGTCTTTTCTTCCAGAATTTTTGCGAGGTTATAAGGTGTAATGCTTGCCTTGTTTGCCTCTAATTCTGCAAGAACAGCACTGTCATCTTTTAACTTATCAAAGTAAGTCAAATCCAGATTCAACTCTTCCTTGTTGTCACTAAGAATCTGGGCGGTATCTGCAGACGGTGCAAACGCACTGCTTACAATACCTTCAACCTCGGTTTTTGTAAGCAGACTAAAGAGGACTGCCTGAGAGGTTTCTCCGTTCATAACACGGAAGTTTGCCGCAAAATCACCATATTGGTCTACCACAAATGTAATAGACACATTGCCATAAGCATCGGCAACCGCTTGATCCATGTAAACAACTTTGGAATCGCTGAGTCCGGTGAAGCCATCTGCTTCTTTTACCACTCTCACGATAACCGGAGTCGCTGCATTGGTTGCACCGATGTTTGCCTTCAGGTTAACCTGATATACCAGTTCACTGTTTAATTCCACTGGTGAAATCTGTTTGTCCGGCTGCCACTCGGCAGGTGCAGCACTGACCGCAGAAAATACGGTCATGCACACCAGCAGGAGTGCCAGCACAGATGAAATTAATTTCTTTTTCATAGATACCCTCCTGTGTTACTTACTAAAGAATCTCATCGAGTTGACGGAGAACGCAGAACCTTTATCGTTTCCGTAACCGATTATTTTGATGTATTTCGTATTTTTATTTTCTTGAAGCATAAAGGTTTCAAACCCTTTAGTTGCCCCGTCGGATTCACCATTGAAGACCGAAGTATAATTCTCATCATCGGGAGATACCTGAATCTCAAACTTCATCTTTCTGGTGTTGCCTACATGCCAGTATATTTCTGCACGTTTGACGGTTGCCGGTTCACGCAGTTCAATCTTCGCCCAGTCGTTTTCTACGCCGGCGTACATATACGTACCGGAGTTCTCATCCAGTGCATCATAGATATTGTTTGTCATGGTCAGGCTAGACTGGTATCCTTTCTTAGGTAGCAAGAAATCGGGCTCAGCCCAATCAAAAATTCTCGCCTCCTCCTCTGAAGGAATTCTGCCTATGACCGAAACATAAACGCATTGACTCACCGGATACCATTTCGCCTCGGAGGAGAACATGGCTCCCATATTGATGATAGGTACATATAGTTCCCCATCAATCAGTTTAAGGGCATTGGTTTCATTGGGGTCATCGCTAACCGTCATGGTATTTCCCATCAGAGTCAATGTCCGTCCATCCTCAGAGAATGAATACTCGTTTTCTTCAAAGCCGATGTACTGCATCAACTCTTTGACATGGAGCCACTTGGTTCCGTTCATCTCAACCACGGGATGAACAAAGTCGATATAAGAAGAACCAATCTTTGTCTTTACCATTGACTTATTCTTCTCTACAACATTACCCATAAAGGTCATGTCACGGTCAGGGTCTTGAGATGTCCTGTGCCATTCCAGCCGATACTTACCGGCAGGCGCCTTAAAGTTGAGGGTGGGATGTTCTTCTGCAACATAATAGGTTTGAATCAGTTTGTTATCTTTAAAAATCTTCCATCTACCCTTTGCAACACCGGTTACAATATAGGTAAACTCACCCTTGTTCTTCGTATCAATGCCAATATGCAAAGTCTTTGTGTACTTGGTTTTGGATTTGGACATCATAACGACCCGATCTTTAATCTTGGTACCGACAAAGTTTTTATCGTTCTGCACCAGTTCGGTGTCGTAAACGGGAGAATCTTTTTTACCAATCTGAATGACGTTCATAAAGTCATCTTGCAATTGGTGACTCTTATTACCGATTTCCACCCGCCATTTGCCCGCTTCAAACTGTGCTTTGGTACTGACACGGGGCATATTCACGCCATTTACTTCAAACTCTCTGCCCTTACCGCCAATGATTTCATAGGCAGGGTTTGCAGGAAGCAAAGTGTCGTTAATCATCTTAGCAGAGTAACCGCGCTCGGTTCTCTGCAAGGTAACACGGTTGCCCTTTATGGTAGGCTCTTCCTGTGTATGCAAAAGCCATACCTTGTCAAGTCCTTCGGTTGCCGCTTCCATGTTATCATAAACCAGAAGCGCAGCCTCATCACGATCTTCCCCTTCTTCGTTTAAGTTGAGGTAAACGAAACTGCGGAAATAATTTTTCACACGGGCTGCCGGATAGGAATAAGTTAAATCACCGCTGATGTAGGCATAATCGGGTGCCTTTAAATCAGGATACGCATCCCAACCCATCATCTTGGTACCCTCTGCCAATTTGTGATCCAGCGTAATCTTTTTCAATTCTGCCCCTTGGTGGAAGGTTCCGTCTGCAACGCCGCCTCTTCTTCCCGGCCACGCAACGGAGTCACCAATCTGACCGCCGTCATCCACATATCCGCCTGCTCTGCCGGTGTCGCCGCCCTTCCATGAGTTGTGGGACTGTCCGACAATGCGTTTGGTTTCATCACCGCGAATCAGCATCGCATTGTGAGCAATGGTGAGTGTAGTGTAGTTGTGATGGGTATATCCGCCCCATCCGAGACCGGAACTTACGGTCTGTCCGTCATTTCCGATATAGGATGAAGAGTTATAGATACCACTATCCAGTGCCAAACCATTTCCGTAAGTAATTTGAAACGCACCGGAGTTTAAATGTTGATGACCGCCAAGCATATAGGGTGCATAGTTCACGTTGATGTTATAACCATAGTCACCCGCGGCATTGGTCTGCGTCCAGTTACTGCGAATCAGGAGACCATCTTCGGTACCGGTACCATCTCCGCCATAGTGATATGCCAGCGGCAAGTCGTCCCACGTTTTTTCTTCTACCTCTGTTTTATTGAGTGCAAGAAACAGCGCCGGCGTCAATGCATTGTTGCCGCTGCTCACCGTGTAGGTTCCTGAACCGTCCCCTGCCATGTTGTACAAATGCTTGGTGTAGGGGTTGTTATAATAGGTATAGTGCAGAAAACTTACAAAATCCACCGAGTAAATGCCTGATGTAATGTTCCAGCAGTCACCATTGCTTAAAAGTCCGTCATCGGGACGCTTCTTCATAATCCATGAATACATTACCTGTTCCAGAGATTTGTCATCAAACTGGTCAGTATATCCCATGGCTTTGAGCATGTGCATACAGTAGTAGATATTACATACACGCGCGAGCGTATAGTCCGTGCCTTCGCTCATCGCACCGCCTTTATAGAGAAAGTTCTGCGCGGGGATGATTTCCTGATAGAGTCTTCCTGCAACAGCATTCCAAACATCGGGATGTTCGTCATAAATTGCAGTTGCAAAACTCATCAAATCAATGGGGAGTTGGGACTCTACCGCATGGGAGTTAAAGGAAGACTGTGCAATGGGCGGCCACCCAATCTCCAACTGCATTGCATAAGACATCATGGTTCTATAAAGGTTTTCTCTCTCCTCAGGCGTGAGGATGTGATAACACCAGTCATAGACCTCGGAACCGAGGCGCATCATGTCACCGCAATTGCGAGTATGATAGGAATACGCCGTAGTACAGACATAAGTTGCGGTGTAGTTCATGTAAAGTTCATAGGCGCGTCTTCCGTAGTGTGCGTTGTTCTCCGGATCAAGTGCATACATAAATGCACAGGAAGTAATGACACCCTCCCACTCCGGCTTACCGTTGTAGGTTTTTGATGACTGAGGGTTAAGTTTACCGTCAATATCCGCCTCTTGTTTTGCTAACTGAAGCAGTTTCTCATAAACAATCTTGTTAGCCTCAACACTCTCAATGGCGTGCTTGATAGCAGGAATATCCTTCTGTGTAAACATCAGACGCGGATGTTGGTTTTGGGGTGGAAGCACCGGAGGCAGATTATAATACTCTCCTCCGGTCAAGGTATCCACCTCGCCAAAGCCATCGGGACCATTGGGTTTGAAAGCAGAATCGTTGGAAACCAAAATTCTGTCATAATTGACACCAATGTCACGGGCAACGATGTCCACCATGTGTTCACCTTTGGAGAGGTACATCCGGTTAAACAAATACCATTGAAGGGTGTTCTTAGCACCTCTGGGCCAATAATTGCGATAGCCTTCGCTGTCAATACGCTGCCAGAGGGAACATTCTCCGTCTGACAAAACATCCAGCCGAACCCAGAAGTTATAGATACCGTCTTCCGGCACAGAAAGGCTGAAATGAATATCGCCTTCTTGCTCGGCAGGGGGAGTGGTGGTAAACCACTCTCCCGTGCCGTTTAACACAACCCCGCCGGAGGCATCTTCTCTCTCTTGGTTGGTAAGTTGATTACTGTTGACCTTGATTCTGTCATCTTCTGCCTCTAAACTGAGGTGCATCTGATTCTCAGGGAACTCAATGACCGAAGACTGAGCAGCCGAAACAGGAAGAATGCAGCCTGACAGAATTGTCAGCGTGAGGAGAAACGCAAGAACCGTTTTCATTCGTTTCATACATTCCCTCCTGTATTACTTGCTAAAGAATCTCATCGAGTTGACGGAGAACGCATCACCTTTATCGTTTCCGTAACCAACAATCTTGATGAACTTGGTGTTCTCATTCGGTGCCAGGTTAAAGGTTTCAAATCCTTTGGTTGCACCGTCAGATTCTCCCTTAAAGACAGAGGTGTAGTTCTCATCATCCGGTGATACAAAGATTTCAAACTTCATCTTTCTGGTATTACCAACATGCCAGTAGATTTCTGCTCTCTTGACAGATGCCGCCTCTTTCAGTTCAATCTTTGCCCAGTCGTTGATTCCGCCCGCATACATATAAGAACCTGCATTTTTATCCACCGCGTCATAAATGTTGGTAGAACCGGAAACGTTGGACTGGCTACCTTTCTTGGGCATCAAGAATCCGGGGAGATTCCAATCGTAGATTCTCGCCTGGTCATCGGCGGAAATTCTACCCTGAACTGCAACTACCAGACCCTGACATGCCGGATACCAGTACGCTGCCGAGGAGAACTCAGTATCCATATTGATAATGGGGACATAAAGTTCGCCGTCAATATACTTTAGCGCCTTGGTTTCGTTGGGGTCATCACTGACTTCCATGGTGTATTTGCCAAGGGTCAGGGTACGTCCGTCTTCCGAGAAGGAGTACTCATGGTCCTCAAAACCGATGTACTGAATCAACTCTTTGACATGGAGCCATTGGGTTCCATTCATCTCAATCATGGGATGGATAAAGTCAATATAAGAAGTACCAATCTTGGTCTTGACAATCGACTTATTCTTCTCCACAACGTTACCCATAAAGGTCATATCACGGTCAGGCTCGTCTGCGATATAACTCCATTCCAGACGGTACTTGCCGGCAGGTGCCTTAAAGTTAAGGGTGGGATGTGCGTCTGCAACATCATAGGTTGCAATCTCTTTGCCATCCTTTAAAATCTTCCATCTACCCTTTGCAACACCGGTTACAATGTAGGTAAATTCACCCTCATTCTTCTCGTCAATGCCGATTTCCACTGCCTTTTTGTACTTGGTTTTGGACTTGGACATCATGACAACACGATTCTTAATCTTGGTACCGACAAAGTTGTCATCATTTTGTACCAGTTCGGTTTCATAAACAGGGGAATCCTTTTTCCCAATCTGGATGACATTCATAAAGTCGTCTTGAATCTGGTTGTATTTGTTTCCAATCTCTACACGCCATTTACCTGCTTCGTGCAGCGCCTTGGTACTTTCACGAGGCATATTGACACCATTAACCTCAAATTCTCTACCGGTACCACCAATGATTTCGTAGGTGGGCTCTTTGGGCAGAAGAGTATCGTTAATCATCTTGGCTGAATAACTACGCTCGGTTCTCTGTAGGGTCACTCGGTTCCCCTCAATGGTGGGTTCTTCCTGCGTATGGAGAAGCCATACCTTGTCAAGCCCCTGAGTTGCCGCTTCCATGTTATCATAAACCAGAAGTGCGGCCTCATCACGGTCTTCCCCTTCTTCGTTTAAATTAAGATAAACGAAACTGCGGAAGTAATCCGAAACACGGGGGGCCGGATAGGAATAGGTCAAATCACCGCTGATATAAGCATAATCGGGAGCCTTTAAATCAGGATATGCATCCCAACCCATCATCTTGGTGGTCTGTGCCAGTCTGCTGGTCAGCGTAACCTGAGTCTGCTTTGCGTCCCAATGGAAGGTTTCATCCTCCATACCTTTGGATTGAAAATCTCTTCTTCCCATCCACGCAGCCGAGTCACCGATTTGTCCGCCGTCATCCACATAGGCTGTGGAAGAACCTGCCCAAGAGTTGGAGGATTGACCAACCACGCGCTTGGTATCGTCGCCGCGAATCAGCATCGCATTATGTGCGATGGTAAGTGTGGTATAGTTATGATGGGTGTAACCGCCCCATCCAAGACCGCCGTTGACGGTCTGTCCATCGTTGCCGATATAGGATGATGAGTTATAGACACCGGTATCGAGTGCCAAACCGTTACCATAGGTAATCTGGAAGGCACCGGAATCCAAGTGCTGGTGACCGCCAATCATATGGGTTGCAAAATTAAGTCCAATGTTATAACCATAATCACCGAATGCATTGGTTTGATTCCAGTCACTGCGAATCAGGAGCCCCGCCTCAGTACCTGTACCTTCATCATCACCGTAGTGATATGCAAGCGGCAAATCATCCCAAGTCTTCTCCTCCACCTCTTCGGTATTCAGGGTCAGGAAGAGTGACGGAGTCACCGGGTTGTTACCGCCGGCTGAGGTATAGGTACCCGAACCATTCCCCGACATAGAGTGCAGGTGTTTGGTATAGGGGTTTTTGTAATAGGTGTAGTGCAGGAAACTAACAAAATCAACGGAATAGACGCCAGGCGTTAGGTTCCAGCAGTCACCGTTACTTAAAAGGCCATCATCCGGACGCTTTTTCATAATCCATGTATACATGACCTGTTCCAACGATTCATCGTCAAACTGGTCGGTATAACCCATGGCCTTGAGCATATGCATACAGTAATAAATGTTACATACACGTGCCAAAGTATAGTCAGTACCCTCACTCATTGCACCGCCGCGGTAGGTAAAGTTCTGTGCCGGGATAATCTCCTGATAGAGTCTGCCGGCTACCGCGTCCCAAACATCGGGGTGTTCATCATAGACTGCGGTTGCAAAACTCATCAAATCAATAGGGAGCTGAGACTCTACCGCATGGGAGTTAAAAGAGGACTGAGAAATCGGCGGCCAACCAATCTCTAACTGTACTACATAAGCCATCATGGTCTTATAGAGGTTCTCCCTCTCCTCAGGTGTGAGGATATGATAGCACCAGTCGTAAACCTCGGAACCAACACGCATGATATCGCCGTAGTTACGGGTATGGTATGCATACGCCGTGGTACAGATATAGGTGCTGGTATAGTTCATGTAAAGTTCATAGGCACGTCTGCCATAGTGATAGTTGTTTTCCGGGTCAAGTGCATACATAAATGCGCAGGCAGTAATGATACCCTCCCATGTGGTATTACCGTTGTACGTTTCTGACGCCAATGGGTCGAGTTTACCGTCGATTTCTTCCTCTTGTTTTGCTAACTTCACCAATTTGTCATAGACAATCTTGTTTGCCTCGATGTTCTCAATCCCATGTTTGATTTTGGGAATATCCTTATTGGTAAACATCAAACGAGGATGCACATTTGCCGGCGGAACCACCGGAGGTGCATTGAAGTATTCGCCCGCTTTTATGGTATCAAGTTCGCCAAAGCCGTCGAGCCCGTTGGGACTGAAGCCTACGGTTCTGGAAACGAGGAACCGGTCATAGTTAACACCGGTATCACGGGGAATGATATCCACCGTGTGCTCACCCTTGGTCAGGTATCTTAAGTTAAAGAGATACCATTGCAGGGTATTTTTAGAACCACGTGGCCAATACTGCTTATAGCCATCGTCATCAATTCTTTGCCAGAGTGAGGACTCGCCATCTGCCATGGGGTCGTTTCTCAGCCAAAAGGTGTAGACGCCGTCTTCCGGAACATTGATGGTGAAAGATACATCGCCGCCTTGTTCTACCGGCGGAGTTGCTGTCGTCCAACCACCCATACCTTCCAGAACAATGCCTCCGGAGGCATCTTCCGGTCTCTCTTTTTCATAGAAACGCTTGTTGTTGACGGTAACTCTTTCGTCTTCCGCCTCAAAACTGTACTGCTGCTTATCTTGTGGGAATTCGATTACCACAGAATCAAAGATGCCAAGTGCCGAAACAGGGAGTACGCAACTTGCAAGCATTGCCAAAGTGAGAACCGATGCAAGAAGTGTTTTAAATCTTCTCATTGCGTTTCCTCCTTATCAGTCAAATTTTACAATTACGGTGTTGGTAGACCAGTTCATACAACCGATATCAACCGTCACAGGGTCACTCCATGGAGCAACCTCAAAGTGTTTGTAGTAACTCGGCCAGCTACGTCCTTGGTTCAGGGTATAGCCCTTGTTGGGGTCAGAGTTGGAAACCAGAATGACAGGAGCCGTAAACGCGGTGTTTTTCTGCCAGCCGTTATCCGCAATCCACGTGGAATCTTTGAATCCATTACCTGCGTATACATAAACGGTTGCAGAACGATTGAGTTTGAAGGTAATCAGTTTGTGATTCTCCTTCACGTTGGTTGCGTGGTTCCAGTGAGAACCATCATAGGGGAGTTTGAGCATGGTTGCACCATCCAACTCATCCGGAAGTTCTGCAATCCAGTATTGACCGTCACGGTCAGTACAAATTTCCGTAATGTTGGTAATATTTTCAGGACCATACATTGTATTTCTTTCCGGATTTCCGGCTGTGCTTGTGGTGTCAATCTCCTTGGTGGGAGTGGTCAAAAACTTGGGTTTTTCCAATACCACAGTGGCTAACGTCTTACCGGTGGTAGTCTTGTAATCAAGCAACGTTGCTGCTTCCTGACTCCAGTTTAAGGTGATGGTCTTGTTGGTCCCATCCTCTGCCTTAAGGGCAACGGTAGTGGTGCCGGGGAACTTACCGGTGTGGGTTACCACCGCAGAGGTTGCAGAGTCATTTGCCACAGGGGTAATCTCAGGCCAACCTACCACAGATGCAGGCAGTGTGATATCATAACTTTCCTTATCATTGGAATAGCCTTCCAACCTTTTGCCGGAAATCAAAAGTTCTGCCAGCGTTGCATCATTATTACCCCATTGACCGGCACGAACCAGCATATTGGCATCGTCCATCGTGTTAAGAACAAATGCCTTAAGGCTTGCTTTGGTGCCATCAATGCCTGCAGGAACGGTCAGGGTTGCTGAACCGGTGCCGGATTTGATACCCTTAAGCATCTTGTCCTGATACAGGGCAAGAACCACCAAGCCGTCTGCAATGGATGCATCGCCAACCGCTTTCACACTTTGACCTGCAGTGATTGCAGTCAGTTCACTGCCGTCACCGTTTGCAAAGGTAACCTTGGCAGGAATTGCAATCGGAGGAACATAATTTTCATCAATGCCACGGTTTAAGGTTGTGGTTTTGGTAAAGGTACCCTCAGCATTGGAACCGCCAAATGTCAGTTCCAATGCACCGGTGCCGCTGATTGCAGCAAGGTTTAAATTTGCAGTATACGCACCTGCCGGATAGGATGCGGAATCAAAGGTAGCAACTGTCGTGCCTGCTACTTCCATTGCCGCAGTTTCATAACCTTCAGGGAGAACAAACTCAACCGGAACGATTTCATTGCCCAGCGGATAGAATTTTTTGCTCAAATCAGAGAGTTGTGCAGTTGTAACCGCCTTTTCTACTACGCTTACATTGGAGTATCCCCACTCCATCACAGAGCCGGCTCCGCGGGTACCGTTGTGACCGTATACAATACCAACGCCGTTTATGATACCTTCAAGATTGCTTACTGCACAGGGGCTGGTACCCTCAATCCAGGTATCACCAATCTTAACCCAGTTGGCTGCGCTGATTTTTCCGTCTTTCTTCTCAATCACATATTTTACAGGGACTATGGTACCCGGTACATATTCTGTCGCATTCAGGTTCCAAGGGAACCCATACTTCGCAGTCCCGGTAGAGGTTGAATACTTTACATTCAAACCGCTGTAAGTAGATGATAATCCCTTGATTTCTCCACCTACAATCAGAGTAAAACGCATGGAATATGCAGAACCGTCTGACGAACCTTCCGGGAAGATTTCCGCAACCGTGTTCGGCATGGTAACATCCATGTTGATTTCCAATACGCCATTATCTTCTTTGTTCAAACGCAGGTCGGAAAATTCAGCCAACTTAGTATTAGAATAACCTGTCTGATACGCAGTTGTGGCTGATTTATCGTATTTTACTACATTTTCCTCTTTCATGTCAGGCATGAAGGAACTGTTCAAAAAGTCAGCACCTTTCATGACTTCTCTCTCCCCCCACTGTCCGCCGGGGGTGATGCCAGTCAAAGCATCGCCGGCAGCGAATGCCGGAACTGCCATCAAGCAGGACGCCAGCACAGACAGGGCGAGAATGATAGAAATTAACTTCTTCTGCATTGTGTTTCCTCCTTTGATAGGAATTATGTTTTGTCAAACCTACAAGGGGCAACCCTTAAGGGGGTGTCCCTTGTAGTTCATTGTGTCATTATTTTACAGAGAGAATCGGAACCATTGCTCCGTCTACATCTTTCCACAGGAATACTTTGTAGGATGCAAATGCACCGTCAAATTCAGCGGTCAAGGTCAAGGTTGCTTCTCCCTCTTTTTCGGTTGCAACATTGAGGATATCGATTCCTTGCATTACGCCGTTTTCATCATAACCTGCAACCACAAGTTTACCAACGGTTTCAGCCGCCAGAGTATAGAGTTCAACCTCGGCTACAATGTTGTTACCATCTTTTTCTGTGGTTACGCCGTAAACTTCGGTCTTGGTAGGTTTGTTGTTGAGTTTAATGGTGTATCCCTTGCTCAGTGCTTCACCAAGACGAGTCTTAGTAACAATACCATCAGAATATGCACCAAACTCGTAATCTGCTTCTTTCACGCCTGCACCGATTACTACGGATGCATATGCGGGGATGTCACTGGTTGCAGTGATTGTTGCGGTTGCGCCGCTGACTACTACCTCTGCTGCAACAGGTTCACCTGCTTTATCAACCAAAGTAATAAACTGTGCAGATTCGTCACTCATATCCTTATCAAAGGCTACGATTACGGTTTTCGGGGTTGCACCCAGTTCTGCTTTTGCCATACCTGCACTATATTTGTTCCAAGTCAGGTTCTTGATGCCAATGGTCTGGTCTGCATAGCCTACAGGCTTACCAAACGCCAGAGTCATATAACCGAAGTGGTCGCCCATGCTCCATGCATTGGTCTGAGTATAAACAGTAGATCCGATATACTGACCGTCTGCATATACATATGCATAGGTAGTATCGCCGTAGCCGGTTTCCGGATGGATGGTGAAGGTGCGAACCATCAGTTTAAATGCTTTCTTAGGCAGTTCCACGTTGATCGGAACAGAAAGACCGTCACTGTAGTTCTGACTCTCAGCAGTACGTCCTGCAATCAAAGACAGCGTAGGTACTGCGTTGGTAAAGTCAACATCTGCAGTCAGTTCAGTAATATACTGAGTCAAGAACGGGCCGTTGGGGTTGCTGTTCGCATCATGATTGCTCCAGCCGCCTCCCATATTCTTCTTCACATAAGCAGTTCCGGTAAGCACAAATGCATCAGCGGTACCGGTTACATTTGCGATTTCATCGGTGGTCGGGGTTTCAATGATAGCATCCGCTTCCTCTGCGCCCTCGGTTGCCGCAATTGCCACCGTCTTGGCTGCTTTGGTGAAAGGCGTTCCGTCGCCCATCTTACCTTCAAGCACAACACTGTGTGTAAATGCAAAGTCCAGTTTAGACAGGTCGATTTCGCTCTTGTATGCACCTGCGGGATGGCTGACATTGGTGAATTCCGCAACATCTTTGCCGTCAATCATCAGGTATGCTTCTTTATAACCCTCAGGCAGACAGAAACTTACCGGAAGTTTAGCATTGTCATACTGGGTATACAAAACATTAGACACATCTTCCAACTTCGCATAGGTTGCTTCTTTTTCCACTACCTTTGCGTTAGACAGGGTCCATGTGATACCCTTGGTCAGGTCAAGGGCAGATGTGGACTGCGTATTTACTGCCATACCGAATCCGTCGAGCACTGCATCGGTCAATTCAGTAAAACTCTTTGTAGGACCTACCTGCCATTCTTCCGTACCCTTTACGCGTGCATACTGGGTTGCGGTCAAAGTTCCGTTTTCAATCTCACTGACCAGTTTATATTCAATAACCGTGCCTGCGGTATACACATTTGCCGTTCTATTCGCCCAACCGATACCCCAAGTATAGGTTAAGTTGCCATCTCCGCCAGCACCGTTGCAGCGGAATACCAACGCATCATAGGGGTAAGCAAATCTCTTGGCAGTACCATTGATATAAGGGAAGAACTGAAGTACATAGGCACCGTCTTTACCTGTGAAACAGGTCAAATCATCCGCTTTCACATCCATGGTCAACTCTACCACCTGCTTACCATCAGCAGAGGATTGATTGAGCAATGGTGCGCCGGCAAATGTTACACCGGAATAGGATCCGGAATTGCCTTTTGCGTTCAAGGTAGCAACTCCGCCCTCTGTGGTCGGTCTTGTATAGGTCAGGTTGGCATTGCTGGCATCCGCAAACTTACTTGCTGCCAGGAATGCGTCGCTGTTCATGGCAACTCTATCATCATAGTAACCGCCGGCAACAGGATTCGCAAAGATTTCCTCATCCAGACTTCCTGCACCCGCTTTTTGGATATAAACGGTGGTTTCTGCCTTGAATGCAGAACCGTCTGCCAAAGTACCGCTGAGGACAACCGGAATAGTACCATCCTGCTTTATTTCTGCCATGTTAATGGTTGCAGTATATGCACCAGCTTCGGTAATTGCACCCTCAAAGGATGCCGCCTTGGTGGTACCGATGGTGAGTTCTGCATTGAGGTAACCCTCCGGCAGGACAAAGTCAACCTTTGCACTGTCTGTGGGGAGATAACTGCTTGCACTCAAATCGCTGATTGCTGCAGTCTTTTTGCCAAGTTCTTTCAAAGAAGCATTGGAAAGTTTGTAAGTAATGGTACAAGCGGCAGTAGCATCGCCTGTCTTGTTCATCCATTGCCATGCTTTGATGGTACGCAAACGGGTATCGGTAACCGTTTTGGTCTGGGTTGCGCCCACACCCCAAGTACCGTCTGCCTTTTTGTAGTACATGGTACATTTTACCGAAGTTTCACTCAGGATTTCATATACATTCTTGATAGAAACAGTAGTACCGGTTGCACTCTCTTTGTCATGGTCAAGAATTTTAGAACCATTTACATAGATACCGCCAGTTCTGGTAGTCATAAGCAACCAACCGCTGGTGGTGGCATGGGTGTCACCGTTGCTGCTTCCGAAATAGGTTCCCAGAGAGAATCCAAAATACTGATTTGGGGTAGATGTAGGATTGCCGCCAATTACGGTCACATCATACGCCAGTTCAAGGGTGGAACCAACCGCTCTTTTATCGTTAGTGCCCTCAATCTGACTGGACATGGTTGCGTTGCCCAGATTGGTAGTATCGTTGGTAAAGGTCATCGTTGCAACAGGAGTTGCCTCGGTTGCAGCGGTATAAGTTCTGGTAGTTCCGTTTGCAACCGCGTTATCAGCGTTTGCACCCAGAATGTCTAAGTTATCTGCCAGAACAATATCTTGATAAACGCCGCCGGGTGCCGGCTGGGTCAAAAGTGCAGTGTTTAAAGAACCGGAGTTTGCAGACGGAACATAAATCTTGGTGGTTTTGCTGAATGCAACATCGTCCGCGCCAACACCGCTTAAGGTAATTTCTACATTACCGGAAGCAGATACCGCTGCCAGATTCAGGTTTGCTTTGTATGCGCCTGCAGTTTCGGTCAGAGTTTTTACATCCACACCACCGACAGAGATTTTTGCACTCTTATAGCCTACGGGCAAAACATAGTTAAGCGGAACAAGCGCATTTGCCTCGTAGGTTTTGCCACCCAAGTCAGCAATGGCAACGTCTGCGGGTGTAGGTTCTACTACCGAGAAGTTCTTCAGTTGCCAAATTGCATATTCAGTCGGGGTACCAGAAAGTCTGAAACGCAAACGAATCTTACCGATGGTTGCATTTGCAATACCTGTCTGCGTCTTTGTAGCAGTTGTTACCTCTGTCCATTCAGTCTGACCGGAAAGACGGAACGAAGGCGTCACGGATACATCCTTGGTGCCTGCGGTTTCGCCGTCAGTGAAAGTATATACATATTTGACATCAACTTCTTCATTGGTATAAGGCTCAAGAATCTTATAATCCGCACCGGGACCCATATATAAACCGTTTGCCTCGCTGTTGTTACGCAAAGAACTCCAGTCGCTGCTAGTCTGTGCAACGGTGTTGTTGCTGTCCAGATAGGGAAGCACCTGCATTTCAACAGTTTTTAATTTGCTCCAGTCGTTATTGGTAAGAGCAACCGTACCCTGGATGACCGCAACATGAGTTCCGGGTTTGCCCGCGTTCTTCAGTTCGGGTGCATCTGCAAAATTCACCCAGCCTGAGTCGCCTTTTTGGGTAATGGTACCAACAATGTTGGTATCACCGCTTTTGGAATAACTAATTGTACTACTTTCTACAAAGTTCGGTGCAGACAAAAATTCATCATTTGTCATTGCAATATTTTCTGCAAATGCACCGCCGGCAGTAATGTCAGTAATTGCCTCAGTTGCGGAAGCCATTACCGGCAGACCCATCAGGCAAGATGCCAAAACGGTCAGTGCAAGTACCAAAGATAATGTTCTTTTTACCATAATCAATCTTTCTCCTTTCATTTTGCATATCCCTTTTTGGTGCGTTGTAAACGCAGCACTTTTTTTCTAAGGTGCGGCGTTTACGACGCACCGTGGGGACGGAGCATCCGGGGACGGCTTCGTTGTGCGCTTAGCACAAGGAACCGTCCCCTGTGCGCAGTCCCATGTAATCGTTAATTCATTGAATTATTTGGTGTTCTGAGAATCGAACAATGCGTTGATTCCGCTGGTAGCATCCCACAGGAACACTTTAAAGTAATCATAACTGTTGTCAAACTGGAGATTGAAGACATAATCCTTAAGACCTGCTTCGGTTGCAGAAAGGGTTTCAACCTTGCTCTCTACCAGTTTGGGTAGACCGTTGTTGTCATTGTATGCTGCAACAATCAGTTTCGCGTTGCTGCCTGCAAGTTCATTGACGGTTGCCTTGATGATAGCGTTCTGACCGCTCTCCCAAACCTTGAGGTCGGTTCCCTGCAGGGTCGCTGCTGTGTTGTTAGCAGAAACCGCAAAGGGAACAGTGATTGCTTCACCCAGACGGGTCAAGTCTGCAGTAGATGTACCTTTAATATATCCGGTAAAGGTATAATCTGCTTCTTCTGCCTCTGTACCAAAGACAACCTGAACATCTGCAGGCAGAGCACTCTCTGCGGTCAGTGTTACAGTCTTGCCGCTTACAGTTGCAGTTGCTGCAATTGGAGTACCATCTGCCTTAGCAAGGGAGATTCCGCTACTTTCCATTGTTCTGTCTAAGGTAACAGAAACTGCATTGTCACTTACCATTTCTGCAGAAACTGCAGAAATCAAACTATACTTGTTGACAGTAAAGTTCTTCACTGTAAGGGCTTCATCTGCATATCCGGTAGGCTTACCAAACTTTAATCTAACATATCCTTCATGATCATTCATGTTACGAGAACTTCCCTCATTAATCGTCACTGTACCAAGACATACGTCATCTGCATAAGCCGTTACATTCGTAGGCATACTTGAACCATCACGAGCATCAAAGTTACCATTGATAAAAACAAGTTTCAGTTTAAATGCCCGCTTGGGGAAACTAAATTTACTTTGAATGTTGTTTAAAGCATAACCTGAAGTCCAAGTCAACGCTGAACCTTCAAATGAGATTGTGGGAATCACATTACTAAAGTCTACATCTGCACAATATTCAAGTGCATATTGAGTTAAGAAAGGCTTATTGGGATTGTTTGTTGCATTATATACAGGACGGTAAATACCAGTATCCGCAGTAGCGTCAACTGTAGTTGTCAATGCAGCGTTATCAATAACAGTTGCCTTGGTCCAATCCACGCTGTCAGCACCTGCAGTTGCCGCCTTTACGGTCAAGGTAGTTGATTTGCTGAAGGTACCGCCGCCGTTCATGTTACCTTGCAATCCAATGGTAACGGCACCTACTTTGCCCAGTTTTTCAAGGTTAAGTTTGCTCTGCCAACTTCCTGCATTGTCACCGGTTGCAGCATCAAAAACAGCAACTGGAGTTCCGTCCACGGTAATCATTGCATCTTTGTAGCCGGTAGGCAGGTTAAAGTCAACCGGAACAGTATCATATTGGGTATAGAAACCTGCACTCAAGTCACGGATTTCAGCCGTGGTTGCTGCTTTTTCAATCACACTTGCATCATAGAGTGAATAAGCACCCTCTGTGGCACCGCTCTGGTGATTCTGTACCAGATTCCAACCTGTCAGTGCAGTATCGGTCAATTCGCTCTTGGTTAAGCCTGTACCCTGTACCCATTCGCCGTCATTCAGACGAGCATAGGGAACAACATTTGCGGTTTTATTTGCACTATCAACGGTTACAACCACTTTGTATTCAATATAATCATTCGGGTTATTTACAGGGTCATAGGCAACTCCGGTGCCACTCCAGTAAGGATAAACCATGAAACTACCGCTACTTTGTTTTTTAAACGCCAAAGAAAAATAGGTAGAACCAGGAGCAACAACAGTTTCTCCAATAATGGGATAGAAACCAAAACACGGAGAACCGGTTGCGGTAGACGCATTGGTCATTTTAACCTTAGTGGTCAACTCATACACATTGACATCTGCATCAACGGTGCCGTTAACAACTGTATTAAGTTTAACATAGGCATAACCTTTTGTCGTCAGGGAAGCTGCACCGCCGGATGCAGCGGGTGCATCCCAAATGGAACTCGTTGTATCCACATGTGCATTACCTGCCAAAAATTCGTCACTATTCATGATTACTTTTTCAGCATAATAAGGTGATGCCTGAGTCTCGGTAAAGAGTTCCTCATCCAGACTTCCGGCTGCCGGTGCTGCAACATAGAAGTTAGTAGATGCGCTGAAGGTTTTACCATCAGTAGTAGTTCCGCTTAAGGTCAATGGAATCCGACCGGTTTTGCCAAGACCTGCGATAGACAGATTGGCAGTATAACCGCCTGACGCTACCCCCTTAAAGGTTGCAATATCGGTATCGCCTGCAGTCAGCACTGCTTCCTTATAATTTGCAGGCAAGCAAATGCTTACTGGAACCAATTCGTTGCCAACATAGGATTGGTCGCTCAAATCGGTGATTGCCGCCTCGCTAGATGCTAACTCTTTTACTGAGAAATTCTTCAGTACCCAAGTTGCGTTTTCTGTCGGACTGCCGGAAAGCCGCAACCGAAGTTGAATGTCGCCAATAGTTGCATTGGTAACACCCGTTTTTGATGTAGAAGCATCTGCTGCCTCCGTCCATTCATCCAGGTCAGAAAGACGGAAATAATGCTGCATGGTTACATCCTTAGCACCGGCAGTTGTGCTGTCGGTAAAGGTGTAACGCCATTTCATTTGTACATCTTCCCCTGCATAAGGTTTCTTTACTGGGGAACTACCACTATACAATCCACCGTCCGCATTGTTACGCAACGACTTCCAGTCTTTAGTAGTCATATTGGTAGAGGCATTTAATTTAGGAATCCACTGCAGTTCTACGGTTTTAACCTTAGTATAGTCATAGTTTGTAAGTGCAACAGTACCCTGAATTTCAACAATCTGAGTACCTGCCTGATCCATTCTAATCAAATCAGGAGCACCGGCAAAAGCAACTGTACTTGTATCTCCTGTTTGAGTAACAGTACCTACAATATTGGTATCTCCGCTCTTGCTATAGCTTACTTTGGTATTGCCAGTCGAGAACTTATCAGCTGCCAGAAATTCGTCATTGGTCATGGCAATGCGTTCTGCGTAGTCTCCACCTGCCACAGGGTCAGACAGGATGCTCTTATCCAAACTACCGAATGCCGGGCGGTTGATTTTGAGTGTAGTGGAGGTGCTGAACGCCGCACCGTTTGCGGTACCGCTGAGAACAACCGGGAAGGTTCCGGTTTTACCGATTTGTGCAAGGTCAAGGGTACCGGTGTATGCGCCAGCGGTCTGACCGGTTAAGTCAGCAACTTCTTCTTCACCCAATTTCAGGGATGCCTCGGTTACGCCTTGAGGCAGAACAAAGTCAAGTTTCACATCCTTTTTATCGGAAAGGTTGTAAGACTCACCACTTACATCGGAAAGACGAACGGTCTTAGGAGTTTTTTCAATAATCTGTGCATCGGACAGAATGTATTTAATCTGACCGTCTTTACTATTGGAACCAAAACGGAATCCCAAGCCGGTTAAAGAGCCGGATGCAGCAGTTGAGGTAGTTTCGGTACCGCCGTCAATCCAACCATTTCCCATATTAACATAATGCTTCATGGTAAGTGCACCGTTGTTCTTGGTAATCACAAACTTTACAGGAATTTCAGTAGATTCCGTCCATTCAGTTTTGGTGCTGGAAGAGTTGGGGAATGTAACATATACTCCGTTTGATGAATAACCGGTGGTAAGACCTTTCCATTGGTTTGCACCGCCCGGAACCCTGGTTCCGTCAATATAGGAATCCAGATAGAGACACCAGTAAGATGATGTACTCTTGGTCGGGAACCAGTTATCATCAGAAACCTTGGTGGGTTGAATTGTCATATAAACTTCTACCTCACCAGAAGATTCGTTGTTTAATTCAAGATTAGTTAAATCTAAGAACTTTTTATAGTTATCTGAAGTTGATACGCTCATAGAAGCAGTTTTCGCATCACTGTCATAGGCGTAAGTAACGCCAGAGGGCGTATAACTTCTGTTTAAAAATGTTTCATTGTCCATGACAACTCTGTCATACCAATAACCTGCATCTTTGGTATAGGTAAACGCAGAGTCTTCGGTTGCGGAGACCGGCAGGATGAAGAGGCAAGTTGCCAGCATGGTCAGCACAAGAACAAAAGAAAGTGTTCTTTTAAGCATAATTTTTCTCCTTTCTCGTCGGAACTCGCCTGTTGTTCGGCGGTTCCTCCTCTTCCCAAAAAATCAGTGGATTTTTTTTGGGAGCCTAAATTACTTTGTTGCGTACAGAGAATTCGTCTTAGACGAAATCCAGTCGCTGCGCACAGGGGACGGTTCTGTGTTCTCCGCGCTGCTGCGCACGCAGAACCGTCCCCCATGTACTTCGCTCTACTCTAAAAATTATCCTTTAACAGAACCAACCATGATGCCCTTCTCGAAGAATCTCTGTAGGAAAGGATACAAGCAGAGAATCGGGGCAGAAGATACGACGATAACCGCGTATTTTAAACTTTCTGCCAAGGCTGCTGCGTCTGCAGCACCGCCGCCCGCCTGCATCTGGCTGGTATCGGAGAGAATCAGAATCTCACGCAGTACCAACTGCAAGGGGAAGAGTTCTCTGTCATGAATATAGATGGAAGCACCGAACCATGAGTTCCAGTATGCAACCGCGGCATACAAAGAAAGAACTGCGATGGTGGGTTTAAGCAGGGGAACACAGACCTTGAACAGAATGGTCATATGGCCTGCTCCGTCGATACGGGCTGCTTCTTCCAGCGCATCCGGAATTCCTTTGAAACCGGTACGCATGATAATCATGTTATAGGTACTAAGTGCACCGGGGAGGATGACAGACCAGAGGGTGTCTTCCATACCCAGAGTCTTGATAACCAGGTAAGACGGTACGATACCACCGGAAAAATACATGGTTACCATAATCAAAAAGGTAATCAAACGGTTCCATTTGACATTTCTGCGGGACAGGAAGTAACCGCCGCACAGAGTCAAGTACATATTAATCACCATACCGACACCCAGAATGATAAAGGTGTTTTTGAAACCGGAGAACACACCCTGATTCTTCAGCACGTTCTCATACGCATAGGTACTAAACCCGACGGGCTTTAGTAACAGACCGCGTTGTGCCATAAGGGCACTGGAATCGGAGAAAGATGCCATGAGTACATAATAAATCGGATACACGGTGATTAAAACCATAAACACCATGAAGAGGAGGTTAAATACCTCGAATATTTTTTCACCTTTTGTTCGTTTCATATCTCATCGCACCTCCTTACCACAAACTGTTCTCGGTTGTCTTTTCACAAATCTTGTTGACAAGCATCAACAATGCAAAGTTAACAACGGAGTTCAACAAACCGGTTGCCACAGAGAAAGACCATTCTTTGTTCAAAAGACCACGCTTATAAACAAAGGTGGAAATAACTTCTGCTTTTTCTGCGGTGATGTCATTCATGAGCAGCAATACTTTTTCAAAGCCTACGCTTAAGATACTACCGCAACGCATAATCAGCATGATGATTACGGTGGGCAGAATACCGGGCAGGGTAACATGGATGGTTTGCTTCCATCTGCCTGCGCCGTCCACGGTTGCTGCTTCGTAAAGTTCCTGGTCGATACCGGAGAGTGCCGCCAGATAGAGAATCGAACTCCAACCAACTTCCTGCCAGATACCGGATACCACATAAATGGTGGTAAAGTATTCCGGCACAAGCATCATGTTGGTGATTTCTTTTCCTGTTACAGCCGACATAATGCTGGTAATCACACCGCCAGAGCCACAGAAGTCCTTAATCATACCACAGATAACCACGATAGAAATAAAGTGGGGCATATAACTGATGGTTTGAGTCACACGCTTGAATTTTGCCTGACGGACTTCGTTGAGCATAATTGCAAAGATAATCGGCATTGGGAAACCGAACACTAAACTTGCAAGGCTGATTCGCAGAGTATTCCATAATACACGGAAGAAATACGGGGATGTGAGCATTTTTACAAACTGATCAAACCCTACCCATTCGCTGCGGAACAGGTTTCCCAAGAAACTGTATCTGATGTTGAATTTGAAATCCTGAAACGCCATGAGCAAACCACTCAGCGGCAGGTAACAAAAGATTACATACCAAATCAGTACAGGTAGTACCAAAATATACAGTGACCAGTTGCGTTTTAAGTCTTTCTTTACGCTTAAATAGTCACCGGCGGATTTGGCGCGCTTTTTTTCCGCGCGCCAATTCTGCCATTTTTCCTTTAAAGCCATTGTCTATCACCTTTCTATGTAAAAGTAGAAGTTGTCGTTTATTTCATAGCCTTTACGAAACGGTCGTATGCAGCCTGATACTGGTCAAGTGCAGTCTGCAGACCCATGTCGTACAGTGTTTTGGACAGGTTTTCCAGTTCAGACACATCTTTGGTGCCAAAGATAACGCCGGTGGTAACTTCTTTTACATGGGTTTCAATGTCGGTCATAACAGATGCGTATGCTTCCTGTTCTTCTGCGGAGAGAATAATCTCAGGCAGAGTAATGTCATCAGCATCGTTCCAGGTCTTTACTGCATTCTGCTCCTGCGGGAGGGACAACTGCTGGAGATAAGCATCCTGATTACTTTTGAAGCAACCGCCCCAGGGAGCATGGCTGTATGCACCCAAAGCCTGAGCAACACTCAGTCCATCCGGATGGTTCAGAATCAGGTCGGTATACTTACTGTTGCCTTCTGCATCTTTCTCAAAACTTACGCCTTCAATACCCCAATTGTGGAGTTCTGCACCCTTTTCGGTGAAACCGTAGTCAAGGTAACGCAGTGCCAATTCTACATTCTGGCTGGTTGCGGAAATTGCTGCACAGTCAGAATACATGGTAATGTCACGGCTTGCATTGATGGGACGGTCACCTTTATTAAGAACCGGAATCGGTGCTGCAACCAGGTTAAATTTGGGGTCTTGTTTCTGGCCGTTTCTCAAAATGGTACCCAGACCGGATGCCAACCAACCAACCGCTGCACCAACTTCATTATTCAGGATTGCTGCATTAAAGGTTTTGGTTCCGGTTGCAGGCATGTTGGGGTCAATCAGACCTTCTGCTGCCCACTTGCGCATGGTTTTGATATAGTCAACATATCTTTCGTTTGCAGGACCATAGAATACTTTGCCATTTTCGATGCCGAGTTTACCAACTTTCCAAGCATTATTGAAGAAGTTGTCAGCAATAAAACTGGTGTATGCAGAAGAGTACGGAGTCTTAACGCCTTTCTTGTCTTTGAACGCTTTGAGGACGGTGTACCATTCGTCGATGGTTTCCGGAACTTCCAGACCGAGTTCATCCAGCCAGTCCTGACGCAGATACAGACCATAGGTGCCGCGTGCTAAGTCGTGGCTCATGCTACCGATGCTGTAGAGTCTGCCCTTGGGAGAGGTTGCTGCAGCCATCAATCTGGGGTTCTCTTGCAGATATTTGTAGTAGTTGGGAGCATACACCGGAATCAAATCGGTCAGGTCAAGGATGTAGCCTGCATCAATTGCACCGTCAGCACCGCCTTCTTTGAACTTTCTCCAGTTGCTCTGGATAATGTCAGGCAGTTCGGTGGAGGTGAACAACAGGTCAAACTGTGCATCCCACTGTGCAGAAGACGGGTTGGTGTACTTTACATTGATACCGGTTTGTTTGTTCAGTTCTTTCACAAAATCGATATCGTTCATGCTGGTTACGTTATGTGCCGCAACTTCACCTGCGAGCCAAACGTAATACTCAAGTTCTTCACCTTCGGTTGCGATGGGGTAAGAAATTTCACCCTCACCATACTTACCTTCTACCACTGCGGTTTTAATATCTTTTTCACCGCAGCCGCAGAGTGCGGACGCGAGCATCATAATGCTCAGTACCAACGCGATAACTTTTGTTATCTTTTTCATAACTTTTTCCTCCTAATAATTGGATTTATATGGTTTAATAATTTTTTACTGAGTAATGGGTAACACATCGCCAAGCGGGATCATTCCATCGAAGTCGCTCCATGCAAAGACTTTGATAGTTGAATCCACAGAGATGCCTTGTTCCGGCTTTATGAGGACCCTCGCAGGGGAATTTGCCGGAACTTCTTTTTGCGCAAAAGCAATGGATTGAAGTTTCTTATTCTGATAGGTTGCAACAATCACCATGGGATTGATTGTTTCGTCTTTTGTGTTATTGAGAGAAACGCTGACCGACTGACCGTCGTCCAAAACATGGGCGCCGACAATCACATCGTCTGCTCCGCTGTCATTCTGGGTTCGTTCCTGAATGATAATATTATCCACACTCATGGAGAACGGGGTAGTCGAGGTGTTTCTAAACGCAAACTCTCCGTACTTGATATACTGAAACGGTTTTGCAAGAGTTTCGTTATAACACAGAAGTTGTGGTGCCTTGCCTTCTTCGGTCAATACCACATGGAATGCATTGGTTGCATTGCTGACAAGCAACTTCAGGTTATACCATTTCCCCTGTTCAATTTGAGTCAGAACACGGGATTCAGTTGTTACTTCCTGCAATTTCAAATCACCTGAGGAATTAATCATCAGAGGGGAAATCCATGTTTCTGTACCGCCTGTTGCATAGGTCTTAAAGCCAAAGGCTTTTAATGACATTACATTTAAGGTTTGCAGCGAGAAGTCCATCTCAAAGGTGGTTACCTGATAGGTAGACGGGAAACTATGAAGTTGGGCACCACAGTTGCTTGTAGTGTTAAGTCCCTTAAACTTTACAAATTTACCACGAACAGGGTCTTCTACTACTTCGAACTTTCCATAACTATCTCTTTCTTCATTAGAATTATCAAAGGATGACATGGAACTGAAGCCGCCTCTGTTTGCAGAGGTGAGCATTCCGGTTGCAACCGAGTCAAAGGTCAGGTTATACTTCACTTTTCCGGTTGTGGGGAAGTCCACGCCGGTAATCCGTATCGGCTCTGCCAGAAGTTTCAGTTGACCATATTCATCATAAACTTCTGCGGTGATGACATTGGCACCCTGATTCACCGTGAACGAAATTACATTGGAATTGGTTGTGCCAAGATATTCACTTCCACGATAAACCTTAATGATTGCCCCCTCCGGCAGCAGCACCGAAGTAAGTTGTACATTCGCAGTTGAACCGGTCAGGCAGATACTGTTTGCCGCATCCAACCGGACTTGAGGAATATAACGCATCACATAGGGACTGGATTTTGAACCATCACCGGATAAAATAGCGATGTTACTCTTGACAAAGCACATAGGACGAACTCCGATGGTTCCGTTATTCGCACGGTCATATTCCACTGTATTGTCGGGGCGCATGCAACGCACCAGAGAGTCATCACCGGTGAACATTGCATCACGCAACCAGTAAAACCAACCGCTTCCGTCGCCCATACCGGGAAGAGATTTAAGCGGTTGTGCAAGAGGTGCCACTTGATACTCTATCCCGTAGGTATAGATATCATTTGCTAAGGTTTGAATATCCATAGTCGACGGAATAAACACCGTATCGGTCAAGGTTTGCTTATACGCTGCA
Organism: Ructibacterium sp.; assembly: GCA_045539735.1. Lineage (GTDB taxonomy): Bacteria > Bacillota > Clostridia > Monoglobales > Monoglobaceae > Ructibacterium. Next base: position 44,171 of record JAZQFW010000032.1, on the reverse strand, counting down.
TCAAAGTTCTTTGCCACCTCTTTGGAAATACGGCTGTAAAGATGTGCTGCATCTCCGCTGTTTTTAAGGGCCGCATTGCGATAGTTCAAAACTGTTTCGTATGTACCGGTAGTCAAAACCTCTTTTTCCTCTGCTGTAAAATTGGTAAGAAATCCGGGTTCTGTATCATAGGGATTGGCAGATACATTCGCCGATGCTGGCTTAGGGTCACTTCCCCAATTTACGGAAGAATCCGCAGAATTGAGCCATGTACGAAGATTGGAGGAACTCCACAGACCGCTGCCTGCGTTTTTGTGGAAGTCCGTTCCTCCGGTATGAGTCCCCTTTGCATCGAATGCCTTTAAGGTAATGATTTCATCCGACATCAAGGTCATCTTCTCACCGTCGACAGAAACGATACGCCAGAATATATCGCTTTGATTGTAAGTGCCAAGTTTAATGTAGTCTCCGCACTCAAAGGCAAACGCCCGAACGCTCAACGCTGTTGTGCATAAGACAAACATGCCAAGCATTCTTTTCCAGTTGAATTTCATTGATTTTCTCCTTTCGAGCGACAGGTAAGAAGTTCCTGCAAACCCTCCTCCCCGAACATTGGGGAAAGCATAATTAGTGTTATTTTGTGTAGTATACCCCCATAGGCATCAGCCTTGGCTGATGCCTATGGGGAGTTTTTTGTGAAACAAAAAACTCCAAAATTTTCAGTTTTTATTATCGCAGTGTGATTGACAACAGTTTACTATTTGCACTGTAAGAACAACTATATAGATTTAACAGCGTGCTGCCTGTAAAATCTTTCAGATATACATAGGGTTCATTATCAATCCAATACACAGAGTGGGATAATGTTTTGTTACTGCCATTTAAGGTATAGTTCTTTGAATCCTTATTGAGCACCGCAGTTCTACCCGACGGCATGGTGACCGTTACGGTAGTATCGGTCTTTTCTGTTACGGTGGCTCCCAGCTGGGTCATGATTCCATCAACCGCAACATAGGGAAGACCGTCTACCATTTTTGTGGGTTTGGGCAGGTACATCAGATTGTTACCTTTGCGAATCAAGAAGTCACCATAGGTTGCTTTTGTCATCTCAGGTGCTTCAAACTGAGTCACCGCAGAACTTGCACTTGCTGGTGCCACAGTGTAGGTTCCGGGCGCCGCTGTAAAGTAAAGACACTTTTCACCCTCTTTGGATTCTGCACATACGCTCATGTTATTGCCACTAATCTTCCATTTACCAACTGACATATCGGTAAGCAGACAAGCCATGGTTTCGTATCCGTTTTCCGGAATGGTCAAAGTGAAACTTGCGGAAATCGGAGCAAAGGACTTACTGAATGTTACCATTCTGTCTCTTACAACTGCACCTGCATAGGTGGCAGTTTCTTCCTTAATAATAGGTAACTGTGGAAGATTGCCGTCCGCATCCGTCACATACATGGCATTGAGGAATAAATCATCGTTTGCCTGAGCCTTGGGAGAAAGTTCAATTCTCCATGCACCAGAGTCATGCTGATATTCAAACACGTTTTGGGAGGCTTCATTATACATATAGTTGGTGCCGTTAATCAGGAATTCACTTCCCTTTCCTCCCACCTTGGTAATGCTTGCGTTATCCGCCTGCGGAAGCAGGGTGTAGTTGACAAGTTTACCGCTCTGACCGTTGTCAGTTCTTGTGATGGTGGTGGTATTACCAACAATCGTCGGCTCCTGTTCAGAATGGAGTAACCATGTTTTCTTATAAGTGGGGTCTGTTGCATTGACACAGTCATACACAATCATGGCTGCAGGATAATCATCATTAAATAAATCCATAAACACCATGCTTCTGCGATAGCCATTGGTACGATAGTCATACGCCAGACTCAAGTCCGTGGACAGATAGGAAAATGCCGGTGTCTTACTATTGGGACCGATATAGGTTCCAAGGGTCTTTGCTGCGTAATCACTATCTACCTTACCATTGTCATTAATTAAATCTTCATAAGAACCACATGTGTCAAAGGGTCTTTGACCGCCGTCATTGTCCTCATTTTTAAACTTATCTTTGACATAAGTTGGCAAGGTCGCTCCATCAGGCGTATCTTCTGTCTTGGTTTGTTCGGTATAATACGCCGCATACTTAGTTTCATATTCCGGATCATAAATCAGCATACCATTGTGAGCGATGGTATGGCTAGTATAGTTAGCGTGGTGAGAATCACCCCAGTTTGAATACAAACCGCTATCGATTGCCAGCATACCTTTATAATACAATTGGAAGGTTCCGGCATCTCTGTGCTGATGGTCTACAATATTGACTTCTCTTCCGTTCATGAAAGCCACAGCAGTGTCGGAGTTCAAACCATTCTGCCATCCGGTTCTTGCCATCATCATGGTCATAGGATAGGTGGTCTTCCAGGTAGTGGGAAGTTCGTCCAGTTCTTTGGTTTCCTTGGACGGGTCAATCATAAACAAATCTGTAATACTAAAGTTATTGCTATTCCAAGCATAGTCCAAAAGTCCCTGACGAAGCAGATACGGATTGTTATACTCACTGCCGATGTACGCCATCAGCATCGCCGAATCCATACTCTTGGTATCTGCCTTATATCGGCTCCAGATAAAGTCATCGCCGTCTTTCATCCAAACACCGTTAGGCAAACTACGGTACAGAAGTACATTGAAGACTTCAGGATATTTTTCGTGATAAATCTCATCCTCATAACCTAGGGTTTTGATCATCTTGTTCAGCATGGCAAATCCGCTATCTCTGGCCGAGAAGTAAGAACCAAAGGAGGCTCCGTAGCCGGAGGATACATAATGATTTCTTGCCGGCATCATATTTTCAAAGATGGTTCCGGCAACCAGCCGATACCAATCAGGGTCTTCGTCATAGAAAGCAATAGAGGCTATCATTTGATGATAAGTAATCTGCTCTTCCGTTCCGTGACCGGTTACTAAGTTTCTAAGTACCGGTGGGTATCCAACTTCCGATACCTTTTGCCATTCATAACAACGGCGGCGGATAAATTCTTTATCCACATCGGTGAGCCTATCATAACACCAGTCATAGATGCACGCTGCTACCACAGTAACATCGCCGGCATACCGGCTCATGTAAGTATGGTTTTCCAAATCATAAGTAACTGTTGCTAAGTAGTTTTTAAGTTCTGCTATTGTTTTGTCAGCGTGAGCAGCGTCCACTTCACCAATTAAGTACATAAACGCTCTTGCCTGCAGTGTTGAAATAATTCCGCTATTATTGCGGTATTCCGTATTGCTGGACGGAAGCAAACCGCTTACCGGTTTTTCTGCCGCCGTTTTAATGCTGGCAAATTTATTTGCATATAAAGGATGTTTTAATTTTTCTTTCAGTGCAGGAATTTCTTCCTTAGTAATCAATACACGGGGATGTTGTTTGGCATCCGGAAAAATCGTTACATTTTTTAAGGATATCTTCTTTCTGTTTGAAGTATATTCATTAAAATATCCCTCTTCCGGAAGGGTCGGATTCAGTGCTTGGGTGTCGTTCTTTTTAGCACTAATCATAATTTTATCAATGATAAAAGGTACCGAAGTATAACTTCCCTGCGCATCTACATATTTAAACTTGATGCAAACGTTTCCACTCTTGGCAAGTTGTCCGTCAGGAACCAAAGTTCTCCAGATATATGCCGGTGCGGTTGCACTGCCATACGCCATATTCATGTTCCAGCGGAACTTCCATCCCTCGTCATTGACGTTGTACATCAAAAGACCGTTTTTATTCACATTCTTTGGGTCTTTGGGACGAATACGAAGATAAATTTTATAGTCAGAAGTGTCTTCTGCCCAGAAGTTAACCATAAAACTTGGGTTCTGCTCTGCATCCTTGACATAGGATTCCGGATTATCTGTAAAGGCAAGTGCCTTGCCACCGGAAACTTTGTATCTGTCACCGGAACCTGTTAAAGAATCCTCTATCACTTCCATATCGGGACCGTAGATCAAATCCTCTCCCTCAATCACAATCGCCTGACCTTTCATCAAACGATTTTCAAAACTGGGATAAAGAACATCAACTGCAGAGGCATTGACTGTGCCAATACATAAACTTGCTGCAAAAGCAAGTAATGAAGTCTTTACAATTTTTCTTCCTTTCATCATAACCTCCGCTTATTGTTTGATTGCCTCAATAAATTCCCGATAGTTAAGTTTAAAACTCTCTTGAAATAGTTCTTGTTCTACACCACACATCTCTGCACATCTAATACATGCGCCGTATATTTGTGAAAATTCCGGCACAAGAAATCGGTGTCCTTTTAAGCCTTTTCTTTCTAATATTTCTACCATGCTATCTTCATAAGATTGCAAATACGAAGATAACACGACGGTATTATCACAATCACATTGTTCCTCTGCCCGCTGAATCAGGTGGGCAATATATCCCATGTTCTGCTCCAAAATTTTTTCTGCCACTTTGTCTCCTCTGCGATACGCCTCAAAGACAAAAGGAGCAAAATTCACAAGTGCATTAACATCTTCACGATACACATGGGTCAAACATTGTTCTAACGGCTTACCAAAATAATCCGTTACATACTCAATAATTAATGTATGTTCTCCTACCCCTCGTTCTGCCATCAATACAGCAGTCAAGGCGTCCCTACCGATTGCAAGCACGCTGCCGGAAGGCTCCAACCGATATCCCCATCCGCTGAATCTGCGTACTTTGTTGTCTTCTTTGGCGCAAACCAATGCCGAAGTATCACATATCACAAACATCGCCTTTTTCAATTTAGGAAACGATGCCACTATATTCTGAATATTGGAACGCACCACAACTTTGGTATTTGGATATGTTTGCATCAAAAATTCCATGATTCTGCTGTTGTTATCTCCGGCCTCTCCGCCGGCCAAACCAATGAATATACCACTAATCTGGGTAAAGATACCTGCCAGAGTATCAATTCCCATCTTTAAAATCTCACAACATTTTTCCATTCCGTAATAGTTCGGATTGCTTGCAGCAAGAACCTTTCTGCCCAGAATGGTACCGGCATCATCAAACAACAGAAATTCCGTCCCGAACCCTCCGCCCGCGACGCCGATCATCATTTTTTTGGCTCTTTCTTCCATGCTTTTCCCTAAAAGTTCATCCACAGATACTGCAAAAAGTTCTGCAATCATATACAATTTGGGTAAATCCGGAAGGGCTACACCACATTCCCATTTAGAAACCGCCTGTACTGAAACATTAAGCAATTCCGCCAATTTACTTTGGGTCAGACGGTTAACCATACGATGTTTTTTAATATTAGAAGCAATAATTTTTGGTTCAAACATTGTTTCACTTCCCTCAACCTATAAGGTAGAATGAATTATCTTGTGCAAACCAACAAAATAAACAAGAAGGAAACAATTCTTTTGTTTATTTTACCATGTAAATTGTATAATGTAAATCACCTTGTGGTTGATTTACACAAGAAAAATACATATTTTTGTAATCTAATTGTAAGTATATCGCACCTGAATTCTACTTTCTCGGTGCGCTCATGGCAAGCCCGCGCTCTTTGGGAATTTCATATTGTAATGGTGTCCCGTAGGCGAGATAGTTATACGCATCGTCAATCAAATCTGAGACGATAAACTTCAAACGGTCACGGGTAGGACCACCCTCGTGCGGAATGATGGTCACATCCTCTAAGTCATACAAGACGCTGTCGGAAGAAAGAGGTTCTTGGCTTACTACATCCAAAACCGCCAAAATCCGTCCGGTTTGCAATTCTTCAGTTAACGCTTTTTCATCAATTACCATGCCTCTTGCTGTATTGACAAGCAGGGCACCATCTTTCATGCTTTGAATCAAAGATTTGCTGATCATACCTTCTGTCTGAGGATTCCACGCCAGATGCACCGATACCACATCACAGGTTTTAAATACTTCTTCTATGCTCACCTGCTCCATATGATAATTTTCCAATTCTTCTTGAGGAATCGGCTGATAATTATAAACCTTTAATTTGCACCGGAAGGGCTGCAACAATTTTACAAAATGCTTGGTAACCGCACCATAACCCACAAGACCGACCGTTCTGTCAAAAAGACCCTTTTTGGTATTATAAGCGTTCCTAGGCGCCCAGCCGTTTTCCTTTTCATGCTCCATCAACAAAACAGAGCGCTTGATTCTGCGAAGTCCCATAATGGTATAGAGCAGAGCCGCTTCTGCAACAGATTCGGCAAAGTGACCATCATTACCGCTGATAACCTTGATTCCGCGTTCATACAATTCCGGCGTAACATGATGTGCTACCGAACCTGCAAAATGTGCCAATAGTTTTAATTTGGGTGCATGCTTTAATACCTCTTCATCAAATACATTGCTCCCCCATGAGGTAAAGACTACATCGCAGTCCTTAATTCTCTCTATCAACTCTTCTTTGGTAAGTTGTGCTCCCGTTTTGTTCCAATCCACTTCAAAAAGACGCTCAATCTTGTCAATATTCTCCTGCGGGAAAAATTTAAACTCCGAGTTGGGGTTTGCATCCATCTGTGTCTTCCAATCCGAGCAAACCAAAGCCTTATATCCCATATTCTGTCCTCCGTCCAAACACTTATTCTACCTGTGGTTGAAAGAATACCCCAAGTTTACCGGCAGAAGCCATTTTTTTGTATTCTGCCGGTAACGCTTGTTGATATATTGTTGCTTTTTTCTTAGATTCTCTCCATGTTACGAAGTTTTTGCAGTTTTTCAACTCTCGCCTTCGCTTCCTCTACGCGGGATTCATAAATCAAACGCATGGAATTGGTAAGAAGTTCATTATGAGCCTCACAACCAAATACATTTTTATAGAGTACAATTTCTTCGGTATTCCCATCATTGAATAAATCTGCCTCAAAATTTGCAAGCCGTTCCAGATAATCCGGAATCATGCACCAACTGTCAAACCACGCCTGAAGTTCTTTCGGGTTGTCAATCGGCTGGTTCAGGATATCCATATAGGCAAGAAATTCTTTCTTTTCTTCTCCCTGAAGCAGAGTAAGTTTTTCTTCGTCAAACCGATACGGGTGAATGATAAGTTCAATCCCGCTATCGGTAACATTAAGTTCACTCATGTAACCATGATACCAAGAATCCAATTCTTTACCTGCCGGAAAGAAAAAGTTACCCATGCTATAAACAATCGGCTTTCCGTTATAGGTTTCATACCCCTGCGGACAATGGGTGTGCATTGCAATCACCGCTTCTGCGCCCAAATCAATAAAGTGGCGATAAAGGTCAACCTTACCCGGAGATGGGAATGGATTGGTTTCGTTTCCGCCATGGAAATAAATAACCGGGAGTGCACCGTCTTTCTTCGCGTCCATAATCGCATGGGTGAGTCTTCCAAGATGGTATCCTGCGGTACCGGGCGCATCTGTCTTTGCGGTACCAAACTCGTTTTCGCAAACTGCAATGATAGCCACTTTAATGCCATCTTTTTCAACAATTGCAGGCTTGTAAGCTTCTTCCACATTTTTACCTGCACCAATGCAGATATAACCGCTGTCTTTGAGCATATCAGCGGTGTGGAAAAAGATATCTTCTCCCCAGTCCATGGTATGGTTGTTTGCCAGACCTACAATGGTCGGCTTAAGTCCATGAATGTATTCAATATACTCATCGTCAGAAATCAGATTCGGTCCAATTTTGGGAATGGCAAAACCGTCCTCTTTTTTTCCAAAAATGTTTTCCAGATTAACAATAGAAAAATCTGCCTTGGCAAACAATTCTGCCGGCTCTTTCATTGCGGCAATTGCCGCTTCCTTGCCTGGAAATCCGCCTTTCATATAATGAAAGGATGTATCTGCTGCAAACATCAGTTTCATAAGTACAACTTCCTTTCTTATATTCAACTCTTAGTTACATTCTGCAACCAGAGGACCTGCCAGTTCGTTCAGGTAGAACAGTTTACCCGGAAGGGTCGGCATAAAGGTGGAAGTGATGTTCATATCAGGACCATAGTGAAGCGTGGTCAGGAAACTCATACCCTGCCAGCCCATGCCTCTGCCCAGTGCGCCGTCACAACCGCCGATGATATAGTCAGCCTGCAAGAACAGACCGGGGCCAATGGTATTTGCACTACAAGGAACTAAAGTGGTACGGCTCTTAAAGGAAGTAATTGCGTTCTGCTCAATGGTCAGCGGATGGAGTTTCGCGCCGATTCTGTAGCACTGCTGCTTCCATTCATCCACAGATGCATAATCATCAGCAAACTGGGGTTCCCAGAAAGCGATGTGGCACATTCTTCCGATACCGAATACCAGAACCAACTTTGCGCCCTCTGCTTTGAGTGCCGCAATCTTTTCCGGATAGGTAGGCAGATTCTCTTTGGTTGCAAAGTTACGCTGAGCGGGAGGAATGGTGTTCTCACCCAACTTATCAAAGAATGCCTGCTTCATGCTATACTCAAAGGATGCGGGGTTATCATTGGGAAGGGTATTACCCTCGCTGTCTGCCCATTCATCCATGTTGAAGGTGTAAACATGGTCACACTTTACATTCCACGCATTGAGGAAGTAAACTGCCCAACGATACATACCCATAGGTCCAACCGGAAGAATCATTGCAAGTTTCTCACCCTTTTCGCGGGCATTTTTAATCTGCAACGCAATCTCATGACCCATCAGAGTATCAAATTCATAGATATTCTCACAGGAAATGGGGGTGAAGTCTTTGTGCCAGAAATCCTCACGGGCTACACCCTTTTCACAACATTCGTCAATCTTCTTCAGATCCCAACCCTTGGGATAGAACCCCTCTAACAAACTACCTTTTACTGTACTTAAAAAATCCATACTTCATAACTCCTTTCAAAGTCTGTTTATTTTATCGGCGGTTACGCCTTTTTGTATGTACGAATCCATTCCATGGTTTCTTCAAAACTCTTAATTCCAGTGGTTGCTCCCATGGCAGTTACACATTGTGCACCGGTGGCATTGGCAAATACCATACAATCTTCTATCTCCTGACCTGCGGCATACGCTGCGAGAAATCCGGAACAGAAACTGTCTCCGGCGCCGGTGGTGTCAATAGGATTTTCCACATAGAAGGGCGGGAAAATCTTACCCTTTGCCTCTCCCTCTTTTCTGAGGTAACTTCCCTTACCGCCAAGTTTAATCACGACATTTTTAACGCCCTTATCCATAAAGACCTGTGCAATCTCATCAGGGTCTTCTTTTCCGGCAATCAAAACTGCCTCATCAATGCTTGGCATAAAGTAATCAATATAGGGCATTGCCATGTCCAAAAGTTCACCCCAACGACCGGAGGCGTCCCAACAGACATCTAAAAATGTGGTCTTACCCATTTCTTTACACTGTTTTAAGAACTGCATGGTTCCGACACCGTCAAAAGCATCCATCAGGAAACTACCGGTCACAAAAACCATATCGCAAGGCTCAACGGCTGCCATGTTAATATCATCCACGGTAAGTTGGGCGTTGGCACCCTTGCAATGCAGGAAGGAACGCTCGCCGCTTTCATCAATCACAACCACCGATGCAGAGGTCTGTGTTTTGGGTTCGGTTTTTAATCCGTCTACATTGACGCCGGCAGACTGGAGTTTGCTTTTTAAGAATTCGCCAAACATATCATCGCCGACCATACCGACCATGGAGGATGCAATCCCCCGCTTTTTTAAATTGATTGCTGCTGTCATGGCATTACCGCCATTGTGAACAGTAATGGAGTTCACCGGAAGCAAACCACCTTTATCCGGAAGACGCTTTACCGGTTCCACCATAACATCCGCAACCAGAATTCCAACACATGCTACTTTCTTCATGGCAGCAACCTCTTAGTTACAACCTTAGGCCATACCAGTTCCTGACAGAATGCTTCTGCATAGCCGACGCCGCATTGAAGTCCGCGGAATCGGGAACAGGTGCGGACAAATTCTGCAAAATCAATATGGTCATGGTCACGCATCCATTTTAACTGACTCTCATGACACTCAAGCATCTCAATCTTTAATTCAATTTCATCCGTAATGTCCACATACTCAGTGGGATTAAAGTTCATACCTGCCAGATTGTCCATATAGAAAATCGGAACTACCGGAGTTTTACCGGGCGCACCATAATGAGGGCAACTTGCCGCAAAAGAGGCATCAAACACCAGTTTGGAAACCGCCAAATGGTCAGGCATGTAATCGGTAGGGCTGTGGGTAATAATGAAATCCGGCTGCACCTTTTTGATAAGAGCAACCAGTTGATCACGCTGCTCAAGATCACAACCGTTTGGACGCAGGTCACCAATATCTAAAGTCACAACTTCTATCCCCGCAAGGGAACCCGCCTTCTTTGCTTCTCCGATACGAATCTCTCTCAGTTCAGCGGGTTCTATAATTTCATGCCCCATATCACCGTTACAAACATGACAAACAGTGACCTTATCTCCACGCTTCACGCATTTTGCAAGAGTTCCGCAACAGGAAATTTCAATATCATCAGGATGACATCCTACTGCCAGTACATTCATCGTTTTTTTCCTCCTTATTTTTTTAGAAAAACAGTTGCTTTTTTGTCAACTTTATTATATTATTAATTATAGTAAATTGTATTTAACAATCTTTCTTAATTATTTAGCAATTTTTCCACACAGGTGATTTTTATGTATGCACTCAGACCTATCATCAGTGAATTCAGCATCAAAGGTTTTCATAGTATTTACTACTTTGAATTTAGCAAGCATTTCTCGCACGCACCGGAAAAACATAACTTCTGGGAAATGGTCTATGTTGACCGCGGCGAGATTCTGGCAATTACCAACGGTATTGCCTGTACTTTGGAGCAAGGACAGGCAATTTTTCACGAACCGCACGAGATTCACGCCCATGTTTCCAACAATAGAGTTGCGAATAACATGTTAGTTATCTCTTTTTCCACAGACGATACTTCCGTGATTGATTTTTTCCGTAAAAAAACCTTCACATTGGACAAAACGGCGAAAACTTTATTGACATTGTTTATGGATGAAGCAAAAAATGCTTTGGGAAAGATTCCGGACAATTATTCTGATAAAAGTAACCTTGACTTTTCTTCCGCACCCTTTGGTTCCACCCATTTGATGCAATGCTATTTTACTGAGTTTTTAATCAAACTGATGCGGGGTGACACCACTGCCGGCGTGAACATCCGTCAGGATGCCAGTGCCCGTGCCATTGCTGACACCTCAATGTCGGAAATGATTGCTGATTACCTCAACGAAAACATTTATCAGAATTTGACTCTCAAAGAGGTCTGTGAGCACTTTATGATTGGAAAGTCCCAGTTGAGTAAAATCTTTAAGGAGCACACCGGTTCCAGTCCTATGGAATTTTATACCTTTTTAAAAATCCGGGAAGCGAAAAAATTGCTGAGGGAAAATACGATGTCAGTCAGCGAAATTTCGGACTCCCTCGGCTATTCTTCCATTCATATTTTTTCCCGCGCGTTCAAGCAAAGGACGGGATTTTCACCCAGCACATACCGACAGAGTATTCTATAACTCAAACAAAGTTTTTATATTTTTATTGACAAGCGCTTTTTCTAATGCTATAATTTTCTCTAACTTATAAAAGTAAAATATTATAAAAATTACATATTTTAAGGAGGCACTTCAAATGGGAAAATCAACAGACTTCCGGTATAATACCGGCGCCACCAGAGTTCCGTGGGCTGCGGTTGGCGAAAACTACAACGTGCAGGATTTGATGGAAATCATTCGTTTTCTGATGCAGGGCGAAGGCAAAGAATACGATGACGCCATCACCGCTGTATGGGAACAGGTAAAGAAATTAGATGCGGTTGCAACCCCTCCCGGAAAACTCTCTCTGGGAAGCAAGGTTGAAGAGGCTGAGGCTGCTTGTAACGAATATCTCGGCACCACTACCTCTACCTTTGTTACCAACGCAACTGCAGGTTTTGAAATTGCATACAAATATGCAAACTTAAAGCCCGGCGACGAGGTTATCGTTCCGGCAATCACCTTTGTGGCTACCATGGCATATCCTTTGGCAGTTGGTGCAAAACTGGTGTTTGCAGACGTAGACCCCAAGACTATCAACATGGACCCCAAAGATGTAGAAAAGAAAATTACCGACAAGACTAAGATGATTGTTCCGGTACACATTGGCGGTTATCCTGTTGACATGGATCCGATTATGGAACTGGCAAAGAAACATAATATTTTGGTTCTTGAAGATGCTGCTCACGCATTCGGTGCAATGTACAAAGGCAGAAAAATTGGTACCATCGGTGACTTTGCTGCATTCTCCATGCACGAAGTTAAGAACATCACCTCCTTTGGTGAGGGCGGCATTCTGACCACCACCATCCCTGGTTTCGGTGATGACATGAAGAGAGCAAGATTCTTAGGTCTGGACTTCACCTGCCCGATTAAAGATTGGCTCTATAACATCACTCCTATTCCCGGTAAGGAAAAACCCTTTGTTCCGGGCAACGCTTCTACCACTGAGATTCAGGGCCTTGGTTTGACCCTGCAGGTAAAGAGAAACGAAGAAATCATCAAAATCAGAAGAGACGCAGCCGCATATCTTTCTGAGCGTTTTGCTGAGAATGATGCAATCATTCCTCAGGATATCGGAAACGACGATATCAAACCCACCTTCCACCTCTATCTGCTCCAGATTGACCCCGCAAAGGCTGGCGGCGACATTCAGGTACTGAAAAAGAAACTGGAAGAAAAAGGCGTTACCCAGATTGCGCACTTCGGTCCGCTCTACCGCTTCAAGATCGTACAGGATATGGGTTATGATTCTGATGAAATCGCAAAGACCTGTCCCAACTGTGAGGAAGTCTTCTATAAGAGATTTACTCACCTGCCTCTGTACGGCTTGAGCCAGGAACAGATTGAATACATGGCTGATGCAGTTCTGGAATCCGTAAAGGAAATGCAGGAAGGCAGATAAGCAAAACCACCGGGGCGGGTGTAACATCCGCCCCTTTTGTTTATGAAAGGAGAGTTTACGATGAAAATTAAATGGGGCGTAATCGGTTGCGGCGGTATTGCTGACCGCAGAACCATTCCGGGCATGATGCTCGCAGAAAACGCGGAACTGGTTGCTGTCATGGACGCAAACGGAGAAGTAGCTGAAAAAGTGAGAGAAAAATACAATGCAACCTACGCATTTGACAATGTGGAGGACCTGCTTGCACTTGAAGAAATTCAGGCAGTTTATATTGCATCACCGGTATTTTGCCATAAAGAACAAGCATTTGCCGCAGCAAAAGCAAAGAAACACATTCTGCTTGAAAAACCCATGGCATTGACCTGTGAAGAATCTCAGGAAATCGCTGACTACTGCAAAGCACAGGGCGTAAAATTGGGCATTGGTTTAATGATGCGGTTCCACACCTACCATCAGGAGATGAAAAAACTGATTGCTGACGGTAAACTGGGCGATATTGTTTCCATGCGCGGTCAGTTAACCTGTTGGTATCCGGACATCCCTAACAACTGGCGTCAGGACAAGGCTCGCTCCGGCGGCGGTGCTTTGATGGATATGGGTATCCATTGTATCGACCTACTTCAGTATATCTCCGGTCTTACCGCAAAAGAAGTAACCGGATTTTCTGCAACCCAGACCTTTCACTACAACGCAGACGATTCTGCTGCGATTGTCATGAAGATGAACAATGGCGCCTTTGCCTTTGTGGATGCGAACTTCAACATTCCCGATGCTGCTGCAAGATGCCGTCTGGAATTTTACGGCACCAAGGGTAGCATTCTGGCAGAGGGAACCATCAGCCAGATTGAAGGCGGTAATGTGGATATTCTTATCTCCGATGACTCTCTCGGTTATGATGCGAACCAAGACCGCAATGAGCCTGTTCCGCTGAAACTGGATGTCACCTTTGGCAATATGTACACCAAAGAAGTGGAATCCTTTGGCAATGCAATTCTCAACGACACCGAGCCTGCAATCACCGCTGAAGAAGCGATTGCTCTGCAGAAGATTGTAGAATCCGCTTATCTTGCCAGCGAAGACAAGCAAACTAAAATGTTATAAAAAAATCTATCCCGATTCGATTTCGAATCGGGATATTACTTCCTGGAGGAATTTATGAAACTTATAGTTCTAGATGCCGATACGCTAGGCAAGGATTTGTCCCTAAAACCTTTAGAAGCGTTTGGTGAATGTGTTTGCTATCCCTCAACACCGCCTGAACTGGTCGCGGAGCGAATCAAAGACAGCGATGTGCTGGTTCTTAACAAGATAAAACTAAACCGAGAGAATCTGCCTGCGGCAAAAAACTTGAAACTCATCTGCGTGGCAGCAACCGGTTATGATAATATTGACACTGTTTTTTGCAAAGAGCACGGTATTGCCGTATGCAATGTTCCGGACTACTCCTCCAATAGCGTGGCTCAACTTACTTCGGCTATGGTGCTTGCTCTTTCGGTTCATCTTTCATCCTATACCGATTTTGTAAAAACCGGCGCTTACTCCTCCTCCGGTGTTGCCAATCGGCTGACTCCGGTCTACCATGAACTTGCAGGATTGACATGGGGCGTGGTAGGCCTCGGTAACATCGGGAAAAAGGTGGCAGCGGTTGCCAAGGCTTTAGGTTGCAAGGTAATTGCCTGCAAACGCACGCCCGAGGATGGTTATGTATGCACCGACATTGATACTCTTTGCAAGGAGGCTGACATCATCACCCTCCACACACCATTAACACCGGACACCCAAAATCTTATCAACCAAGAACGAATTGGCATGATGAAAGACGGCGTCATTTTGGTGAATGCTGCACGGGGTGCAGTAACCGACGAGAAAGCCGTTGCTGAGGCAGTCAGGAGCGGAAAAATTGGCGGATTTGGTACTGATGTTTACACCGTAGAACCATTCCCCGCCACACATCCTTTGAATGCCATCAAAGACCTGCCTCAGGTCTGCCTGACACCCCACATGGCATGGGGTTCTTATGAGGCAAGAAACCGTTGTCTTGGCGTTATCGTTTCCAACATTCGAGCATTTTTTAAGAATCAAATTCAAAATCGGGTGGAACTTTAAAGAAGGGTTGGCTTACTTAGTAAGCCAACCCTTCTTATTCATCAATTTTAATCTTGGGGAGTTTCCAATGATATTTGGTTGCGAGCATACGAATCAAAAAGACCGCAAGAATCGCAACGATGGTTGCAATGACCGTATTTTGAGCATAGACGCTAAGCAGGTAATACAAACTGCTCCCAATGATAGACGCAAGTGCATACACATGCTTTTTCAGCACGTAGGGAGTTTTATCAACCAGTACATCCCGGAAAATCCCTCCGCCGACACCGGTGAGCATTCCCATCAAGATGCAAAGAAGCGCCTTATCCTGAAATCCAGCCGCACAAGCAATTTCGGTTCCAATGACCGAAAATGCAGAAAGTCCTATGGCATCAAACACATTATTGACTCGCTCTACCTTTTCTCTTGTGGATTTGAAGTGCGCTGCATTAAAATAAGAAAGCAAAAACACCAGCCAGGAAGATGCCGCCGCAATCATCAGCATATTGATATTGGAAAAGATGCCGGGAGGGGTATTACCGATCAAAATGTCTCTCAAAATTCCTCCGCCGAATGCGGTTACACATCCAATAAAAGTAACACCAAAGATGTCCAAACTGCAACTGACCGCAATCAGTGCACCGGATATGGCAAATGCAATGGTGCCGATTACTTCCATCACAAGCATTATCATTGCGCTCATTGATTCCCTCCAAATTAAAGTCCCATTTCCTCCTTGACCTGCTTGAAACAATCCACAATAAAGAGGATATCTTCCTCGCTCAGTGCCGCGGAAAGTTGGGTTCTGATTCTTGCCTTTCCTCTGGGAACTACCGGATAAGAAAAAGCAACTACATAAACGCCTTTTTCCATCATCCTGCGTGCCATCTCTACCGCTTTATGTTCATCATAGAGCATCACAGGGATAATGGGGGTCCCTCCGTCCATAACTTCCAGACCGATTTCCTTAATTTTCTCTGCAAACAATCTGGTATTGGCAAACAATTTTTCCCGCAGGGTAAAATCATTCTCAATCATCTCAAGCACCTTTAAGGAACCTGCCGCAACCGCCGGTGCCAAAGTGTTGGAAAACAAATAGGGACGGGAACGTTGACGAAGTAGGTCAATGACCTCTTTTCTACCGGAGGTAAAACCGCCGGAGGCACCGCCAAGCGCCTTACCAAAGGTTCCAGTAATGATGTCCACTCTTCCCTGAACCCCGCAATGCTCCGCGGTTCCTCTTCCAGTCGCGCCCATGAATCCTGCCGCATGGCTGTCGTCCACCATAACCAACGCATCATATTCATCTGCAAGGTCGCAGATGCTCTTTAAATCAGCAACAATACCATCCATGGAAAAGACGCCATCAGTTGCAATCAGTTTGATGCGGCAATCTTTGGCTTCTTCCAGTTTGGCTTTCAAATCATCCATGTTGTTGTTCTTATAGCGGAATCTTTTTGCCTTACAGAGACGGATTCCGTCAATGATACTGGCATGATTGAGTTCGTCGCTGATGATGGCATCTTCTTCACCGAGCAGGGTTTCAAACAGACCGCCGTTTGCATCAAAACAGGAGGAGTACAAAATGGTATCTTCGGTACCTAAAAAGTCACTGAGTTTTTGCTCTAACTTTTTATGTAATTCCTGAGTTCCGCAGATAAAACGCACCGAAGAAAGTCCGTAGCCCCAATTGTCATAACTCTCTTTTGCCGCCTTGATAACCTCAGGGTTATTGCCAAGTCCCAGATAGTTGTTGGCACACATATTTACTACTGTTTTCCCACCGGAAAGTCCTACCTTTGCACCTTGCGGTGTGGTAATTATTTTCTCGTTTTTGGTAAGTCCTTCCTGCTCAATCGTTTCGCAGGTATGTTTAAAATATTGTAATGCTGTTTTCATATTATTCTCCTTTATGCAAGGAAGTCCAGTCAAGAATCACCTTGCCGGATTTTCCGCTGTTCATGGCTTCAAAACCTTCTTCATAATCTCTGATATCCAAGCGATGGGTAATGATTCCGGAAATATCTAGACCCCCCTGAAGCATCGCTGACATCTTGTACCAGGTTTCGTGCATTTCTCTACCGTAAATCCCCTTTAAGATTAAACCATTAAAGATAATTTTACTCCAATCCACCTTGCTGTCATTCTTTAAAAGACCAAGGAGCGCAATTCTTCCGCCATGAGTCATATGGTCAATCATGGTATTAAGCGCAATTTCACTGCCGGACATCTCAAGCCCCACATCAAATCCCTCTTTGATAGAAATTTGTTCCATCACATCTGACAGTTTCTCTTTGGCAGTATTCACTGTATACTGGATGCCAAGTTTCTTGGCAAGTTCAAGCCGACTGTCGTTGATATCGGTCAGCACCACATATCTGGCACCAACGAACTTACAAACTGCCGCCGCCATGATACCGATGGGTCCCGCTCCGGTAATCAACACATCTTCACCGGTCAGGTTAAAAGAGAGGGCTGTATGTACTGCGTTTCCAAAGGGGTCAAAGATAGAATACATTTCCTCGGAAATACCCTTTTCGCAACGGCGCACATTTTCCTGAGGAATGACAAGATATTCAGCAAAGGCACCGTCACGGTTAACACCAACACCGACAGTTTCTTTACACAGATGCCCTCTGCCGGCAAGGCAGTTCCGACATTTGCCACAAACAATATGCCCTTCGCCGGAAACCAGTTCTCCAATGTTCCAGTTGGTCACATTGGAACCGATTTCGACAATTTCTCCCACATATTCATGACCAATCACACGCGGGGTTTGAATGGTTCTCTGTGACCATTCGTCCCAGTTATAAATATGCAGGTCTGTGCCACAAATGGCAGTTTTGTGAATTTTGATTTTCACATCATTCTTTCCGGTCACAGGCTCAGGAACATCTTCCAACCAAAGTCCTCTCTCCGGAAATTTTTTGACTAATGCTTTCATAGTCAATCTCGCTCCTTTTAAGAAATATCTTTGGTGGATGCAACCAATAGACGGATAAACTTTTCGGTGAGCGGCGCAATTTTTCTGTCTGCGTTGAGCAGATACCCTATGGTATAAAACTCCTCACTTTTCAAGGGAACACTTACAATGTTTCCCTGATTGAGTGCAGAGGGCATGATGCCGGTTCCTATGGTATAGCAATCGGTTACCAGAAGTACATTCATAAGGGTTGCTCTGTCGCTGATTTCCACGTGTTTCTCGCAGTAAGGTTCATTCATAATCTCCTCGGTAAAGAACGAGATATTATGACCTCCCTGCGCATAGGAAACATAGGGAAAATTCTTTAAGTCAGCATGGGTAAGTTCGGTTTGTGTCGCCAGAGGATGGTCTTTGCGCAGAAACACATGGGGGGAGGCTTTGACAAAAGGTGTAAAGGTCAATCCCTTTTTATGTAGATACCGCTTCATGATACCCTCATCATTGTCTTTGATTGCAATGATGCCAATATCACTATACGCAGTTTCGATTTCATGAATCACATCATAGGTTTGTATTTCACGCAGGGAAAACTTGTAATGTTCTTCCTCCGTTTCTGCCAGCATCTTTGCAAAAATATCGGCAATAAAATCATAATGCTGGGTTGCTACATATAACCTTTGATGGACATCCTGAGAGGAATATCGTTTCTCAATAAAATCAGTGTGTTCTGCAATCTGGCTGGCATATCTTACGAACTCTGCTCCCTCATCCGTCAAATAAACACCGTTGCCGGAACGCTCAAATATCTTGATATTGAGTTCCTGTTCCAATGATTTGACGCTGACAGAAAGGCTCGACTGCGCAATGAAAAGTTGCTTTGCCGCTTCGTTAAACGAACCCGTCTTTGCAATCTTCAGCACATATTTACATTGCTGTATTGTCATACATCCACCTCCGTAAGATATTATAGCACAGGGGCGTAGTTTGCGATAATATAAAAATCCTATCACAACTGTTCATTCTTTACTATACACAAAAAAAGAAAGAAAAGCAAGCCCAAAGACTTGCTTTTACTTCTTATTGGATGGCTTTGTTCTTCCAGTTACCCCGAACGTAGAAAAATGCATTGATACATGCACCAATGATCCATGCAACCGATAAGGAAATTGGAATACATTCACAGATACCGTGAGGAAGTTCTGGCGTTCTGCTAAAATAAGAAATTCCATACGCAAGGGGAACACGAATTCCAACTGTAACTATCAAAGAAATCCACATCGGTGTTACAGTATCGCCGGCACCTCGCATGATTCCGGAAAGGCTTTGCGTGATTGCAAAGGCAATGTATGCAACAGAAAGAATGGTCATCAGGCGGTAACTCAACTCTACCAATTCCGGCGTGTCTGTAAAAAGTCCCATCAGGTGTCTTCCAAACAAGAGAATACTGGTGGTAATCACAATCGAACAACTAAGTGCAAGAAGCGTCCCTTGTTTTGCACCTTTAGTAACTCTGTCATAAAGTCCCGCTCCTACATTTTGTCCTGCAAAGGTAGTCAGTGCCATACCAAACGAAAAGTTTGGCATCATAGCAAATCCATCTACTCTCATGACCACAACATTGGCTGCAATCATTTGTTCCCCAAACTGGTTAGTTAGGGATTGCACCATAATCATTGCCGAAGATATAATTGCCTGATTCAACCCTGTGGGAAGTCCCAACTGAACCAATGTTTTGACATAGGATCCAACCGGTTTTAAAAATTTAAAACCAAAGTCAAAGTGCTCTGTCATTCTGCTGAGTTTAAGAACACAAAGAACCGACGACACTATCTGGGCAATTACAGTAGCCAGTGCAACACCGGCAACCCCCATCTGAACTTTTGCAACAAAATAAATGTCCAGAATAATATTTATCACTGTTGCCACAAGGAGATAAATCAGAGAGGAAAAGGAATCTCCCATTCCACGAATCACACCGCTTAAAATGTTATAATATGCCAACCCTGCAATTCCCACAAGGGAAATCATCAAGTAATCAGCACAGCCATCAAGGATAGAATCCGGCGTATTGAGCATAAGTAAAATTGGACGAATCAATGGTGCCGCAACTAAAATTAAGCCGATACAGGCAATCGCAGTCACTGTGATACAGTTGCCGATGGTATAGGACAATCGCTCGCGGTTTTTAGCACCGAAGTACTGAGATACCATAATTCCTGCACCGCTGGAAATACCAATAAACAAAACCAGCAAAAGATTCACAATCGGTCCCGCACTTCCAACTGCTGCAAGGGCATTATCACCGATGTACTTACCGACTATAATGCTGTCAACTGTATTATAAAGTTGTTGCGCAATGTTGCCAATCAACATAGGCAATGTAAACATCACAATATTTTTCCACGGCGTTCCCACCGTCATGTCGATGGGAGCAAATAATTTCTTAAACACTAGCATTACCTCAACCTTTGATGAATTTTAAAAACTAATGAAAAATTATATCATATTTTGCAAGATAATTCAAGTCTTTTTCCGTATTGACAAGGCTCCTTTTGTTTTCTATAATAAATCCAAGAGGTGAAATTCATGATTGAACAAGGTATCTATCAACATTTTAAGGGAAACCGCTATGAGGTGTTATGTATTGCAAAAAACTCGGAGGATTTGAGCGACATGGTAGTCTATCGCGATGTGACAGACTCTAATAAAATTTGGGTCCGCCCTGCTTCCATGTGGGAAGAAACGGTGATACACAACGGGGAATCCGTACCGCGGTTTACACGCATAAAACAAAGAAACCCGTGAAATAATCACGGGTTTCTTCTCTCTAATTTTATAATATCTGGTATTAAAACAGCGCCTTGCCTCTCGCAAATCAGTAATCTTTCATATTCCTTGATTTCCAAAATCCGGTCGGTTATCGTGACATAAGTTCCTCCCTCTTTTTTCTCATCCGGCACAAAATAGGTTATGGTATAAAGCACATCTTCCCCTTGATGCTCTTTTACCTCATGCAGAACTCGATTCAATTCCTCCGCGGTATCTATGTCCAGTTCCACCCTTTGGTCGGTAACCCTGGCAGTTTCTTCTACCGCATCATAAAATCCGGTTAACGCGGCAAAGGGAGCAAACTGCGCCGCGCGAAGCACCTTGTCGGGAAAGTCTTTTTCAATTTCATAATTGGGATACGCCCTCAAAAGCATATCTTCATAGGGAAACTTTTCCATTCTTCTCTCCTTATGCCTTATGGCCACCAATCTGCTCATTGCGTTCTTTGGATGTAGCGCCCTCTTCTAAATTTTTACCTTTCAGCACTGCATTTTTACCAAACTGCTGTTTGATGTTGATGATTGCCTCTTGAATCTTTCTCTCTTTTTTACGCCTTGTTCTCTTTTGGGCGCTTTCTTGTTCCAAGGCATCATAATCACAAAACAAATCCAATTGTTCAAACACCTGCTTATCTTCCATCATAGATTCCGCCGTCAAATGATTTGCTGCAATGGTAATCCTCCTGACAAGCAGATTTTCGTCTATGATTTCATCATAAAGCGATACAACTGCATCCGTAATCGTTTTGGTGGATGATGTGCTCTCACCTATATTTTTTGTCCCGTGGGCATGTTTGGGAACTTTACGCCCATAATAATCCGTAGTAATTTCCCCATGATAGTTCTTGTTCAAATTTTCAATATCATACCCAACCGTCAGTACAATCTGGTCGGTAACCAAACCTTTGTCTACCAAATCCAACGATAAAAGTTCCGCCATTTCCCAGGCAATAATCCTTGCCTTTTGGGCAGTATAGGGTTCCTGAAGCACCTGTCCTGTGCTGATGCTTCTGTTCTCCGGCGTGTACGCCTTTGCTTCTTCCATGGTACAGGGTTCATACCCCCACGCATGGTCAATCAAAAGTTTAGCATTGATGCCAAACTGCTTTTTTAAGGTCAGTCTGCCATACGGAGTCATAGAGGCTCTTGCAACATCCCCCATGGTGTACATCCGATGTTCTTCCAGCCGTTTGGCATACCCTTTGCCCACCCGCCAAAAATCGGTGATGGGGCGATGATTCCATAGTTCTCTGCGGTAACTCATCTCGTCAAGTTCTGCTATTCTTACGCCATCCTTATCGGGTGGCATTTTTTTCGCAGTGATATCCATGGCAACTTTGGCAAGATACATATTGGTACCAATCCCTGCCGTCGCGGTGATTCCGGTCTGTTTGAGCACATCTTGAATGATGGTCATTGCAAAATCGCGGGGTGTTTTGTTCGCTGTTTTCAGGTAGGGGGTAATATCCATAAACACTTCGTCAATGGAATAGACCAGAATATCTTCGTGGGATACATACTTTAAGTAAACCTTGTAAATGTTGGCAGAAACCTCCATGTACCGTGCCATTCTGGGCGGTGCAATGAGATAATCCACTTTCAGCGAGGGGTCCATGTTGAGTTCCGTTACATCTATGGATTTGCCATTGAATCTTCCCTTGGGTGCTTTTTGTTTGCGAAGCGCATTGACCTCTTTCACCTTTTGCACAACCTCAAAGAGGCGTGCCCTGCCAGAAATTCCATACGCCTTTAAACTCGGCGTGACTGCAAGACAGATTGTTTTCTCGGTACGGGAACTATCAGCAACCACAAGGTTGGTGGTCAGGGGGTCAAGCCCCCGCTCCACACACTCAACTGAGGCATAGAAACTCTTTAAGTCAATACACAAATACGTTTTCTCCATGAATTTCCGCCTCCCTCTTTTACTAGTCTGCCCTTATGATCCAATTACCATTCTATTTCATTCAGTGCCAAAAGGGCCCTTGCATAAATCTTCATCGCAGTCTTTAACCGTTCGATCGACACCACTTCATCCATTCCATGGGCACCGCCTCTCCCTTTCGGGAAATCCTCCGGCGGACGGTTACCTTGCATTCCATAGATATAAGCATTGGGGAGATAATGTGCGTAAGTAGCACCGTTGACATACGGTTCTTTGTCCTCGCCGGTAACCGCATTGGCAATCTCTTTGAGGGTTGTTACCACCTCTGTATCCATAGGTCTGAGATAGGGAGTATGACCGGGGTTTTCTTTCAAAACAAATCCTCGCTCTTCACAAACTTGAGTGAGGCGTTTTAACATTTCATCATGCGTAAGTTCAACGGGATAACGCAGACGGATTTCAAGTTCCGGATAGCCGTCTTTGCATGTTATGGTTTTGGCATAAACAATGGTGCGTCCCATCAGTTCACTCTCCACATCAAGCCCAAACATAGCACCATGGATATCCAGAGAAACCTCACGGAAAAATTCCAGAATCTTTTTATCGTCCTCATGTACTGCTTCACTTCCAAGAAGTGCAGAGGTCAGCATCGTAATCATATTCCCGTCAGGGTCAGGATTTGTGGTGTGCCGAGGCTGACTAAATGCAGTAACCTTAGTGACCTCCCCTTGCTCCACCTTGCAATCAGGTAATGTATCCTGAATATCGGCGTTCTCCAATTCAGCGGTTGCCAAACCCGGCGTCTCATCCAATCCCGCCGTCAAAGTCATCGAGTGAAGCGGGTTCTTGCTTTTAAAATAAAATCCTGTCAGTCCTCTTGCCCCGTAACCAATCGGAAAATTTCCATCCGGTACAAGGGAGAGTCTTGGCGGAGTGCATACGTTAACAAACCCTTTGGCATCCGGGTTTCCCGGGATACCTTTCATATCTTTCATGCCGGATTCCTCGTTGCTTCCCACATAGAGAGCAGGGTTGTACTTAAGTTCCACCCCCAATTCTTTGAGTATTTTAAGCACAAGGAATGACGATACCAGTTGCCCTTTGTTATCAGTAGCACCTCTGCCTATGATGCAATCTTTGTATCTTGTTCCCTGATAGGGCGGGAATTTCCAGCCATCTCCTGCAGGGACCGCATCACCGTGTGCCCAGATACCAAGGTCAGGTTGCCCCTCTTTCATTGCAACGCTGACAACGCCGACGCCGTAATCTGTAACAGCAAAGCCGTCTGCTTTCCCCATCTCCAGCACGGTGTCCAGCATCTCTCTGGGGCCTTTGCCAAAAGGTGCACCGGGGAGGGGTTCTCCCTCAGAACTGTTGATTTGAATCAGCCGAATCACCTTAGAAACCAGTTCTTCTTCTTTTTCTTCGATCAAAGCATCTATCTTTGTATACAAATTGGCATCCATCACAAATTCCTCCTTACAGTGTTTTCATCCATGTTTCAATTAGTTCTGCAGTTACATCATAGCCACGACCGGTCAAGTGTTGACTATCTTTATAATAGCCGATATTCTCTTTACAATTTTCCTCTGCAGTTTTAATGATACATCCAAGGAAGACAGGGATTAAGGTAACATCCCTCCCACAAATCAATATATGGAATTCCCCATTTTTTACAGATTTCCACTGCCTTGTCAAAGTAGAGTCTTCTCTTTCTTCTGGAACGGGTTAAATCTCCCATTTTCTGTGCAACAATATAACCAATTTTCTTTCCGTTCCAGTATTTCACGCTGCGATAAAACACACTTTCCAACGCACCGCAGAATGTGGTTCTGTCATACTCACCACTGAAGTTTTCCGGATCAAAAGAACCAAGTTTGGACGGTCCTTCGCTATCTTCAAACAAATCCGCATCATTGGTGCCGCCCTCTAAGATAATATAGTCTGCTTCGGGATATTCCTCGTACATCTCATCAAGGGTACGGGACACCGAATGGCGCACCACCCCTCCTGATAAAATCGGCAACCCCTCGGCTACCGTACCGCCGCCGACGGCATAGTTTTTACACTCCATTTGATTGCGTTCTGCAATTCTGGTTGCCCAGTTTCCGGTCTCCTCCGCCCCTGCGCAAATAGAATCTCCATTCCAGATAATAGTTTTTCCGTACAATTTATTTTCCATATGTAAAACCCCGTTCCCTGTATTGGTTTCATTGTATCACAAATGAATACACAAATCAATAAAAACGTATGTAAAAACAATGGTTTTTACAGACGTTTTTTCTTATAATGCAGACTGGGTATCGCTTGGATCACCGTTGATGGCAAGGTCATATTCTAAAGACCAATCAAGTCCTCTGTATTCAACCGCTCTGTCATCGGTTTCAATGAACTCCATCAACAAATCAAGCATTTCTTTGGTCCATGTATTTTTGTCAATCTGTGCGGTGGTAAATTTGTTTAGGGTTATCATCTCAAATCCAAACAAGTCTTTCACCTGCGTTTTTGCCGCACCGCCGACTACCTCCTCAACCAGATGGCTGGGGATAAACAAAACACCGCCGCCGCCACCAAAAACCACATCACCGGGAAGACAGATGGCATTGCCGATTCGGGTGGCTGTATTATACCCTGTCATGATAAAATCACGAATTGGAGTGGGGTCGATTCCCCGATAATACACCTGAGTGTCCTCCACCTTTTTCATCTGCTCGGTATCACGGATTCCGCCCCAGATGACAGCACCTCCGTTTTCATTCTTGGTTTTGTTTTTCAATGCAGTGGTGAGGTTTCCCCCAAGGAAGGTTCCCTTGTAAATTTTGTCATACATATCAATGACCGGAACATCCCCCTCCTCAAGGTTATCAATCACCCATTGATTGTAGGTTCCTGTTCTTCCCTCGGCACGACCGACATCTTTGACCACCTTATCAAGATCAGGACGGAACGGACAATAGGTTGCAGTCACCGCACGTCCGATTAACTTTCTTCCGTCATTGTGCAGGGTATGCAATCTTCCCTCAAACTGGCTTTCATAGC
This sequence comes from Ructibacterium sp., assembly GCA_045539735.1. GTDB lineage: Bacteria > Bacillota > Clostridia > Monoglobales > Monoglobaceae > Ructibacterium. The sequence continues at coordinate 18,503 of JAZQFW010000032.1, read as the reverse complement.
CTTTGACAAAAATAGGTTTCCAGACCTCTTCCAATGTCAATGTTTTTAATGCTTTTAAATACTTCTCTTCCACCTTAGGACGTCCGTCTGCAAAGCGTTCCCCTTTCCACTGCGGGGTCAATGCTATGATTTCTTCTCTTACATTAAAACGCATGGTATTCTCTCCTTTATTTTAGGTGCATTCCGCCGTCAATCACCAAATCCGCGCCGGTGATATATCGGCCTTCATTCGAACACATCAGCAATACTGCGGGCGCAATGTCTTCCGGCATTCCAACATATCCGCAAGGAATATTTTGCTCCAGATTCTTTTTAAACCCGGTATCGCTGAGTGCCTTTTCGTTTCTTGGGGTGTTGATGGCACCGGGGGCGATGTTATTGACCGTGATTCCATACGGCGCCAAAAGAGGCGCAAAATTCTGCACCATCTTTAATTGTGCCGCTTTGGTTACGCCGTATAACGATAGTTCAGGGTGCTGATTATACTGATTGACACTCCCAATGGTGACAATCCGCCCCCATTGTTTTTCCTTCATGCCGGGGACATAACGTTTCATAAGCAGATAGGAACTCTTTACATTGCAGTCCATCTGCATTTCATATTCGTCCATAGAAAACTTATCCCAATCGCGTTTATACTGAATGGACGCGTTTAACACCAGAATGTCTACATCCCCCGTAGTTGCATATAACTTTTCTATCTCATCTTCCTGTAACAAGTTGGCTCTGACTGCCACAGAATTTGGCATCTGCTGACTTGCCAACAGGCATTTCTCTTCGCTTGTGGCACCGGAGACAAAAACCTTGGCACCATGCTCTGCTAAAAGTTTGGCAATGGCAAGTCCTATCCCTTGGGTAGAACCGGTCACCAGCGCAGTTTTTCCCGCTAACTCAAACATGGCTCAGCACCTCCGTAATCTTGTATTCTTTGTTATATTCCATCTCATATCCGCAAGCAAGTTGCGAGGTATACGTTTCCGGATTCTCTGTATTGCTTTCAAACATTCCATAGTGGCTGGGTATTCCAACTTTTGGCTGAATGATTCGGGTCAGCGTTATCGCTTCTTCCACACTCATGTTTCCGAGTTTGCCATTGATACAGATGAACATGACATCAATATTTTCCTTTGCAAGTTCTTCCAGTTTCTTGTGATACTCGGTATCGCCGGAAAAATAAAGAGTGATTCCTTTATGTTTTACAACTACACCTACCGCGGGAACTGAATGGTCTGCAAATACCGCTTTCAGGGAAAATTCGCCTATCTTTACGCATGCTCCCTCATCAAATGGTTGATAGTGGACTACGCCGCACTCACGCAACTTTGCCTCTGCATCCTGCGGTGCCAAAAAGAGCATATTCTCTTTTGGCATCAACGGGATGGCATCAATGTCCACATGGTCAAGATGGTTATGGGTACAAATCACCGCATCACAAAGCAACGCTTCCGGCTGCATGGGTGCTTTGACCATTCTTCCGCGGCCTGCAATCCTATCAACCACATTGGAAAGATAGGGGTCAATACAAAGTTTGGTTGTTCCATCCGATAGGAGGTATCCGCTTTGTCCAATCCATCGAATTGTTAACTCTTGCATAGCAGTTCTACCTCTCGGTTATTCTTATCAAGATTGACGCAATAGGTACTCTCCCCTTTGCTGTGGATACATACTTCATAGTCTCCATGGAATCCATCAAAAGAAATCTGACCGTTTTCATCGCTGATAAGTTCAAGTTCGGTATGCCATTCTTCCTGAAACAGTTTTTTCAGCATGATTGCGGATTTCTTTGGTGTCAAATCACGATTCAGGATTCCTGCACGGAGTCGGTTTTCATCCCATGCAGGAGACGCCCACGCCGTATTGTCTACCGAATTCCAGTAAACAGCCCCCTCAAGATTTTTGGAGGAAAACCAAAGGGTATACAAATACTTAAGCACCTCCGCCTGCATATCTTCCGCCTCTTGTCCCTCACCGAGGGTTGGAATCGAAATTTCGGTAATTTCAAGAGGTTTGCCAAATTCGCTCAAAACCTCCAAACCTTTGAGGATTGCCACAGGGTCATAATGTTCTTTAACCTCCTGAATATCTTGTCCATCAAACAGACCCATATAAATATGGTTCTGGATTCCGATTTTGTCTATCCGAACCCCTTTGGCAAGGGCGGAATCAATCAACATATAATAGGGATGCCGATAGGTCTTTTTCCCGATTTCAGGGATGAAGTTTCCGTCGTTAATCATCAAGACATCATCAGGAAAATACGTTTGTGCCAATCCGAACGCCCACTCAAGCGCATCCTTAGTGTCGCTGATTACGCTATTGGTCTTCCAACCATGCGTTTCCAACAGTTCATTGATGACCTCAACCTCATACATCACACCGTTACCATATCGTTCTGCAATCTGGCGAAACCGTTGTTCATACAGTTGCTTCATTTGTTCCGCATCTTCTTTGGGCAGCCAGTCAGGAATAAACTTATCATAAAACAAGCAATGAATTTTGCTATCAATTCCCTTTTCCTGACAGTAGTTCAGGCACAAGTCAATGCTGGGTCTGCGATAGACATTTTTGCTATTCGCATCAAACCTCGGTTTGCCCTGTTCCGGTTCCAAACCCGCCCAATAAAAAGGAATGGTTGCAAGATTAAAATACTGAGGGAACAGGTCACGATAATATTGATTTTCTGCCTCGGTTTCAAATTGCTCCAGCATAAAGATATGCGCACCGTGCTTAAAGGCGTGATTTTTCAGCGTTACCTTGACTTTAACACCGGAGCACGGTGTCTCGTTTTCATCTTTTAGGATTATGGTTTTATTGCCTTTTCTGTATTTATTGATATTGTCTTTGACGGTGGTTTGAAACAGGTCTTGGTTGGCCTCAAACTGACCCAGGCAGACCTTTTCAATTTCTTTCATTTTCATATTAACTCCACTCCCTGTCGTTTGCCCATTCTTTATTCCATGTATCGGTGGACTCCCATTGTCCGGGATATTTGTCATGAATATGCTTGGCAATCAGTTCTTCATTGAGGGCATCAATCCCAAGACCCGGCTTGCTGGGCACATTGACAAATCCATCCTGAAACAGCGGGTTATCAATACCGATGGCAAGATCATTCCACCAGGGAATATCCACAGAATGGAATTCAACCGCAAGTACATTCTGAACCGCTGCCGCCGCATGAATTGCCGCCATACATGCAATCGGGCTTTCTGCCATGTGAATTGCCATTGCAACACCATACTTGTCACACAGATTGCCAAGTTTCTTCATTTCCATTGCACCGCCGATAGTTAACATATCAGGATGCACCACAGAAACTCCGCCGCTTTGCATCAGAGGTTCAAAATTCTCTGCAAGATAAATATCTTCGCCGGTGCAGATAGGAACATGACATCCGTTGGCAATCTTCACATAGTGGCTGGTATAGTGCCAAGGTGCAATATCTTCAATCCACGCAATGTTATACTTTTCAAGACGCTTTGCAAACATAATGCAATCTTCAATGCAGATATGTCCGAAATGGTCAATGGCAAGGGGAACTTCATAACCGATGACCTCTCTCACCTGTTTGACATAGTCTTCCAGATAATCCATCCCTTTTTGGGTTAGATGGACGCCGGTTGCATAATGCGGAATGGTAAAGACCTCATAGTTCTTTCCAAGCATCATATCCATGTCAACAGAACCCTTTTGATGGTTGATTGCTTTCATGGAATACTTTTTGATATCCTCTAAAAATCCGACAGGAGCGTTTAGGCAACCCGGCTCATCCAGCAACAGTTCAATGCCCAAATCCATTTTAAGGAATGTAAAGCCCTGTTCCATTCTCTTCTTTAATGCGTGACCCATATCCGTTCCTGTATGCTTTCCGTCCACATCGGTATCACAGTACATTCTTACTTTATCACGGAATTTACCGCCAAGCATCTGCCAAAGAGGAACGCCCCATGCTTTCCCTACCAAATCCCACAGGGCAATCTCGATGCCGGATACACCTCCGCCCTGACGGGAATGACCGCCGAACTGCTTGATTCTGCGGAACAATTTATCTACATTACAGGGGTTTTCCCCCACCAATCTGGATTTGAGCATCAGGGCATAAGTAGCACTGGATGCATCCCTGACCTCGCCGTAACCAACAATGCCCTGATTGGTATAAATTTTAATCAGAGGACAATGTTTCGGGGCACCGTTAATGTTAGTTACCCGAATATCGGTAATTTTAAGTTCGGATGGATTGGAACAAAGATTGACAGTTTCAGAAATCATCTCTTTGATAGACTGGTTCATAACTCACACCTCAATATGAATTTACTATATTTTTCTTTATCTTAGCATATGAATTTTCTCTTTCACACCCAAAATTCGAGCATATAGGTTGATTTTTCGAAACAGAAATAATATAATTTTATCAATATTGGAGGTGTAATTCGTGATTTTCGAGCAAGAAACTATGGGATTCCAGATTTTGGACGTTCTTTCTTTCAATCAGGGAAGTACCAAAAAATATAATTTCAAACGAAACTTTGACGCGCTTTCCTTTCGTTTACACGCTGATACTGTCATTGAGTTTGGCGGAACGCAACTGGAGTTTTCGGATAACTCCATTGGCTTTTTCCCCTCCAATGTGGACTATACAAGGATTTCAAACAGGGATTGTTTGATTGTGGTGCACTTTAAATCCTTTCAGTACCACAGTAACGAAATTGAACGGTTTCTCCCAAGTGAGCCCGAAAAATATAAGGTCTTATTTTACAAAATACTGGAGTGCTGGAATCAAAAAGACATTTCCTATAAGCATCATGCCTCCTCTTTGCTGAATCAGATTTTTGCTGAACTCTACCATGACAACAAGAAGTCCTACGAGCATACTTCCAAACTCAAAGCATCCATTCAATATATTGATGAAAACTATATGAAAAAAGACTTTTCTCTTCAAACTGCGGCAGAAAAGTCTTATATCAGCGACACCTATTTTAGAAAACTGTTTAAGCAGGAGTTCCATCTTTCCCCCAAGCAATATGTTATCAAACGGCGGATGAATCATGCGGCCTCGTTAATCATCGCAGGCTATCACACTCTGGAGGAAATTGCTGAACTTTGCGGCTATCATGACTATAAACATTTTTCTGTTGCGTTTAAAAAAGTAATTGGTACCTCGCCATCAAAATATGTCTACAATTACGCAGAATAACAAGAAAGAGCATCTTCGTTGAAGATGCTCTCTTTGTATTATTTGCGTTTGGCTTTGCGGATTGCCATAATTCTGTTCATTTCGTTATACACAATCATGTAACCTTCATCCACGCCCATACCGGGTTTTGCCAGAATCTGTGCCGGCTGGGTTGCCATAGCACAATGCACACAAACTTGCGCACTGCGGTCGGTTTCGTTACAGGTGCCGCCCTGATATGCACCGATTCCTTTTTCTTTACAGTAAAGCACTGCCTCGATGGTGTTATTGATACCGCCCAAATCCGGTGTCTTAATTTGTACCATGTGACCGGCTTTGTGATCGGCAAAGAGTTTGATGTCCTCTAAGGTGTTACACCATTCGTCCGCAACCAGTTCTACATCACAGCCGCGGTCGTCCAATTCTTTCGTAAGACCTGCCAGAGCGGTCAACTGTGTTTCTCTGTCGCAATCGCAGTCCATAGGTCCCTCAATACGGAGTTTAAACGGCTTTGCGATTTCACCCAGTTTTTGAATATAATCTGCCATTTCCTTGTAGTTGTTATTACCAAATGCGGCACCGATGGTGCCATACACGTCCATGTGCATCACAGGAGAATAATTCTCATCCGTCCGGTTTTCCAAGATACGGTCACGTAGCCATGCCACATATTCCGCCAGTTTTTCACCGTTGCGACCCAGTTTGGTATCCACATTGTTAATCAGGGCATGGGGAAGAACCTGTGCGCCTTTGATAATCATTTTATCCGCATTGTCATACCGGTCATCACCGGATTGAGTGAAAATCGGGATGGGGGTTTCAGACACGCTGCAACCATATTCATCTGCTACAACTTCACACATCATTCTGCCGGTTGCTTTAGCAACCGCATCTAAAATTGCCTGAGATACACCATAGCGGATTGCGGTATGCAGACGCTTACCCTCTATCTGAATGTCTTCCATCATTGCACACAGACCACGGAAGTCATCTGCTTCTTTGCCTACCAGTTCCGGTTTGATATACTTTTCAATGACCGGAATAAAATCCTCTGCCAAAAACAGCGGATCTCTGCCGCCGGCACCGGAATATTGTACTGCCGCACAATCACCATATGCCATCTGACCGTCTTCTAAAATCAGCATAACGGAGATAGACTCGCCTGCCTGACGGACTGCACGAAATCCCTCGGTCACGGGTTCACCTACATAGAATACACCATCATGACCTGCACCTTGTTTAATGGCACGCTGGTCATCAAAATAGAATCCGGTACGTCCCGGAGAACATACAAGATCAATTATTTTCATGTTACACCAATCCTTTCTTATCTGGGACGACCTACCAACCGACCCTTACCAATCGCATACACATCGTCAATGACCATCTGGAAGGAAGCCTTGCGATTTTCACAGTTTGCACGTTCTTCAATTTTCGCCTTATGGAAATCAAGCAAATCTTGAGAGAAGGGCAGATTTCCGGGGTTGAGAATACGAACCGCTCCGTTGTTATCACGACAGGGAAGCATTTTACCTGCATTGGCACGGCAAGGCGCAAAAGGAACATCCAGCGCACCGCTTTCGACACCGCGGCATACGCCAACTGCAATATCCCCCATACCCAATTCGAAACACTTATCCACAATCGCACGGGTTTCCTGACGGATAATTTCTTTTTCGGCTTCCAGTTCTGCACTCTGGAAGTTCTGGTCAGCCATCATGTTAACCACCTGTTTGGTACAACGAAGTCCCTGCGCATTTGCTTCCATGGTGGGAATACCTACTGCCTCATGCGGAGTCTTAACAATCACTTTGGTTGCCTTAGAAAGCGCCGCAATCAAACTACCAGAGGAGATAACGCCGAATGCCTTTGCTTCGTCTGCGGGGAAACCGCCCATCCATTGATGGAGAACCGTGGTGACTTCCACGCCCTGATAGCCGTATTTTTGGAGATATTCATCGGTCAACTCTTCCAACACGCGAATCGCCGCAATGTCCTGAACCAGATTTCCGCACTGGCCATAGCCGACGGTAATGTTCTTAACACCTTGTTCCGCTGCAAGCAACGCCTCAATGATAGCCGCCGCGTGGGAAATACAAGGGGGAACCAGAGTTCCGCTCAAAGGTCCGTAGGGCTCACGGTTGATAGACACACCCATTTCTTCATACAATCCGGTCAGACGGTCTACATACTGCCAGTCCCTGATGGTACGCTCCATAGGGATATTTTTACAATAGGGAAGATTATAAGAGATGCCGCCGCCCTCATAACTGGTAAATCCGCCGGCGTAAGTAATCTCGGTCAAAAGTCTGGCATCGGGAGTACCGTGACGAACCTGCATCGGCACATTAACACTCTCTACAACCCGACGGCAGTTTTCAACACCGTGGTTCACTGCAGGGAAACCGTTAAGCATAGCACGCTCTAACCGCAAGGACTCGGCAATTCCGTTTTCCGCCTCTTCATAGCGGTTCTGGCGGGTATAACTGTCAATGGTGGAGGGAAGTAAGTCTGCCTCTCCTTCCTGTTCCAGATATTGCATCAGTTTAATATGTTCCTCAATCACCGGAACCCCCGCACGGGGCTGAACCAATGTACGCTTTTCGCGCTTGGCATCCAATAATTTTTTAGAGAAATTCCGGCTTTCCGGCATGGATTTATGGTAAGCAACCGCCTCCTCCAAATCCACATCTTTACCGGTAGGCCATTGAGTTAAAACCTCTTGGCGCAGTTGATTAAATTCTGCATCAGAAATACGCTTATTTTGAATATCCATGGTATTCAAGCTCCTTTTTCATGATTCTAAGTGCCGCTTTGGGGTAATACGACGAAAGCAACCCCATTGCCGCTAATATATATCTTCGGTCAACCCAGACATCGGCGTTTTTGGGACGCAACGATGCCGGATTCGTTTGGGAGTAGAGTGCATGTCTTGCAATTTCATCTGTACGCTTCGTATGAATCAAACTGCCGCCGGTCACCACAATTTGTTTGACTTGTGTCAGATTTTTACCCTCCTGCACAAAGGTCTGTCCCATCATCGTGTAGGTTTCTGCTATGGTTCCGGCATGACGCCCTACCGCCTCTTCAATCGCACAAGATGCCAACGCAAAGTCCAAGTCTTCCAGTTCTTTTTCACCGTTTGGTACCTTGTCCGTGTTCTGTTTCAATGTTTCAATTAACGTGAGCGCTTTCTCTTCTTCCAGATGAGATAGTTCACAAATTCTTTGGATGCCCGCCGCGTCTACAATTCCTTGCACGCTGTAGCGCATTCCAATGTCACCCTCTACTGTCCGCTTTGCATAAGGTTCAGGAAGACCTTTATAGACCGTGTTCATATGTTTCGGCATACCGTCTGCAATGGAATAAATATCCGTTGTCGCACCGCCAACATCCACCGCAACCAGTTCGCCAATACCAAGTTCGTCCTCATGTCCTTTTGCCAAAAGTTCCATCGCCTGAAGTACTGCTGACGGAGTTGGCATCATGATATCAGAAAGAAGTTCTGTTGCCTTACTTAACCCCTTTGCCTGAATGATGCGATTTAAAAAGATTTCCCGAATTTGTTTCTGGGTTTCCTCAATCTTTAGCACTCCGAATTTTGGCATAACATTGGGACAAACGTAAACCTCGTGTCCCTCCAAAATACGTTCACATTCTCTTGCTGCAGTTCGATTGCCCGCAATCACAATGGGAAATTCCGGCGGCATACTTGCAAGCATCTTTGCATTATACAAAATACAGGCAGTGTTCCCGCCATCGGTTCCGCCAACCAACAAAAAGATGTCCGGTTTTTGGGCACGGATTTCTTCCATATCATCCTCAGTAAGTTCAAAAGCGTACACCCCAACCACTTTGGCGCCCGCACCAAGACTTGCAAGTTTTGCTGCCTCTCCGGTCAGTTCCGGAACCAGACCGCTGGTCACCATGCGAAGTCCCCCCGCTGCCGAGGAACACGCATAACAGGCATCAAACTCAAGTTTACCTGTGGTTTGCTCTAACAATGTAAGCCCTTTTGACAAACCCTCGTTGATATCTGTCTGTACCGTGGTATAGGAAGCGGCAGTTCCTAAAACTTCTTCCGCCTCTACATCCACCGCGGTCAGTTTGGTATATGTACTGCCGAAATCAATCAGCAAGACAGGCTTCATTCCTCTTCACCATCCATGTGCAAAAGTTCATGAAGCGCTTGAATTGTGGTTTCCGGCGTGGTACCCGGCGGGAACGCCCGGTCAAATCCCATTGCCTTAAATCGTTTTTCCACATCTTCAAACTTCTGCTTTCCGATTACAATATTTCCACCAACCAACAGGGGAATTCCCAAAAGACCGGCCTCGTCACACTTTTCACGCATGCCGCGGCAATCCAGTTCTCCCTGTCCGTATAAAGAAGAAATCACAATTGCGTCAGCATTTGCTTCAATTGCTGCCGCAATATATTCCTCCTGCGAAACCATGACACCAAGGTTTACTACCTCAAAACCGGCTTCCGTAAACGCATGGTATAAAATTTTATTACCGACGGCATGAACATCTGCTCCAATAACGCCGATAACCAACACCTTCTTTTCCCGCTGTTCCATAAAAGCACCTCATTTTTTTACAGAGCGTCTGTAATTGTTATGTACCTTTATGATACAATGTGTTATACCATTTGTCAAGACAAAAAATATAATTTCCCAAACTTTTTTACAACAGGAAATCGCCGTCCGGAAAATTCCGGACAGCGATGTATCAAATCGTTTTTTCTTCCAGCATTCGCTTGATTTTCGACTCAAGATAAAGAATCGAACCCTCATCCATCTCATAATGACACTCTAACGCATCTCTGCCAAGACGCCGAATTTCTTCTGCAATGGCGGGTTTGAAGTATTTTTCAAAGGATTTAGGAACCAGCACCACATCTTTGTTCTTCAGGTATTCCATAACCTCTCCCTCTGTTTCCGGACAGATCGGTCTGTTTATGATGGCACTTTCTGCATAGGTTTCGCAGGCTTTGTATAGCAGTTCTCCAAACCGATGACTATAACTGATAATGCCAACTCGCTCTCCATGGTGAAGACGAATAATACGGGAAAGCCAACCGGTCGCAGGTTTCAAAGCAACACAAGCCTTCTTCTTCCGCACCGGAAGCACACTTTCCAGATATTCAATATGCGATGATGTGGCGACAATTAAATCAAATCCGTCGTTAAGTTTATACGGATATTGCTGAATATTCTCAATCAGGTAGGAATACAAGTCCACCCCGGAAATATGACGCAGTTGTTCCGACATCTGGGACAGCGTTTCAGGATTGCATTCCACCACAGCGATCTTGACCTGTGCCTCTTCTTCTGAGCGTTCTCTCAGTTTAAGATTCAGGAAAATATTGATTTCTGCAGGACTAAAACCCATATTTTCCAAACGATTGAGCATATCCTCAATCGCCAGCATCGCCTGTTCTTTCCGGCTGACTGAATTCATAGGCCGATAACACACAAAGGTACCTCTACCCTGAACCTTTTCAATTAAGCCCGCTCTCTCCAATTCATCATACGCCCGCTTAATCGTTCCCCTCGCAATTCCCAGTTGCTCCGTGACTTCCTGTACGGTAGGAAGTTTTTTCCCTGATTCCAACACACCTTTTTTAATTGCCGTCGCAACAGAGTCTACCAACTGTTGATAAATTGGAATCTCCAGTTCGGGATTGATTTTATAAATCGTTTCCATGGATTCACATCCTTATTCTAGTTATCGTCCGGTTTGGGCAAGATACGCCTTTCTTCCGGTTTCATACAGGTTGTTTCCATCGCTGTCAATAATCACGGTGACAGGAAAATCCTCCACCTCAAGCCGGCGGATTGCTTCCGCACCCAAATCGTCATAGGCAATCACTTCCGCTTTTTTGATGCACTTGCTAAGAAGTGCACCGCAACCGCCAATGGCACCAAAATAGACCGCACCGTGCTCTTTCATAGCGACAATCACCTCAGGACCGCGTTTGCCCTTGCCAATCATTCCCGTCTGACCCTTTGCGATCAATGCCGGGCTATACGCATCCATACGATAGGACGTAGTAGGTCCCGCAGACCCAATTGCTTGTCCGGGTTTTTCAGGAGTCGGTCCTACAAAATAAATGATGGCATCTTTGATATCCAAGGGAAGTTCTTCCCCCTTGGAAAGCAGTTCGCACAAACGCTTGTGCGCCGCATCTCTCGCCGTATAAATCACACCGGAAAGCAGACAACTGTCACCCGCTTTTAATTCCCTTGCTTTCTCCCGACTCAGGGGAGCAGTAATCGAAATCGCCATTTATAACACCTCCGTTTGATGTCTGGTCACATGGCAGTTGATATTAACCGCCACAGGAAGTCCTGCTATATGGGTGGGAAACCATTCAATGTTTACACCCAGCGCCGTTGTCTTTCCACCAAACCCTTGAGGACCGATGCCAAGTGCATTGATTTCTTCCAGCAACTCCTGTTCTAATTCCGCATAGAACGGAGTTTTATTTTTCTCATTAATCGGGCGAAGCAACGCTTTTTTCGCAAGATACGCCGCCTTATCAAAGGTTCCTCCAACTCCGACGCCTACCACAATCGGCGGACAAGGATTGGGTCCCGCTTCTTCTACCGCCTTGAGGATGAAATCTTTAACTCCTTGAAGGCCATCCGACGGACGGAGCATGGCAATCCGGCTCATATTTTCACTACCAAATCCTTTGGGGGCAACGGTAATCTCTATCTGTTCCCCTTCTACAAGTTCTGTATAAATCATTGCAGGGGTGTTATCGCCGGTATTGACACGATTGAGTGGGTCAGCAACCACGCTTTTACGCAGATATCCCTCTGCATAGCCTTGGCGCACACCCTCATTGACCGCCTCAGTAATACTACCGGTTACATGGACATCCTGTCCCACTTTCAAAAAGACACAGGCAACCCCGGTATCCTGACAAACCGGTTGATTCTTCGCATCCGCGATTTCATAATTCTCGATGATGCGTCCCAGAATCTCCTTTGCCGGCGCCCACGGTTCTTTTTGATAGCATTCACTGATACACGCTTTGATATCCTGTCCCAAATGACAGTTGGACTCGATGCACAGTTTTTTAACTACTTCAGTAATTTGTGTCGCATTGATTTCACGCATTTCTTTTCCTCCTGTTATCCCACGCTGTAAATCGTGTCTAAAAGGTCACCTTCTCTGCCGATTACCTCAGCAACCACCCGCTGACCTTTGCTAAGCGTTTGCGGAACACCGCAAATCCGTTCCGCCTTTTCTTTGAGTTCATGAATATCCACCACAGGTAATCCTGCCTCTTTGATTCGTTGATACAGTTCCGGATTTTTAGGATTGACCGCAATTCCGCCCTGTGTTACCAATACATCAATGTCTTTCCCTGGTGTGGACACGCAGGTTACGTGGTCAGTTACAATAGGAAGTCTTGCACGGAACATCGGTGCAATAATCATCGCAAGTTTCGCACCCGCTGCAGTGTCACTATGGCCGCCGCTTCCTCCCATAATATAGCCGTTGGAATCGGTATGAACATTGATATTAAAATCGGTATCAATTTCCGTAGCACCCAAAATAACCACATCCAGATTATCGACCACTGCACCACGCTCGCCGGGCGATGCGTATTGCATAGCAGAAATTTCCTGATGTCGCGGGTCATCCCTCAAAGATTCCACCGCTGTTAAATCAAAACATTGTACATCCAACAAACTGCGGAAACACCCTGCTTTGAGCATATCCACCATATAGCCGGTGATACCTCCCAAGCCAAAACTTCCCTGAATTTCTTTTTCCAACATGACCTCTTTTAAGAATTTTGCCGCCGCCAGAGAAGCACCTCCCGCTCCGGTCTGGAACGAGAATCCGTCTTGCAAAAGTCCGGATGCCTCTATCACTTTGACCGCATGGGAAGCCATGACCAACCCTACAGGGTCACGGGTAATCCGCGTGGTGCCTGACACAATCCCCTTCGGGTCACCAATGGCATCCACCGTCACCACATAATCAATATTATTTTCAGAAATCGACCAATCCTGCATAGGATAGGGAACCAGATGATCGGTGATAACCACGGTCTTTTTGGCATACATAGCATCAGCGTAGGCATATCCCAAACTTCCGCAAGCAGACTTTCCGTATTTACCGGAGCAGTTGCCCATGGAATCCGCCGTCGGTGCCGCGATAAACGCTACATCAATCGGCGTTCTGCCAAGGGCAATATCTCTAGGTCTTCCGCCGTGCGTACGGAACTCAACCGGTTGTTCCATAATCCCTTCCGAAAATGCACGCCCCAGGCCTGCCGCAATATAGTCTGCCGCAACGCCGGTCACAACGCCGTTTTTAATATGGTCAAGCAGAGGGGTATGCACATCAAATAAAGAACTTGCATTCACCGTGATATTACGAATGCCAAGGTTGGCAATTTCCTCCATCACCATATTAAGCACAAAATCACCGTTACGCAAATGATGATGAAAGGATACTGTCATCCCGTCTTTTAATCCAGAAAGTCTGATTGCCTCCCGTATGGAAGATACTAATTTATTCATCACAGCCCCTCCTGTCCATTCCCAAAGCCTCTGCCATGGCTATGGTTCGCTCCGCTCTTGCAACAATGGGCGCATCAATCATCTTACCATGAAGCGCAATCGCCCCTTTTCCTTGTTCCTTGGCACGTTTAATCACATCCATCACTTCATACGCATAGTCAATTTCTTTGAGCGACGGACTAAACACCTGATTGATGGTATCTACATGACGGGGAGAAATTGCCGCTTTGCCGTTAAATCCAAGATTTTTGGCAATCTGCGCATCAGTTACAATCCCCGCATCATCATTGACATCCGTAAAAGGCGTATCATAAACTTCAATTCCTGCCGCCCGCGCCGCTGTTACCAAGCGACATCTTGCGTATTCAATCTCTCGTCCCTCCTTGGTTCGTTTGCATTGCATATCTGCAGTCAAATCCTCCGCACCAAGAAACAACGCTTTTACCCTGCCAGAACACGAAGCAATCGCATAGGCATTTTCTACACCCTGGGCAGTTTCAATCAACGCCATGAGTCCAACCGAACCTTGTGCCATTCCAAGCCGCTTTTCCACTTCGGTCATATACGCATCCGCCACAGAAACATCTTCCGGACATCCGGTTTTGGGAAGCAGAATCAAATCCGGTTGCTGGGGCAAAAGAGCATCCAAATCTTTCTTCCAGTAATCAGTATCTACACTATTGATGCGAACCACCCTTTGACATCTGCCAAAATCCATGTATCGAAAGGTGTTGCGAACCAAAATCCGTGCGGCATCTTTTTCCTGAGGAGAAACTGCGTCTTCCAAATCAAAAATAACCGCATCAGCACCCAGACAGTTCCCGTTAATCAGCATATTGGGATTGTTGCCGGGCAAGAATAACAAACTGCGACACATCAGGCTTCCCCCTTTCCGCGAAGAACTGCCGTTTCCACTCTGGCACGGAGCACACACTCCAGCGCACCGCGGTCTACCACGTGAACTTTCGCATCACTCACGCCCTTTTCACTAAGGACATCTGCAATCGCTTTACGAATGACATCGCCAAACTGTCTTTCTACCACAGATTCCAGTTGAATTTCCACCTTGCCGGAGCCAGGTTCAATTTCCACATAGGCATCGCTGGATTCCATCGTTCCGGCAGACGCACACTTTAAAATATCCACTGTATGTATCCCCTTTCTTTGCGCTATCGTTCAAAGATATAATAACAATCTAGGGTTATTATATATCACAATTAAGAAAAAAGCAATTATTTTTTCCTTTTTTCTTTACATATCAGGGGTAGTTGTTATATAATAATGATACCAATCATAAAAGAGGGATGCAAATGAATACCGAAATTGTATCACGGTTTAGCAAAAAAACAAAGGGAATTTGGACAGAATTCCTGTTGCGTGCTGAACTCAACGCTGACGAAAACGTGGAACAAACTGTTCTTGTTTGGGATAATGACGAACTGATTGCCTGTGGTTCCAGGCAAGGCAATCTCCTTAAATGCATTGCTGTAGATTCCCAAAGACAGGGGGAAGGGCTTACGGCCACAGTATTGACCGCCCTGAGGCAGGCGGCGTTTCAAGCAGGATTTCGGCATCTCTTTTTATATACCAAACCCAAAAACCGTGCCATGTTTACATCCTTATTTTTCTATCCTATTGCAGAAACCAAAGAGGTGCTCCTGATGGAGAATCAAAAAGACGGAATCAAGGAATTCATTTCCGGATTACCGCTTCCAGATTCTTCCGGTACAGTCGGTGCTATCGTTATGAATGCAAACCCTTTTACTCTAGGGCATCAAACCCTTGTCACAACCGCGTCCAAGGATTGTGAGCATCTTTATGTCTTTGTATTATCAGAAGACAAAAGCCGTTTTTCATTTATTGACCGGTTTGAGATGGTAACACTGGGATGCCGGCATCTTGGGAATGTGACGGTACTCCCTACCGGTCCTTATCTGATTTCTTCTGCTACTTTTCCAACTTATTTCTTAAAGGAACGGGAACTGGCAGGGGAAATCCAATGCGGATTGGATATTGAGGTTTTTGGCAACTACTTCGCACCTCGGTGTTCCATCACCCGCCGTTATATCGGCACAGAACCATTCTCACCCATGACGGCACAATACAACGAAGCATTAAAAAAATTGTTGCCCGCATTTGGCATTGAGGTTCACGAACTCCCCCGTCATGTTCAGGGGGAAGTTCCTATTAGCGCAAGTGAGGTCCGCACCTTGATGGACAAGGGGAATTATGAAGCAATCAGGAATCTGGTACCTGAAACAACCTATACCTATCTTAAAACGAAAGGCCTTTTCAGTTAGGAGGAATTCTTATGCAAGAACGCCAAAGAAACCATAATTTAAGCAGTTATTTCGCCCCCCGCGGGCATCATCGTATGTACGCCTTGGGAATGCAACTCTCCCAACTTTATCTTTCACCTTTTGACAAACTGATTGGCATTATTGGTGAAGCAGGTTCCGGCAAAAGTGCTCTTTTGCGCGGAATGTTCCCCGGATTGGAACTGACCAATGACGATGACGGTGTTTATGTTCGTCCTCTTCCCCTTTTGGAACAGGATGAGGGATATTTTTCACCTCACACCTATCATGTAGATATCCGCTTTGAAAACGGATTTACCCAAATGAGCGTACTTGCCGATGCCATCAATGAGGCTTTGCACAACGGCAAACGAGTGATTGTGGAACATTTTGATTTGGTTTATCCGCTCCTTGGTTTTAATGCCAATCTGCTCATTGGCGTGGGAGAAGAAATTCTGATTGCACGTCCAACCCTGTTTGGACCCGAACCGCAAAAAATTCGCGAAAAAGTTTATGACTCTCTCCCCTATCGCTTGATGGCACACAGTGCAGAAGACTTGTGTGAACTTTGTATGCCCTCTTACGATATGGAACGTTGCGGACACGATGATGTCAGACACGGCTTTGTGATTACCTTTCCGGAAACCAAGCCGGAATTCGATATTGCACAACTAGAACAACAGGTCAATGAAATGATTGCAGCTGACCTACCTATCACCTATGCAGACAATAACCATATCTCGGTAGGCGGACGGAAACACTTTTGCACCGGCCCAAGAATCCATGTCAGTCATACCGGAAAAATCGAAAACTTTCATCTATTGCATCACTTTATCTATGACCGCTTTGGCAGACGCTATCTGTTGGTTGGATGCGTAGGTGCAAACGCGGAAAAAAATCTTAAAAAACTCGACGAACAACAAAAGATGCAATCGGATTTAATTTTATAAAAGGAGACCTTCCGTCATGCAAGAGGTTACGCTTTGGCAGGTATTACACGCGCGGGAGAAACGGGCAAATCTTCAACAGGAACTTTTAAAAAAATTTCAATGCCCGCTCCTATGCTTCACCATGAATATTGCCGGCCCCATCAAAACTTCTGCGCTGATTCAGCGCGGGTTTCAAACGGGGCTGGCTGCTTTGGAGGAAAAGATTGCGTCTTCAGTCATTCAGCATCGGCAAATCATAAACGAAGTCACCGGATACGAGGCTTTCTTTGCCGTAAACCTTGATGCGGATGTTTTGAAACAAATTACCACCGGCATTGAAGACTTGTCACCACTTGGGCGGTTGTTTGATATGGATGTATTTGATACAGACGGCACAAAACTTACCAGATCCCATGAGCGGGGTTGTATCGTCTGCGGTGCCCCCGGCAGAGGCTGTGCCGCTAGACGTCTGCATTCAGTAAAAGAATTACAAACTGCCACCAATTCCATACTGGAATATCACTTTTTGGTTGCAGACAGGAACCGCATTGCAGAACTTGCAGTTCAAAGTTTGATTGACGAAGTAAACACCACCCCAAAACCCGGGTTGGTTGACAAACGCAACAACGGCAGTCATACCGATATGGACAGGAGTATATTTCTTGCAAGTGCCAATGCTTTGACCCCCTATTTCATTGAGGCTCATTCTATCGGTCAATCCACCAGACATGGAACACCGGAAGACACTTTTTCTTTGTTAAGGCAAGCAGGAATTCAGGCAGAACGCACCATGTACCGCGTCACAAACGGTGTGAATACCCATAAGGGAATTATCTATTCTTTGGGGATTCTGTGTGGTGCCTTGGGGCGGTTGTGGACACCGGAAACGCCGATACCCGACCTTACCCATCTGTTAGACGAATCTGCAACTATGGTTCGTTCTGCTGTAAAATCAGAGTTTCAATCCATGATCGGCTCCACCGCCGGCGAAAAACTCTATCTAAGCCACGGTCTTACCGGAATTCGCGGGGAAGTCGCAAGCGGATTTCAGTCCGTAAAAAGTATTAGCCTTCCTATTTACCAAGACGGCCTTAAGAAAGGTCTTTCCCAAAACGATGCGGGACGTTTGGCTCTGTTGCATTTAATTACATCGGTAAAGGATACCAACCTCTACCACAGAGGAGGGACGGTCGGCGCTGAGTTTGCTGCAAACTCTGTTCGTTCTTTACTTGAAACAACTCCCTCTCCAACCGAGGAACAGATTGCAAAGTTGGATGATTGCTTGATTGCCAAAAATTTATCTCCCGGCGGTTGTGCTGACCTTTTGGCAATCACCTATTTTTTACATAGCCTTACACAGGAAGACTTCCTTTTATCGTAAATGATGATAAAAATGGCAGATGCATCATTGATTGAAGTGAACCCCAAAGTTTAGACAAAATTAAATATTAAATTCCTTGTGAATGAGTTCGGTATTGTACCGGGCTCATTCCTTTTAGTTTCATGGAAATTCTTTCGTTGTTGTAGTAATCAATATATCTTCTTAATTCATC
>JAZQFW010000031.1:0-8305 GCA_045539735.1 Ructibacterium sp. | reverse complement strand
TAACAACAAAATTGATGAGATTTGGGGACCATCTGATACTGTTCAGAAATACATTGAGTTTGTAGAAAAGAACCGGAAGGAATGGGGAGAAATACGCAGTATATGGTATGACTGCGCGGACGCTGGATTTCAAGCGGAGTGGATAAAATACAAGAGAAAACACGGCACATTATATAAGATGAATGGCAGTTGGAAAATTCCACTGCGGGAAAGAATTGATTTGCAAAATGAATGGATTACACAGGGGTATTTCTATGTGGTAGATTCTTGTTCTTCATACATCGAAGAAATGAACTCTTATTCCTGGTCTGACAAAGATGGGGTTCCAGAGGATGCAAACGACCACAACGTGAACGCCTGTCAATATGCATTCATTCCAAATATTCCTATGATAGGACAAAATCATAAATAAAAGGAGGTTTCAATTATGGGATTATTCAATAATATTTTAAAACGAGCAAACAGATATATCGAAAGTTCAACCGGGAGAGGGGTATCTGTACAAAAAAATGATATTCCGGATGACATCTATTTTGAATCATTGGTGTGGTACAACGGAAAAGAGGAAGATTTGTTGCAGTTTTACCAATCAAACAACAAGTCGATGAAGTTTTGGGGGTGCCAGCCATCCAGTGGCGAAATTCGCAGAATCCATTCATCCGTACCGCAGGATATGGTTGATATCATGGCTGAAATCGTATCATCCGGATTAAATGAAATCAAAACCGAAGATGAAAGTCATCAAGAATTATGGGAACAGGTAGAAAACAATTCCGCTTTTAGAGTGAATTTCAACGAATTTGTTACTGATTTGTTGTTGTTCGGTTTTGGTGCATTCAAAGTGTATTTTGACAAAGGAAAAAACGCACCGTCTGTTCGCTGGTATTCCTATCCGGACTGCAGATTCAAAAGAGACGCAGACAAAACGGTACATGAAGTAACATTTATTACTGCAATCAAAGAAGGAAAATATGAGGTACACGAAATCTACAAAAGAGGAGCAATCGAAGTCAAAGTATTTAAAAAAGACAGCGACCGCGAACTGTTACCATCCATGTATCCATCAGAGGCACTGCCGTTCAAAGAAAATGAATGCACTTGGGAGGGTGATTTCAGTCTAGCGGTTCCAGTGGCGTGGAAATATTCGAAAAGACACAACGGGTACCCGGAGGGTGTGCTGATGAGTAAATTTGAGATTTTCGACTTCATCGACGAATGTTTTTCAAAACTGCCAGAAGAAATGCGAAAAGCGGCGATTCACACATACATACCGGATTCTATGTTAATGAACCCATCTGCACCGCCTAATCCATTCGATAATCGATTTATCAAAACAGCCGGGTCGGAAAAACAAAATGCAGAGGATAAAATCACAGTATCATCCGAACAGTTACAATATCAGGCATATTACGATTCGTACATGATGGGTGTTGACGAAGCAATTAAGAAGTATATGAGTAGATATACATTAGGTTATGACACAAGCAGAACAGAAAATGCAGATGCACAGAGAGAAAAAGAGAAAACAACACTGTATACCAGAAGAAATGTCATCAACATCGTATCCAGGGCAATCGAACAGTTAGTGAGAACATCTATTGCAGCACAACAAACAGCACAAAATGCATTTAATACAGATGTATTGAATTTGGGTGTGTCTGTTGATTTTGATGAGTACGCGGCACCAGATATGGATTCAGTGGTTACGACTGTGGCAAAGGCTGTGAATTTGATGTCTATCGAAGCGAGAGTAGAAGAATTATGGGGTAACAGCAAGACAGAGGAATGGAAACAAGAAGAAATCAAGCGTCTGAAAATAGAACAGGGTTTGGTTTCTGGTATTGAAACGCAGGTGATGGATTATGACGAGTAAAAAACAACTGGAAAAATACCTGTTAGCACTTGGTGCACTAAGTACATCTATGATGCAGGAAATCGCAAGAACAGTAGCAGAAAAAGAGCAGGAAATAGAGGATGAGGAGGACATCAAAACTCTAGTGGCATTGATGTTCGCCTCTGCTCCTGGATTACGACGCAGATTTCAGAAACAGGTCAACGATTTTCTGAAAGAATGGAATGTATCCGAAATCATCAACAAATGTGCGGACGATATCGGACATCCTATAAATAGTAACAGTAAGACTGTGGAGACTATCGAAAAAGGACTGAAAGCAATGCCTGCCGGTGCTACCAGACGGATGAACGAAATGGTAAATGAAATCAGCAACAGAACAGGATTGAAGAGAGAGGCTGTGGAAACTGCACTGGAGCACTTTGCTGGTAAAAACATTCCGGCTATTCAATATGAAGATGGAAAGGCGGTATCTGTTGAGTCATATGCTAAGACCGCAATCAACACAGATTTGCATACAGCACAATTGGAAAAAGAAGCAGAGGAGCGAGAGAAAAACGGCATCCATTTAGTATATGCAGCACCTAGACGGGAAGCCTGCCCGAAATGCATTCCGTGGTTAGGTGTGATAATGTATGACGATTTCTATTCGACCGGACCGGTGCCAGATGACAATGCGTATCCGTTACTATCAGAGGCTGTCAAAAATGGTTTTCTACATCCAAATTGTCGCGATACGATTCGAACAGTAACACCTGCCGTAGAAGACAGCATCCGACCTATGACGGAGAGAGAACAGAAAGAGGCAGAAGAAAGATACAAAAAAGAACAATACATCAACTATTTAAAACGAAACATAAAACGATACAAAATCCTAGAATCCGCATATCCAGAAAAATACACACAAATGCGAAAACGCTGGGAGGAACGATTAAAAGAAGCGGGGCAGTAAATGGGGAAATATTAAAGGTATAGATATTGATGATTAATGAAAGTATGCCTTGAATCAATAGCCTCCAACATTGGCTATACGTAAGATTTGACCAAATTACTATATAGTAAAACAGCCATTTTTTACGTATAGTCACACTCAAAAACCCTCATTGCCTCAAAAGTTAGTTTTTGATTTTGTTTGTTTTATATGTTTTTTCTATAAGGCAACAAAATACAAATCTAGTTTTTAAGGCGTTATGTGTCAGAGCAAAACCTATATTTTCATTCAAGGCATTATAGGCATTATGAAAGGAGATTAGAATACTATGAAAACTAAAAAACAATCATTTACAAACATTGATATCACAAAACCAGGTCCAAACGGAGAGGTCTGGGTGTATGTACCAGGGGCTAAAAAAATGCGTATGGTAACACCGCGCGAATTGGAAGCGTTTCTGCTTTTTTGTGCTAGCAAAGTGCGCCCACATGGTATATATGCAATACATAATGATTTTTACTACGAAATTGTCAACGAAGTCTGTAACACAGAGGAAGAGTTCCAACAAAAATGTGCTGAGTATTTACGCATTGGATTTAAGGTACATCATACCTGCTCGAAATGGAAAATGACAGACTCGGACAATTAAACAGAGCAACAACAAAACCTTTCAATCGCTTTATGATTGAGGGGTTTTTTATTTGCACCAAAATGCACCAAAATGCACCCGGCAGTTTACACCGTTTAAATCATACTATCTATGAGCAGAAAAGGCTCAGTGTTTTTTCTCCTCTTGTGTTTTTTTCTTTTATCTTTAATCTCCAAAACGACCCCTCCGGGGGTCCGTGGTGTGGCGCATCCGGGCGGGCCCAGTCATAGGTATATGGCAACAGGCACGGGGTTCGAAACCCTGGCGCACCATTAGACGACGGTCATTAAACGGAAACGACGACGGTCATTAAACGGAAAGGAGATTTATTCATGGGAGATAACAATCAAAACAACAACAACCAGGTACAAAATCCGGCTGGTACTGGTACAGCAACAGAACAGAATCAAAACCCTAACACAAACACAGGTGGAATTGATTTCGGTAAGTTTGAAGAAATCATCGAAAAGAGATTGCCAGGGTTGATGAAGTCAGTTCTAAAGAGTAACGGCGTGGAGGATGACAGCGATATTTCCGGCATCATTTCTGCATACCAAAACAGCAAGACACAGGCACAAAACGCTGTGAACCAAGAATTGGAGACATTGAGAAAAGAGAACGAAAATTACAAGGCAAGAGAGAGACAAGCAAACATTGATTCGGTTGTTAATGCAACTGCTAAGTCGTTAAACATCGACACCGAGAAATTAGCAATGATGAAATACGATTTAGGAGATGCAGTAGACAAATCTGGAAAAGTGGATGCAGACAAACTCAAAACGGTTCTTGAAGATTTAGCAACAAAGGCACCGTGGCTAAAAACCGAAAACACGAGTGCAAACAACGAAAACAATAACAATAACAATTCGGGGTTCAAGCCTGGAAACAATACCAAACCTGCCACAACGGCAGAGGAAAGAGCGGCATTGATAAAAGAGGTCGAAAAACAACTCCGAATCTAATAAAAAAGGAGGGTTTAAATTATGGCTATTAACAGTATTGAATTACGCGAGGTGTACATCCCTGCAGCAATCAGAAAATACGCAAAAGAATCCGTAACATCTGTATTGGATTCAGATGGTCTTTTCCACGAAGAGGCTGGAAAATACTATGTGAAAAAGGTTTCTACAACTGGTTTGGGAGACTACGACAAGAACAGTGCTGATGGTTACCCATCAAGTGCAGTTACTATCGATTATCAGGAAATCGTTCCAGAAACAGAAAGAGCAACATCTATCGACATCGATAGACGTGATGAAGCAAAATCTGGTGGAGCATTCAACGAGGCTATGGCTGACTTGATGGAACAACATGTAGGTCCTGAAACAGACGCAACAAGAATTGCAAAAATCTTTTCAAGTGATTTAATCACAAAGGTAGAAGAAGACATCACTACTGGTGAAGCAGCAATCGCATCACTTCGTAAATGTATGACACACGTAGAAAACAACGCAGTTAATGCAAAACTTTTACTTTTCGTAAACCCTAACTTCAAGGGTATGGTAGACGATATGGATACCACAAAATCAAGAAAGGTAATGGAAAACTTTGAAGTACACAAAGTTATGGGTTCTCGTTTCTGGACTGCAATCGAAAAACACACAGGACGTGATGGTGCAAACGGCTACAGCAAAGCAGAAGGAGCATCTGCTATCAACTATA
This sequence comes from Ructibacterium sp., assembly GCA_045539735.1. GTDB lineage: Bacteria > Bacillota > Clostridia > Monoglobales > Monoglobaceae > Ructibacterium. Next base: position 3,211 of record JAZQFW010000031.1, on the reverse strand, counting down.
TCTGCGTTCCTGCTGGTTCAGTTGGTACAAAATTAGACATCATCGCTAAAGTTTTAAGTCCGGACCAACAGAGAAAAGACTGTTGGAGTTATCCAATCCGTATTGAAAACATTATCGAAGTTTTCGAAGCACGTGCAAATGGTATCTACGCATCATACGCACCTGCAGAATAATTAGGAGGTATGTGATATGGGAAAAATTATAGGATTTATTCCGCCTAAAAAAGCAAAGCAGGCTAAACAGCCAAAGCAAGCAAAACAGGCAAAACAACAGGGGAAAGAACAACAGAAAGATGAATAGAGGGGGTGGCAGTATTGAGAACATATGCAGATTACAAAGACTTTGAATCGTTTGGTATGACACCGGCGATGGAGGAAAGCGAGGCTGTTGAATGTCTCCGTACTGCCTCCATTTGTGTGGATGATATTTGTTTTGGACGCATAGAACGATACTTGGAAAAATTACCGGAGAAAACTCTGGAAAAGGTAAAAGAGGCAGTTCTTATCCAGTCCAATTTCTATCATAACAACCGTGAATTGTTCGATATGAATCTGAAATCGTACAGTGTGGCCGGCGTAAATATGACTTTGGAAGTACCAAGGGGTGCACAACAGATTAACAACACAATTGTTGATTCGCGGGCTGTGGCTTTGTTGAAAGGTTGCGGTCTGATGAGTTGCAATTTTGGTTGGTATAGGGGGTTGATGTAAATGAAATTTCCTAAATTAATCAGAGGTGCAAGTACTCCAATCAAAGGGGAATTATATGGTGAAGAAATCAGAGCAGATGGAACACCTGATGCACAGGATTTCGAAACTGTTTGTATTTTCCAAAGTACGGGGGGAAAACGGGTGTACACAAAAGAAGAGGGCGAAATTGTTGTTAGTTCGCAGGCGTTTGTTGACGGTAATCTTTGTCCGGGTTTAAAGGTATTATCCGGCGGGAGTGTTCAGGTTATGGGTACAACATATGAAGTCGCGGAGGCTATCAGAAACTACAATCCAGATGGCACAGTGAATTTCGTGAAATTGGTTTTGAAGTAGGTGATTTTGATGGGTGTCAAGAAAATAGATTTAAAACCATTCAAGGAGGCAGTAGTTGACGCATCATATGATGCAGCACTGGCGATGACAGACGATATTGAAGAACAGGAATATACGCCGTTTTTAACTGGTAGAACACAGAAATCAATGAAAGCAAAGAAATTGAAGAATAAGGCGTATGTATCAAACAGCACACCATATATCCATATTTATAAACGCTCGGTAGATTCATTTTCTACGCGATACAACAGTAGAGCGAGAGGACAATGGTGGGCGGTATACTTATCAGGCGGCGAGAGGGAGCATGTACCTTTCGAGGCTTTCGCAGAGTCATTAGAAGAGAGATTGAAAGAATAGGGGGAAGAGTTATGGTTTACACAGAGGATGTAATGAATTTCATCAAGGGGTTAGATTTCAAAGCAAACAGATATTTTTCTGATGTTTTGGAAGTAACGCAGGAGAAATCCATTGCAGTATATAGAAAAACAAACAAAGACACAAAAAAACCGAGAAAGGAAGATATCGTAGCACAAAACACATTTGTTGTTCGTGTTTACTGGAACAAATCATCGATTGATTCAGAACGTGCCGCTTTTGAATTGTATGACCTGTTAAAAACAGGACATAGAAATGAAAAAATCGGAGAACACAAAATCAATTTCATTATTCCAGTGAATAAAGAACCGATTTGGACTGGAAGAGATGCGAATGGAATATGCGAGTGGGCTATTGATATTGACCTTTACTATTTCGTATAAAGGAGGTTTTGAACCATGGCAAAAATTGAATTGGGAGTATTCCCTGTTAATGAAAATGAGTTCTTCGTTGATATTGCTGGTTATGGGGCAGAAGCACCAAATTGGGTACCAGTTGCACAAATGGAGACTATTAGTATCAGTATTGATACAGGTACTGAAGAATGGAATCCGATGGAGATGCACGGTTGGAGAGATGCTATGGCTACTTCGAAGGGATTAGAAGTTGATACGACTGGAAAACGTTGCATCGGGGATGCCGGAAACGACTATCTTGCATCTAAGAAATTTGCTCTAGGAGCAGATGCGTATGTTAGATACAAATATGTTATGCCTGACGGAGAGTCTCTTATCATGGATAAAAATGTTGCACAGGTTGAAAGTTTAGGCGGTGACACAACAGGTGTTCAGGGTCTTTCTGTAAAACTTATTTCCGCATGTGTTCCAACATTCGAGACAGAACAGGCATGAATAGAACCGGAGGAAACTTCGGAAAATGAAACTGAAAATGAAACAGAAAACTAAACAACAAAACAGGGGGCACAGTTTAGTGCCCTTTTTTCATAAGAAAGGGGATTTAGACCATGAGAGTAGTAAACATTCAAGAACAATTTGATTTGAAATATTTAGAGGTTCAGTTAACAGACGACGTGATTGTGAAGGTGGCAAATAATGTGCCTCGCGTCATCATCATACTGGATAAGTTCAATAAATTGAGAGACAAAGAGCAGAAAGAGATTGCGAGAGCAAAAATGGAAGGCAGAAAACCGAACTTGGTGGCAAGTTTCGGAGATTACGCAGACCTTTTGAGAATGCTTTTCAAAGATGAAGAATTAGAAAAAATATTCACTATTGAGGGGTTCGATATGGAAGCAACAGTGAATTTAATTACAACGGTTACATCTTTAGTTTTAGGGCAGGGCATCAAAGACGACGAGGTGAACAGTGAACTCCCAAACTAGATGACCCCGGGTATGACATATTGATGGACTGGGACACCATTGTTGCGTCATTTTACGGCATAGGATACAAACTGTTGGGTGATGACGGGGAGAATATGTCCTGGCAAGAGTTCATGGCTGTTCTTTCTGGTCTTGGTCCAGATAGCCCTCTTGGTCGTTTGGTGTCTCTTCGATTAGAAAACGACCCGGAGCGACTAAAACGCTATACCCCACAGATGAAAAAAGAGAGAGCAGAATGGAAGATGTTTTGGGCAGGTAAGGTAAAAGAAAAAATGGATGCAATGACTCCGGAGCAAAAGGAGGAGATGAAGAGGAGAAAGATGGAGGCATTCAAGGCAGTGTCTCAGGCGTTTAAGAAATAAAAAAATAAAATAAAAAACAGAAAAGGAAGGGGGTGAGTTGGATGGCAAGAGAAAATGTCGGTACAATATACGTCGATTTGCGAGGCGAT
>JAZQFW010000030.1:0-41203 GCA_045539735.1 Ructibacterium sp. | reverse complement strand
TTTTTGGTGCCGGTATTTTTCACGGGTGGCATAACCGCCGCGGATGTGCCGCTCTTGCTTGTTTTCTAGGAGAATTTCACGAACCTGGACGGCAAGCAACTGATTTATTTTGCTTAATCGTTCGGTCATGTCTTTATGTACGGTAGATTTAGAAATTCCAAATTTCTTGGCTGCTTCGCGGACGGTACATTTATGTTCGATAATGTAATTTGCAAGTTCAATGGTACGCTCTTCGATATAACACCTCACATACATTGCCTCCCTAAATGATATAGACTCAATGGAAGTATATGCAAGGATAAGACATCATATGACAATCCAAAAACGGTTGTATCAAAATGATACAACCGTTTTTGTTCTTATTTCTTTAAGTATTTCATTACTTCTTCAGTAACTAGTTTGGTCAAAAGTTCCAAGTTGTCGGTAGGAATCGTGGAAGAAGAGGATGCCTTGATATCCGCTTTGCCGGTACTGCTGAAGAGTTCCATTTTCTTAAGGCTTTCCTGTTTTACAGCCTCAACCGCAGCAGGAATCAGGTCAATCAATCCCTTTTCCATACTGGAGAACTTTTTAAACTCAGCCTCAACGGCTGCCACGTTGATGTCAGTAAAGATGTTAACCTTGCTGATACCGTCCTTGATTGCCTGTCTGAAGTCATTGTCGGTAAGACCGGAACCGCCATGGAGAACCAGAGGAACATCCACAGTTTTTGCGATGGTGCGGATTCTCTCAAAATCCAATTTGGGGGGCAGTTTGTATGCGCCGTGAGCATTACCGACTGCGATTGCCAAAGCGTCAACACCAGTCTTTTCTACAAAGTCTTTGGCAAGTTTGGGGTCAGTAAAATATTTGGACGGGTCTGCCAGATGAGAACTACCCTCAGCAGAGCCTTCGTTGTCACCAACGTGTCCCAACTCACCCTCGATGGTTGCACCGTAAGAGTGTGCGATGTCAGCCATCTCTTTTACTTTGCGAACATTTTCTTCGTAAGAGTCAGTAGAGCAGTCGTACATGATAGAGCTAAAACCGAGTTCTAACGCTTTGATACAAGTGTCATAAGTAAGACCGTGGTCAAGGTGTACAACAACCGGTACAGAGGCTTTTTTTGCCATGGGAAGCAGGTAATAGGAAACCTCTTCCAGGGGACCATAGGGGAGCAGAATTTCTGCGGTACCCATGATAACCGGAGAACGGGAACTTTCGGCGGCGTTGAGAATACCGCGGGCGAGTTCCAGGTTTACGGCGTTAAAAAGTCCAACTGCGTAGTGGTTGGCTTTTGCCGGTCTTAATACTTCATTCATATTTACTAACATGTCATTTTCCTCCTAAGGTTTATTTCGACATCATTATTTACTAAATTTGGATTACGGTTACATCATTTTCACTCATAACCGCAGAAAGAGTGTCATCCAATGCCGCATCGGTGACCAGGTATTCAATCGGCTCAAACGAGGTGAGTTTCATAAACCCGACTCTGCCAATCTTGGATTTGTCACAAAGATAATAGTGATTACGAGAATTTGCAATCATCTGTTGCTTGATGTAGCACTCCTGTTCGTTCCCCTCCAGAATGATACCGGAATCACCGATTCCTTTGCTGGAAAAGAACATTTTGTCTGCAAAATAGTTTTCCTTAATCGCGTTTTCAGCCATAGAACCAACCAGAGATTGGTTGTTGCTGAGAATACCGCCGACGGCGATGGCTTTGATTCCTTCCACGCCGGAAAGTTCATTGATAATCCGCAAAGAATTGGTGATGACCGTAACGTTCTTCATAGATTTAATTTCTTTTGCCATATAAAAAGTAGTGGTAGAAGCGTCTAAAAAAACGCTATCGCCTGAGGCAATATACTCTACCGCTTTGTGAGCGAGTGCCTGCTTTGCCTCTACGTTAAGAACCTTTCTTTTTTCCAACGAGAGTTCGTAACTGCCCTCATTAATCGGCAGAGCACCGCCATGGGTTCTGCGCAGAAGTTCCTGAGCCTCGAGTTTTTCCAAATCCCGCCGTACCGTTTCATCGGTCACGCCCAACTCCGCGCTGAGTCGGCTGACCATTACAGCGCCCTCGCTGTTTAAGAGTTCCAAAATTCGTTTCTGTCTTTCAAGTGCAAGCATGTCGCACCTCCGTATCAAACTTATTTGGTGAGAATATGTACCACATCACCGTTTTTCAAGCCGGATGAGTTTGCGTCATCAGTGTCGATATGCATTTCTACATTAAAATCATCCCGTACCCGAATCTGTACATCATAGAACTTGGTTGGCTTTACGCCGTCAATGACAACGTCAACCAAGTCGTTATCTTTTAGGTTTAAAGAATCAGCAAATTCCGGAGTCAGGTGGATGTGTCGGTTGGCAATAATGACACCTTCTTTGAGATATACACTGCCTTTGGGGCCGACAACCACAATTTTTTCAGAGCCCTTGATTTCCCCAGAGGGACGAACCGGCGGGCTGACCTTTAAAACAAAGGTATCGGTACGGGAAATTTCAACTTGTGTGTTCTTTCGAACCGGTCCAAGTACTCGTACATTCTCGATTGCCTTTAAGGAGGGACCAACCAAAGTCACCACCTCATTGGAGGCAAATTCTTTTCCCATCAGGACCTTTTTGGGGGTAAGTTCATAGCCTTTGCCAAAAAGAATGTCCAAGTCCTCCCGAGAGAGGTGGATGTGTCGTTGAGATACGCCGATTTTTACAAAATCGTCTTTTGTCTCTGGTTGTGCATTCAAGTTCAGTTCTTTTGCAACCCGTTTTACGGTTGCCTGAATCAATTCTAAATCATACATGATACTACCCCCAATACTTAGACTTCGTAATCGAAGTACTTCATAATTTCACCGTGGGGATTGGCAATGACGGCTTTCCCATGAATCTTACCAAGCGGTGCTGCGGCCTTTGCTCCGGCTTCTACTGCTGCCTGAACCGCAGATACACTGCCTTTGATAATCAAAGTAACCAACCGTCCGCCCAACCGTTTTTCGGAGTGAATCAGGCTGACGTTGGCGGCTTTTGCCATTGCATCAAGACCTGTAATTGCCGCAACCATACCGGAGATTTCCAACAAACCAATGGAAAAATCAACCTGAGGTGCCTCGATTTCCGTGCCATAAAAGGTTTTGGGAAGTTTTTTATTGTATTTGTCTTTGTTGACATCAAGCAGGTATGCCATTTTTTCCGTTCCGTCTCCGGGTCTGGGGATGACGCTGGAAATGATGTACATGCCCTCGTCCTCCGCATACGCTTTGGATGCCTCAATTGCCGCTTTGACCGAGGCATTGTCGCCCTCAATCTTTACCTGCATAACCAGAGGAGCGGGAACGTGTTCGCTGCCCGGCCTGGTGCGGTCAAAGGCGATGACTTTGACATCAGCGGCTTTTGCCGCAATATCCGCCGCGCAAACCGCGGTGGTAAAACTGTATACTTCAAGCATTCCTAATGCGTTCATCGTTGTCCTCCGTTATACAATGTGTAATCCGTCAACCATAACACAACGGCGCTGTCTGGTAAAGGAGTGTGCCGCAGTTAAACCTTCGCCGGTGGGACCTGCGATGGTAAAGGTGGTATAGCCTTCACCGCCCGCGCCGATGCCGGCATAAGAGGGAGCATTTTTTACAAAGATGGTGGTTTCTACCGCACGGGCAAACTTGGTCAGGTGGTCAACATTTTTGGAGTGAATGTGTGCCGAGTGACGGTTCCCGTGCTCTGCTGCAACCGCTTTTTCAATGGCATCGTCAATATTCGGAACCCGAACCACAGCCAGAATCGGCATCATCATCTCAACCTGAACAAAGGGATGCAGTGCATTGGTTTCACAGATAATCAAACGAGCGTCGGAGTCAATACCAAGTTCCTTTAAGAATTTACCGGCATCCTTGCCGACCCATTTTTTGTTAATGGAGTATTTGCCGTCCTTTTCTACCAGAGCAAGTTTCACCAAATCGTCAATCTGCTTGCCTTTGATGAGATATGCACCGGCTTCCTGCATGCCGGCAATCAGTTCACTTGCAATGGAATCTACCGCAAAGCACTCTTTTTCAGCAATACAGGGGAGGTTGTTGTCAAAACTTGCACCTGCAACGATGTCACGGGCAGCCTTTTTTACATCTGCAGTTTCGTCTACAATCACAGGAGGATTACCCGCACCCGCACCGATGGCTTTCTTTCCAGAGGAAAGAAGTGCCCGAACTACCCCGGGACCGCCGGTTGCAACCAGCATCTTAACGATGGGGGATTGCATCATCTCATTGGAGGATTCCATGGTGGGTTTGTAGACGGAAACAACTAAGTTTTCAGGTCCGCCAGCTTCCTGAATCGCACGGTTGACCAAATCAATCGCATAGTTGGCAGTTTGGCATGCGTTGGGATGGGGGTTAAATACCACCGCGTTCCCGCCGGCAATCATGCCAATGGTATTACAAATAACGGTTTCACTGGGATTGGTAGAGGGAGTAATACTTCCAATGACGCCAAAAGGAGCCATCTCAACCAAAGTAAGTCCGCTGTCACCGGTCATCACAGAGGGAGAGAGGTCCTCGGTGCCGGGAGTTTTGTTGGCAACCAGTTGATGTTTGATGATTTTGTCAGACACTCTGCCCATGCCTGTTTCGCTGACACCAAGTTTTGCCATTTCTTCGGCTTCATTCAGGGTGAATTCGCGAATTTTAGCAATCATTTGTTCTCTCTGCTCAACAGTATAGGAGCGGAACTCCTTGTATGCTTTGTTTACCGCCTCAAGTGCTTCTGTCATGGTGTTAAATACACCTTTGAAGGAGCGGGCGTTTTCATATACACTAGCAGGAGTTGCCACCGTTTGCAATACATTTTTTACAATTTCTTGAATCTGCTTTTCATCTATTTTCATAGGAGTTCAACTGCCTTTCCTTACGATAATCAAAGTATTTTTTCCCAAAGTTTGGGGTCAGGATTCGGGGTGATGGAGTAATCGAGTAACATGCCTTTATCTCCCGATGCGGCTTTGGCGTTGTCCACCGCTGCCTGCACTGCTGCGACCTCACCGGTCATAATCAGGTAGGATTTTCCGCACATGCCTCTGCAAAGCCGAAGTTCTACCAAGGTAACATTGGCGGTCTTTGCGGCGGCGTCCGCGGCTACAATCGCAGATGCACCGGAGAATGTTTCAACCACGCCCATAGCACGCGGATTTTCCACTTGGGTAGTGGCATAGATAGCAGGGAAGACACCCTCATGGACATTGCCCAGCACGAAACTGTCTACCAGTTTTTCTCCGTATTGTATTTTAGCGGCATCAATCGATGCACGTACGGCGCTGAGTTCGCCGGAAATAATCACAATATATTTACCGGGACAAACCACTTGTGCTTCAATAATCTCAACGGCTGCGGTTTTCACCAGAGTGTCTGCCGCCTGTATGCCGGTGGAGACGGTGGTGTATTCCACCATTCCGATTGCATTTGTCATAGTTTCACTTCCTGCTCTTTTCTATAATAATATGGGTATCGTTGATTGCGATCACCTTGCCATCCATAGGCGAGTGGAGGGCAACGCCGAGTTTTTCCTCGGGGGATGTGGCAATCAACATAGACTTCGTTACAACATCTCCTTGTTTCACCATAGGAGAAGAGGGAGCACCAATACTTTGGCTTAAGGGAATCGTCAACCGCTTGGGAGTGATTTCCCGTTCAGTCAGAGGTGCCGGTTTGTTGTACCTGCTAAGACCAAGCCGTCTTGTCAGGCGGGAAACCGGTATGGTGCGATACGCACGCTTATCCGAAACGCCGTGAAAGGCTGCATTCTCCTTATCGGGGAGAATCCCTTTTTTACGAAGACCGGTTCGGTATTCGTTGATTAAGGTGGCAGGAGATAACCCCTGCATACAGGAGTACATCTCACAAAGACCGCATTGGGAGCAGTAGAAGGTGTCCAAAAATGCCTTGGTGTCTATGACTTTGTTTTGGGAAATTCCGTGCATAAACGCCTGCGGGTCAATGGGATGCCCCAAAAGGTTTCTGGAACACAAGTCGGTGCACATCCGACAACTGCAACATGCGCTCATGGCACGCTTGATTCCAATGTTTGCTTTTACGGTCTTTCGGGTTACTATATAATGTTCCTGCGGCAAAAGAATGACCGCATTGGTTGTTTTCGTAATTAAGGTATGAGGGGATGCAATTCTTCCCGTCATAGGTCCGCCAATCAGGTAGGCGGGTTGTTCGACGGTGGAACCGCCGCAAAGGTTCACAACCTCTTTGGCACTCATGCCCAAAGGCACAGAGAGTACAGAGGGAGAAGCCACCTCGCCGGCAACCATCACATACTTGTGAGTGACAGGAGTGTTGTCATTGACTGCTTTGTAGATGTTGAGCATGGTTTCTACATTAAATACAATCACGCCGACGGAAATCGGGATGTCACCCGGTTTCACAATCCTGCCGGTGGTTTCGTAGGTAAGCACAACTTCGTCCCCTGCCGGATAAATCTCAGGCAGGAAGGAGAGGGATACCTTGGGAAATGCCGCCATTGCCAAATTCACTGCGTCAATCGCATCCTTATAGGATGGCTTGATTGCCACAATGGCACGCTCCGCCTCAACGGCGTCAGCAACCATAGACAGGGCGCTGATGATTTCAAAGGCGTACTCTGCAAGAATCTGGCGATCAACCTGAAACAGAGGTTCACACTCTGCACAGTTTAGAATAATAGTATCCGCTTGTTTATTCAGTTTTGCATAGGCGGGAAACCCGGCACCGCCGCCTCCGACGATGCCGTGTTCCTGCAATGTTTGAGACAATGTTTCTAATTGCATAGGTTACTCCAGTCCGATAGCGTCATCAATAATACCGACAATGGCAGCATCCACAGGGGATGTGTCCATGCCGCAACCGATACGGGCCGCGCTGCCGGTGGCAACCAGAACATTTTCGCCGATACCGGCGCCAACGTTGTCAATTGCCACAATTCTGCCGCTTCCGGCCATATTGTCATACGGTTCTACAATCAGAAATTTGTTTCCCAGCAAGTTTTCGTTCTTGCGGGTGGCAACGATGCTGCCAACAACTCTACCAACGATCATTGAAATCACCTTCCGTTAAAAATTTTGTGAAGGGTCATTATTTCAAGGTCGGCAGAATCTTTTCAACATCACCGTGTGGTCTGGGAATTACGTGAGTAGCGATGATTTCACCCAGTTTGGATGCAGCGCTGCCGCCTGCTTCTACTGCAGATTTAACAGCACCAACATCACCGCGAACCATAACGCTTACCAGACCGGAACCGATTTTCTCAGTACCGATGAGTTCAACATTTGCAGCCTTTACCATTGCATCTGCAGCCTCGATTGCGGCTACCAGACCTCTGGTTTCAATCATACCTAATGCTTCATGTGACATTTTCTTTTCCTCCTTAATTTGATTTGTTACTTTTACTTCGTTTGGAATTGTTTCAGCCAAAGCGGGTTTTGCCGCCGGCTTTTTGGATGTTGTTTTCTTCTCAGCCATCAGGGTCACCGCCTATTAGAACTTGGGAAGAATCTTCTCAACATCACTGTGGGGTCTCGGGATTACATGTACTGCAACCAGTTCACCCAGTTTGTCAGCAGCACTGCCGCCAACTTCGGTAGCAGCCTTAACTGCACCAACATCGCCGCGAACCATAACGCTTACCAAACCGGAACCAATTTTCTCGGTGCCAATCAGTTCAACGTTAGCAGCCTTTACCATTGCATCAGCAGCCTCAATTGCGGCTACCAGACCTCTGGTTTCTACCATACCTAATGCTTCTTGTGCCATGTTTCATTACCTCCAAAAATATATTTTTAATTATTAATTATTGCAATTTTTAAGCCTTCCATCTTGAGATTGGTGATATGTGCTTCGTTAATCTCAGACAGCGGGAATTTATGTGTAATCAATTTATGCATAGGAAGACCGATTCCCTTTGCTCTCTTTAAGAAATCAAAGGTGGTTGCATAATCGCGCAGGGTGTAAACCCAAGAACCCACGGTGGTGATTTCTTTGGAACAAATATCAAAGTGGGGATTGATGGTGGCATCGCCGCCATTGATAAAGAATCCCAACTCGCAAAGTCCGCCGCCGGAGCGGATGAATTTATAGATGTTGCTGTGTGCGATAGGAGAACCGGTACACTGGAATGCAAAGTCACAGAGGTATCCGCCAAATGCGTCTTTGACTGCCTCGGTCAGTTCCTCGATACCTTTGTGGTTTTTAAAGTTAACAACACCGGTTGCACCCATCTCTTTGGCAAAGTTTAAACGTTTTTCTTCGCCGTCTACAGCAACGATGTTTTCAACACCCATGGTTCTTAAGATTGCGATACAGATCAGACCAATCGGCCCGCAGCCTTGAACTACAACGCGGCTGTTAAACCGGAGGATTCCGGTTGTCTTTGCTCTCTCTACTGCGTGAATTAAAACCGCACTGGGTTCAATGAGAATTCTCTCGTCCAGACTCAAATCACTGACATTAAAGACGGTAGACCCGCCACGAATCACGATGTAGTCTGCAAACCAACCGTTTAAATGAATGTCGTCATCCGGCAGAAGACCGTAAATCTCTGAACCTTGACCAACATTCTGTTTGTTTAAGTCATACATGGTGATATTGGGGTCATCGGCAAAAATCATACTGGTAACTACCTTGTCACCAACCTTTAAAGATTTGCCGGCACTGTCCTTTTTGACATTCTTACCCATCTTTACAATCTCACCGGTTCCCTCATGACCGAGTACCACCGGAATCAGACCAAACGGGTCACGCTTAAATTCGTGAGCATCAGTTCCGCAGACGCCACAACCCTCCACTTTAACCAGCATGTCATCATCGCCGATTTCGGGAATCGGGAATTCTTTGATTTCATACTTTTCAAGGGCGGTCAGCATTGCGACACGGCTTTTTTCAGGAATCGCAGAGGAAGAAGCGCTCGGTGCTACTGCGCCGGTCTTTCCACTCATTTCCTGAAGCACCTGTCTGACAATCTGCTCCACATTTTGTGAATTGATATCCATTGTCATCGCTCCATTCTTTCTATTCTAAAATTTTGATTCATTATTTACATTTTACTACATAGTATTTGGAAAGTCAACCGATTTTCTGTTTTTTTCTGTGGAAATCTGTCTTTTTTTATTGGTTCAAATAAGCAATCAATTCGTTGATTCCAAATCCTGTGACAGAATCGATGCGAAATACTTTTTTGCACCCGCTGAGCCGGAGCCAGTTTTCAGCGCGGTCTGGGTTCCCGTCCTCTTGTTCTGCCTTGGTGACAATTCCAATGACCTCGCGGTTGCACATGGAGGTCACACAAGGAGGGAAGAGGGAGTAAGGTTCGGTAGCGCTGATTAAAAGCCCAACAATGTCAGCCTCGTATGCATAAAGTGCTAACGCTCTGCCCAAATGATTGGTCTGGGCATATTCTCCGGGTGTATCAATTAAGGTGTTTTCAAACTTGATGTATTGGGTTTTATCATAATTGATTTCTTCGCCCCGTAGGACCTGCGTTAGAGTGGTCTTTCCGCTTTCGCTTCTGCCCATTAAGATTAACTTTTTCATCAGGTTTTGGTTATAGGACAAACGGTAAAGCCAAGGACATCACGGCAGTAGTCCACCAAAGCGGTCAGAGATGCCATTACATCGGAGATGGTTCCGGTCACAATTAAGGTTCCGCTGAACCGGTCTACAAACCCCAGTTCCACGCCGGATGATTTGATGGCAATATCGCCTGCAATGATTGCGGTTTCTGCCGGAGACATGGTGACAATCCCGATAGCGGTTTTGGCATAGTCAATGGCAGGGTCCAGACCGAGTTTCCGGTAAAGAATGTCATCAGGATTTGCAATGATATGTGCCAGAGTAATCTGTTTACCGGGAACCAGTTCCTGCACAATCCGCATCTTATCTTGCATAAATTGTTCGTGGTTCATCGTCCTATCCTCCTATCTTACAGGTTAAGCCGTAGCACTCTGCCACGGATTTGAGTGTTTCCATCTGTGTTTCATCGGGAGAAGGAAGGTCTCCCATTAAATATTCTCTGCCAAGCCCCTCATACTTGTCTTTTCCAAAGTTATGATAAGGCAGAAGATGGATTTCAGTAACGCCGGGAAGTGATGCCGCAAATTTGGCAATGGCAGCAATTTCCTGTTCCGTATCGTTAAAGGTTGGGATGACCGGTGTGCGGATAATCAGCCGGTTTGCCTTTTCTGCAATTTTAACGGCATTTTCTAAGATTCTCTCATTGGATTGGGTGGTAAACTCCTTATGTTTGTTGCTGTCTATATGCTTGATGTCCAACAAAACAGTATCTATATAAGGAAGCATCCGCTCGATGGTTTCAAAGGGGGCAAATGCTGTGGTTTCCACAGCGGTGTTGATGGAGGCATCTTTTGCGGCTTTTAAAAGTGCCAGAGAAAATTCACTTTGGCAAAGCATTTCGCCGCCGGAAAGAGTCATGCCGCCTCCGCTCCGTTTATAATAAGGAGCGTCCTGTTTCACGATGTCAAGAACCTCTTTGACCGTAACATCCCGACCGATAATTTTTTCTTTCCCGTTTTGTATCATGGTTTGAATTTCTGATTTCTGAGATTCGGGATTGCAACACCATCTGCACCTTAAGGCGCACCCTTTTAGAAACACAATGGTGCGGATTCCCGGACCGTCATGGACGGAAAACTTTTGAATATCAAAAATTCTGCCGGATACATTCAAACAATCGGTCATCTTGGTTAAAAGCCTCCCTGTTCGGTTCGGTTGATAATGTCATCCTGCAATGACTTGGAAAGGGTGGTAAACAATGCACTGTAACCGGCAACACGAACCACAAGATTCTTATAATTTTCCGGATGCAATTGGGCATCTCTCAAGGTTTCGCGGCTGACAACATTGAACTGCATGTGCATACCCTTTTGGTCAAAGAACGCACGAATCAAGGAGATAAATGCCTCAATGCCAGAACTGCCTTTTAATGCAGAGGGGTGGAACTTCATATTAAATAAGGTTCCGTTGGATGCAATGCCGTGGTCCAACTTTGCGACCGAGTTTGCTGACGCAGTCGGACCGTTCACGTCGCAACCTGCTGCGGGAGATACGCCGTCTGCGATGGGAGTTCCCGCCAGCCTGCCGTCAGGGGTTGCACCTGTTTGCAAACCCAAAGGAACATTGGCAGATACCGGATACAGACCCGCGTGGTAAATACCGCCTCTGGGATTTTTGTATTGTTCCACCGGACGGGTGTAAGCATAGGCAACTTCACGCCCGATTTTATCTACTTCGTCAAGGTCGTTACCGAACTTGGGAAGTGCCTTGATTTTTTCATGGAGTGCTTGGTAAGCCTTCTTCTTTTCAGAGTCAATATTGTTCTCTCTAACCTGAGCAAAGATTTCCCCAATCTGGGATTCGGAAATTTCGTAGCCTTTTGCCGCGATTTCCTTAATGACCTCTACCGTCAGTTTTTGAGCATAAGCATCACAGTAGGGCATACCAAAGTTGTTGCGAATTGCATCTGCGTATTCTTCCAAGGTTACGGTCTTGGTTTTATACACCAATTCATTGATGGCATACAAACCATCTGCCGCATTGGAGATTCCAAAACCTTGAGGACCAGTAAAATTGTAGATAGCACCGCCCTCTTGTGCGGATTTTCCCTTGCCGATACAATCGGTAATCATGGAAGATAAGAAGGGGAGAGGACAACGCTGCATATGGGCGGTGTCCACCGCGTTATCTGCATTTACCATCAGGCTGATGGCATATGCCATCTGTTTTTTATAGGCGTCAAAAAATTTACAGGGAGTATCCAATTCCTGAAGAGTTCCTGTTTTGGGACCGACCTGTACGCCCTTGTCTACACCGTTGGAAAATACCAGTTCCATGGGTTTGAGCATATTAAAGAATGCGGCATCGTGCCAACCGTCGGTCTTGCCGCCTTTCTGCGGCTCTACACAGCCGATGACACAGTAGTCGCGGGCATCTTCCAGGGAAAGTCCTCTGGAAATCAATGCCGGGATGATAATTTCATCATTATAATAAGCAGGAAGACCAATACCGGTCTTGGTAAGTTCTGCCGCTTTGACCATCAATTCGTGGGGGGTTCCGTTCCATACCCGCATAGAAAGTGAGGGCTGAGGCAGATTTACATGCATGGAAGCGGAAATACACATAAAGGTTAAGTCGTTGGTTGCGTCAAGACCGTGAATGTCCTGACCGCCGACCACCAGATTCTGGAACATGCTATAACCGGCAAACCCTTCTGCAGACAAGGCATCACGTACCTTGTTCAGGCTGTTGAGTTTAACCCATACGCAGTCAATCAACTCTTGTGCTTGTTCGCGGGTAATCTTTCCGCTTTCGATATCCTTTTTATAATAGGGATACATATATTGGTCAAACCGTCCGGGAGAGATGGAGTGACCGCTGGACTCGGTTTGAATCAACAACTGAATGAACCAGAACGACTGACAAGCCTCGTGGAAACTTTGTGCACCGTGCTTGGGCACCCGCTCGCAAATCTCTGCAATGGTATTGAGTTCGCTGCGACGGGTCATATCGGTACAGTTGTCTGCCAATTCACGTGCGGCTTTGGCATAACGCTGTGCAAAAAGAATTGCTGCCTCACAGGATTCCATCACCGAGGTCAGGAAGTAGTAACGGGTGGTATAATCAGCATCATAGATTTTGCACTTATCACGCTCGGTTTTGGCGTAGTCATAAATACCCTGATAGCCGATTTTGAGTACCTTGGCATAGTCCGCACTGACATGTCCGATTCCGTTGTAGAAGTAGTTGCCCACCGTAAAGATGTTATGTTCGATGGCGGTTAAAGCCTCGGGCGCCATCAAAGAGGTAGCAAGTTCGCTGGAGGTTCTGCCTTTCCAATACTTATGTACTTCTTTTAACTTTGCAATGGTTTCATCTGAAATATAAAACGGGTCGGCACTGCGGGTTGCTACGGTGTCAAACTCATCCTCCAACCATTGGTTGGAGAATTCGGGGAAGGTCTGGCAGCCTCTGCGCACATAACTGTTACAACCGACAATCAATTCGTGATCACGAATCACCACCGGCAATTTTTCACAGATGGCACGAAACGCCCGTGACTTGCGCAGATGAATGGGCAGTCCTTCGGTTTCTTTATAACTTTCTGTAATAATCTCGGCACGGGTTGACTCAATGGTCGGGGTGCCGGAATATAAATCATCAATCAATAATTGAATACGATTTGTTTTAGGGATATCAGCAGTATAAACCTTTTTCATCTCTAAACCCTCCTGACTTGATACTCTTATCATACAACAACTAAAATACAAAGTCAACACTTTTTCAAAGAAAAAATCACAAAAACAAAGATTTTTTTCAGACAAATGTTGGTTTTGTTTGTTTTGTAACACAAAAGACAGAATAAATAGGAGAAAATTTTGCCAAAATATCTGTAAATTCTTTCATTTACCTATTGAAAAATAAAAATGGGTGGTGTATAATATTGGGCGTAAGTTTAGATTTGGGAGGCAAATATTGTGAGTAATTTTTTGGAAAGAACCATTGAGAGAGCCAAAGCCGACAGAAAAAGAATTGTGTTGGCAGAGGGTGAGGATATCCGTTCCATTCAGGCGGCATCCATGATTGTTGAAAAAGATATCTGTGATATCGTTCTGTTGGGTGATGAAGAGAAGATTAAGGCAACTGCCGGTGACATTTCTTTAAACGGCGTTGAGATTATCAACCCTGCAAAGTCCGACAAATTGGACGAGTTTGCAGATAGGTTCTATGAAATGAGAAAAGCAAAGGGAATGACCCTTGAAAAAGCAAAGGAAACCATGCTGAACACTTTGTATTACGGTGTTATGATGGTTGAGAGCAATGCGGCAGACGGCATGGTTGCAGGTGCGGTGAACTCTACCTCCAACGTGTTGCGTCCGGCATTGCAGATTCTCAAAACTGCACCCGGTACTAAATTGGTTTCTGCATTCTTTGTCATGGTTGTTCCGGATTGTGAATATGGTGAAAAAGGAACCTTTATTTATTCCGACGCAGGTTTGAATGAAAATCCAGATGCTGATGCAGTTTCTGAGATTGCAATCAGCAGTGCGGCATCCTTTAAGAATTTGGTAGAGGCAGAACCGAAAGTTGCAATGCTCTCTTATTCTACATACGGCAGTGCAAAATCCGAACTGGTTGACAAAATGCAACTGGCAACCAAACTGGCAAAAGAAAAACGCCCTGATATTCAACTCGACGGCGAACTGCAGGTGGATGCGGCAATCGTTCCCTCTGTTGGTAAGTCCAAGGCTCCGGGCAGCAACATTGCAGGGGAAGCCAATGTCCTGATTTTCCCTGACCTCAATGCGGGTAATATCGCATATAAACTGACCCAGCGTCTGGCAAAAGCAGAAGCATACGGTCCTATCACTCAGGGTATCAAGAAGCCGGTCAATGACCTGTCCCGCGGTTGTAGTGCAGAGGATATCGTAGGTGTTGTAGCAATTACTTGTGTTCAGGCACAGGCAAATGACTAAGAGAAAGAAGGAATAGAAATGAAGATTTTAGTTATTAACGCAGGGAGTTCTTCTTTGAAGTATCAGTTTATTGACATTGATACTAAAAAAGTTCTGGCAAAAGGTTTGTGTGAGAGAATCGGCATCGACGGCAAACTCACCCAAAAGGTAAGCGGTAAGGAAGACTTTGTTCGTACTGATGCGATGAAAGACCACGCAGATGCCATCAAGATGGTTATTGAGGCGCTGACCGACAAAGAGGTTGGTGTGATCTCTGATATGAAAGAGATTGATGCAGTTGGTCACAGAGTGGTTCACGGCGGTGAAATTTTCAGTGGTTCTGTTGTGATTGACGACAAGGTTATGGAAGCGCTGGAGCAATGCGTAGAACTGGCTCCGCTTCACAACCCTGCAAACATCATCGGCATCGAGGCATGTTCCAAGATTATGCCGGATGTACCTCAGGTTGGTGTATTTGATACCGCGTTCCATCAGACCATGCCTCCAAAGGCATATATGTATGCACTTCCTTATGAAATGTATACCAAGCACAAGATTAGAAGATACGGGTTCCACGGAACTTCCCATAAGTATGTTTCCGGCAGAGCAGCAGATATGCTCGGCAAGAAGCCTGAGGATTTGAAGATTATTACCTTGCATTTAGGTAACGGTTCTTCGATTACCGCAGTAGACGGCGGTAAATCCGTAGATACCACCATGGGATTCACTCCCTTGGCAGGTGTGGCTATGGGTACCCGCTGCGGTGATATTGACCCGGCAATTGTCACCTTCCTGATGGAAAAAGAGGGGCTGGATGAAAAAGGCGTGAACGACCTGATGAACAAGCAGTCCGGTGTGTTTGGTATCTCGGGCCTAAGCAGCGACTTCAGAGATTTGGAAAAGGCTGCGAGCGAAGGCGATGAAAAATCAAAACTGGCGCTGGAAATGTTTGCTTACACCGTAAAGCGTTATGTTGGTGCCTATGCGGCTGTTATGGGCGGTCTGGATGCCATTGTATTTACTGCAGGTATCGGTGAAAACACTGCGATGATGCGTGCAATGATTACCGAGGGGCTGGAGTTTATGGGCATCAAAGTGGATGCAGAACTCAACAAGATTCGCGGTGAAGAAAAAGATATTTCTGCTGAGGGTGCAACTGTTAGAACTTTGGTAATCCCCACAGACGAAGAAATGATGATTGCGTTGGATACAGCAAAACTTGCAAAATAAAATGCCAAAAAGCCGGGGACGGAACATCCGTCCCCGGTCTTTCTGTGTAAGGAGAAAGTTATGCGGAAGATAAAAAAGTTTGTGCAAAAGAACACCGTAATGGTGATTGCGCTGTTTGCGGCAGTGATTACCGGAATTATAGTTCCGCCAGACCGTGCGTATCTGGGTTACTTTGACTATAAAACCCTTGCTTGTTTGTTTTGTGT
The DNA here is from genome assembly GCA_045539735.1 of Ructibacterium sp. Taxonomy (GTDB): domain Bacteria; phylum Bacillota; class Clostridia; order Monoglobales; family Monoglobaceae; genus Ructibacterium. Next base: position 25,288 of record JAZQFW010000030.1, on the reverse strand, counting down.
ACTGGCAGTGGTTTGCGCACTCAAAAACATCAATTTCTTTTATATGATGGCGCGCAAAGTAGTCCGATTGTTTAAAAATGCCAGAATGTGCATTCTTGCTTTGGTCTATATCACCTTTATTGGATCCATGCTGATTGCCAATGACATGGCACTTTTGACCTTTCTGCCCCTTGGGTATTTTGTGCTCAATGCTACGGGGAAACAGAAGTATATGGCGTTTACCTTTATTATGCAGAATATCGCAGCAAACCTTGGCGGAATGCTGACTCCCTTTGGAAATCCCCAAAACCTGTACCTGTATTCGGTCTTTCATATCCCGAATCTGGAGTTTGTCACCATTATGGCACTTCCTTTTGTTGTTTCCGTTTTGCTGATTACCATTTATTGCCTGATATTTGTTAGGTCGGAACCGCTTACGCTGGAGGATGAGAAACTGAATCTTAATCCTTGGCGGACGGTGCTTTATCTTTTGTTGTTTGCTCTGTCAATTGCCATTGTGTTTCGGGGAATTCCTTACTGGATAGGGCTTGTTGTGATTCCTGCGGTGTTGGTATTTGCAGACCGCAAAGCGCTGAAAATGGTGGATTATCCCTTGCTTTTTACTTTTGTGTTTTTCTTTGTTTTTTCCGGCAATATGGCACGCATTGGCGTTGTTCGGGACTTCTTTTCTGCATTGTTAGAAAAAAGCACGCTTTTGGTGAGTATTTTGTCCTGTCAGGTCATCAGCAATGTGCCGAGTGCAATTCTGCTTTCTCAATTTACCGATAACTATCGGGAACTTTTGCTGGGCGTCAACATCGGCGGAGTGGGAACCTTGATTTCCTCCTTGGCAAGTTTGATTACGTTCCGGGAATACACCAAACATAATCCCACACGGGTGCGTCAGTATATCGGCAGTTTTTCGGCATATAACTTTGCTTTTTTGCTGATACTGACTCTCATTGTACTATGGATATAAGGGCGGATTATCCGTCCTTTTTTATCTTTGCATCTCCGGTTGCGGGATTGTCAATCAGCGTGCCGTTCTCCTCGAATCGGGAACCGTGACATGGGCAATCCCAACTGTGCTCGGCTTTGTTCCATTTGAGAGCACAGCCCAGATGCGGGCAGCGTTTGACGGTTGGCATTAACAGGTTGACGGTTGTTTCCAAGCCATTGACAAAAAGTTGCGGTTTTAGCATACTGCGCTGAGGTGAAAAAACGGTGGAACATTCGTTGTGCTTTCCCTGTATCATGTCACAAAGAATGGTTGCCGCAACCATAGATGAGGTCATTCCCCATTTGTTGAAACCGGTTGCCACATAGAGGTTAGGGGTGGTTTTGGAGTAATGACCAATATAGGGAATTCCGTCCAGACTCATGCAATCCTGCGTTGCCCATTGAAAGTTGGGTATTGCATCAGGATAGTATTGTTTGGCAAATTCCAGAAGTTCTTTGAAGTTTCCGCCCTGTTTTCCGGTACGGTGAGAACCACCGCCCAAAAGCAGAAGATTCTCATGGGAGCGGAAAGACAGACCTTGTTTATCTTCGTCTACATACATACCGTTAAGGGGTTGAGTGCCTTCCAATGCCAGAACATAGGAGCGGTGCTGATAGAGTTTTAAAAAATAACTGCCGTGCTTGTTGATAAAAGGAAAATGGGTGGCAATAATGATGTGCTTAGCGGTAATGGTGCCATTCTCTGCGATGGCAGTTGTGGGAGTGATATCGCGAATCATGGTATTTTCATAAATCGTCAAATCTTTTGTGATTTCTTTGAGGAACTGCAACGGGTGAAACTGTGCCTGATTGGGAACTCGAACAGCACCCTGAACCTGAAAAGGAAGTTCCAGGTCTGTAACAAATTCAGCGGGTATTCCCAATGTGTTCAGTGCCTGAACCTCGGTTTCTACCTTGACTCTGTCGGTCAGGGAATAGGTGTAGGCGGGCATGGTTTCAAAACCGCAATTGATATCTCTGCATAAAGATTCATATTTTTTTCTTGCGTTTTCATTGGCTGTCAGGTAGAGTTGTGCTTGTTCTTTCCCAAATGTTTTTAGCAGTTTGGAGTAAATGAGTCCGTGCAAAGAGGTAATCTTTGCAGTGGTGTTTTTGGTAATGCCGGAGCCAATGCGGGTTCCCTCTGCCAAAATAGTATCGATTCCTGCTTGTTTAAGAAGATAGGTACAGAGAACGCCGCAAATACCTCCGCCGATGACGAGGACGTCCGTTTTTTTGTCACCTTGTAGTGGCTCAAATGTTGGTAATTGGCAGGTTTCTGTCCATAAAGATTGATGCATCGTGTACCTCCTAATATTTTTATAGCATTAGTATGTGTAGTTTACTTAAAAATAAAAGAAAATGTGGTTGACGCTTACCCGAAACTGTGATATAATTCTTCTTATATAATATATGCGTAACCCTTATTGCGCAAAGCGGGAGCGGGGAAAACTATGTACAAAAATTACATAAAACGAATGTTAGATTGCACAATCGCGGTGATTGGGCTTATTTGTGCTTCATGGCTGATGCTGATTCTGGCGGGACTGGTAAAGGTGACATCTCCAGGTCCTGTCCTTTTTAAACAACAAAGATTGGGCAAAGATGGTAAGGTCTTTTGGATGTATAAATTCCGTTCTATGTGTGTCGGAGCAGAAAAACAAGGGGTGTATTCTGACAACAAAGATAAGCGTGTAACACCGGTGGGGAAAGTTCTTCGGGCATTGAGTCTGGATGAATTACCGCAGTTGTTTAATATTTTAAAAGGAGATATGGCGCTTATTGGACCCAGACCGCCCTTAACGTATCATCCTTGGAATCTGGAAGACTATACAGAGGAACAATTAAGAATGTTTGAGGTGCGTCCCGGTATTACTGGTTGGGCACAGGTGAATGGACGCAAGGATGTGGAATGGAATCAGCGGATTATACTCAATGTATGGTATGTAGACCATGTGTCTATTTGGCTGGATATTAAAATCTTTTTCCTGACCATTTATAAAGTGCTTGCCAATAAAGATAATGAGAACAAAGGTGCCACTGTGGTTCAACCCCAGTTGGCGGAGCAAACAGAAGAAGTTTCGGTAAAGTGAGGCGTTAACCTTGGCTTTAAAACTGATGTACATAACCAATGATACGGAGATTGCACATATTGCGGAAGACGCAGGTGTGGACCGAATTTTTTTAGACATGGAAGTCATTGGAAAGCAAGAGAGACAGGGCGGAATGGATACCGTTCAGTCTAAGCATTCGATTGACGATGTTAGAAAAATAAGAAAAGAATTAAAGAAAGCACAACTTCTGGTGCGTTCTAATCCAATTCATCCGGAATCGGAATCAGAGATTGCCCAAATCGTCGAGGCGGGAGCAGAGGTTATCATGCTTCCCTATTTCAAGACCAAAGAAGAAGTTGCACGGTTTTTGGACTGTGTCAATGGCAGAGCAAAAACAATGCTTTTGTTTGAAACTCCGGAGGCGGTTGCCATTGCGGACGAAATTCTGGAACTTGATGGGATTGATGAAGTGTATATCGGGCTGAATGATTTGAGCCTTGGATATGGAAAAAGTTTTATGTTTACACTTCTGGCTGACGGAACGGTAGAGAACCTGTGTTTAAAGTTCAGAAAGCGGGGAATTCCTTATGGTTTTGGTGGAATTGCGGCAATCGGCACAGGAACCCTTCCGGCAGAGGCAATACTGAAAGAACATTACCGCTTGGGTTCCTCTGCGGTTATCCTTTCTCGCAGTTTTTGCAATTATGAGAAGATGACCGACTTAAGTGAGGTAAAAGAATTATTTGATTGTGGACTTAAGGAGATGCGAGAGAAGGAGCGGGAGATTGAAGAGTACAGCAAGTATTTCTTTGATAATATAAAATTGGTCAAAGAAAAAGTTGCGCTGATTTGTGAAAGTATAGAAAAACGGAGTTTATCATGAAATTACTGCTAACCGGAGCGTATTCTTATACGCAAGAACAAATGCAGACATTGGAAAAGATGGGTCATACCATAGAATTCATACAACAAGAGAGCGACCTGATTGCGAATCCGGAAACCTTTGATGGTGTGATAGGCAACGGGTTGTTTCTGCATCATCCTATCGAGAAATTTTCCTCTCTAAAGTATATCCAACTGACCAGCGCAGGCTTTGACAGAGCCCCAATGGATTATATCAAAAAGCACGGGATTGAAATTCACAATGCCGGCGGAGTTTACAGCATCCCCATGGCGGAGTTTGCCCTTAGCGGAGTTCTTTCGCTGTATAAACAAAGTCGGTTCTTTTTGCAAAATCAAAAAGAGCATCGGTGGGAGAAACATCGGGGACTTATGGAACTGAGTGGAAAGACGGTTTTGATTGTTGGTTGCGGTAGTGTGGGGACGGAGTGTGCCAAACGCTTTTCTGCCTTTGGCTGCAATGTCATTGGTGCGGATTTGTTCCCCACTCAAAAGAAAAACTATCAAACCATATATCCCATAGAAGATTTGGATGAATTATTGCTCCAAAGTGATGTGGTAGTTCTGACTTTGCCACTTACGGATGAAACGACACGTCTGTTTGACCAAGAGCGAATCGCGAGGATGAAGGATGATTCGGTGCTTGTCAATATTGCACGAGGTAAAATTGTGGACACAGAGGCACTGGTTGAGGCGTTGAATACCAAACTGTTTGGTGCTGTCTTAGATGTGTTTGAAGAAGAACCGCTCAAAGAAGATAGCCCGCTTTGGGCGATGGAACATGTGATTCTCACCCCGCACAACTCCTTTGTGGGCGAGGGAAATCACCAAAGAATGTTTGATTTGATTTGCAGAAATTTAGATAGATAGAAAGAGGGATATAGCATGAAACAGGAAGATGTTAGACAGGTGTTGGAAGAATATCCTCAGTTGCGCAGCAAACTGTTTGCCAGAGGGTTTTTGTTTACGGATGCTTCTGTTGATGAAGAAATATATCCTTTTTATGGTTTATGGTCTAAAACATCGGTTGCGGGATATTATCTCTTGGTGGCCCCCAATCAGCATTATTTTATAAGCATAGAAGATGCTTGTTCGATGATTTTGGTGGGGCATGCATATAATCCTTTTTCGATGCAAAGTAATGAGAATGAAATTTTAGTATCATTGCAAAAAGCGCTGCAAGAAGGGGAACAAAGTTTCCGGAATGAATTGAATGATTTGACCGGTGTATTTACTCTTATTTGGATCAAAGATGGCTGTGTATATGTGGTTGGCGACCCAACTGGCATGCAAACAACCTTTTATACTGTAATGGAGCATCGAACCTATGTTTCGTCACATACCAATTTGTTAGGCGATATCCTTTCTCTTTCGTGGGATCCCTATGTGAAGGAATTGACCTCCTATCGGTTTTTTGGATTGCTGGGCAATTCACTTCCGGGCAATTTGACACAGTTTACAGAGGTGAAACGGTTGATACCTAACCATTATCTGAGGATTGACGAAAGCAGAAACGAAATGGTGATACGATTTTATCTCCCAGAGGTTTTACCAAAAACAACGGACGAGATTGTGGAAGAGGTAGCTGCTATTTTGCACGCCAATCTCGAATTGATATCTGAAAAATGGGAAAAGCCTGCAATATCTATGACCGGTGGTTGCGACAGTAAAACTACATTGGCGTGTGCGACCGGATTGTATGATAAGTTTTCCTATTTTAGTTATAGTTCCTCGGACGCGGAGGAAGTTGATGCTGGTGCGGCTGGAACAATATGTAGGGTTTTAGGATTAAGGCATAAAGTTTATAATATCCCCATGGACGAATCCCCGGACCTTTTAGAGCCAACACGAATTGTCTTGCAATGGAATCACGGAGATATTAGACCTAACAATAAGAATGATGTAAGAAAACGACTTTATTTTGCAGATATTGAGGACTTTGACATAGAGGTAAAATCATGGGCGTCAGAGGTTGGACGCGCATACTATTCCAAACGATTTCATGGAAGAAAGAATTTTGGGAAAACACCAACACCACGTGCGTGTACCACACTGTATAAGTTCTTTTTGCACAACCGGAAATTGGTCAAGAAGACAGATCGGGTTTTTGCTGAATATTTAGACCAATATTTTGAACAGTCTTCCAAGAACCCGCTTCCTTGGCAGGAACAATTTTTCTGGGAATTTCGTGTGCCCAGTTGGAATGGACAGGTCATTACAGGAGAGCATAGATATTCTTTTGATATTACGATTCCGTATAACAACAGAAAATTGCTTGCGCTTCTTTTGAGTGCGTCTATGGAGCAACGAATCGGCGACGAAATCTATACACAGATTAGAGAGCGAATGAACCCCAAAATTGACGCAACGGGGATAGCGGTAACCAACCTAAAACATACAGAAAACAGAGAAAAAGCGGAAAACATTTATTATTTTGTGCATTCTAAGATTCCGTTTTAGAGAGAAAGAGGAGACGAAACATGGTAAGAAAATTAAAACATATGTATGTCCAGATTCTAGAAGTTGCAAATAAGATAGATGCAGAGCGGAGTGGAAACAAGATGCTTACCGTTTTAGACATTATGTTCTCTATGCTGCGATACGGAGCAAGTCCAAACAACTATTATTATTTTGGATTTTATAAAATGCCTGTACGAAAGAGGAAAACCTATGTGACTCATAGAATGAGTGAGCAAATTATAAAAAAATTTAATCATCCGGCTTATATCTCTACATTTGAGAAAAAAGAAGTTTTTGATAAGGTTTTTTCTGATTATACAAAGAGAAGTTTTTTGGATCTAAAAAATTATACTCAGGAAAGTTTTGATATATTTTATGAAACAATTAAAGAAAATAAGCAAGTGATATATAAACCGTCTGAAACTGCACAGGGACAAGGCATTGTTGTTATTCCAGTGAAATCCAAGGATGAGTTAAAAAATGAAATACTGAGCTTGGATAAAAACGGGGTGGTAGAACAATGGATTCAGCAGGATGAGCGCGTGTCTATGGTGTATCCTGACGCTGTAAATTGCTTGCGCGTAATTACTTTGTTAAATGACGGGAAGTTCTATGTATTAGCATCTAATTTTACATTTGGCAATCACGGCTCGAGTATTGCAAATGCAAGTTTGAATAACTTAGTTTGTCTTCCAGACTTAAAAACCGGCGTGATTCAAACAGATGCACAAGATATTAAAGGTAATACTTATGAGGTTCATCCTGTATCGCAAGTGAAGTTTAAAGGATTTCAAATCCCATACTGGGATGAAGTATTAAAAATATGTGAAGAAGCGGCACGACGCATCCCACAAGTTGGATATATTGGTTGGGATATTGCGATCTCTCCTAACGGACCGATTATCATTGAGGGAAATACAACGCCGGGATATAAGTTTTTTCAATTAGCAAGTTTACTGCCGAACCAGACTGGAAATAAAAAACGCTATCTTGAAGGAATAAGAGGGAATGAAGAGTGATAGGAAAGTGTGAGATATTATGAAATTTTTATTGCTATCACCCAAAAACCGCACGGTCTATAATTTCCGCGGTGATTTGGTTCAAAAAATTATTTCCTGCGGGTATGAAGTGGTTGTAACCGGACCGGACAGGACTGATGTGGACAAAATTATCGCCCTCGGGGCGAGATTTGAAGAAATCCCAATGAATAAAACCGGAACCAGTGTGTTCGGGGATTTGAAGTATTGTTTCCGTTTGTTTCGGCTCATGCGAAAGGAGAAGCCTGATATTACGCTTGGATATACGGTGAAACCCGTAGTATTCGGTGCGATTGCAGCCCGGCTTGCCGGAGTGAAAAGTGTAAACAGTATGGTCACCGGCGGCGGCTATACCTTTACAGCGAAGACTGCAAAAGCGAAACTACTTGGTTTGATTGTGAGAATCTTATATAGGATAGGGTTTGCGTGTTCCAACTGTATTATTTTTCAGAACCCTGATGACTTACAAGAATTTTGCCAAAGAAGATTGGTAAAGAAAGAAAAGTGCCATGTGGTTAACGGTTCGGGTGTGAATATGGATAAGTTCCAGCCGATGCCGCTTCCACCGAAACCGGTGTTCTTTATGTTATCCAGATTATTAAAAAGCAAAGGCGTTCTGGAGTATCTCAAAGCCGCAGAAATGGTAAAAGCCGAGTATCCTGAGGTAAAATTTCATCTGCTTGGAAAGTTTGAATATCAAATGCAGGATGCAATCAAAGAAGAGGTTGTCAAAGACTATATTGACAGAGGAATCGTAGAACTGTTTCCTGAAACCTCGGATGTCCGTCCGTACTATGAACAGTGCAGCGTTTATGTGCTGCCCTCGTATCGGGAGGGAACCCCTCGTACCGTGCTTGAGGCAATGGCGATGGGACGGCCTATTATCACAACCGATACCAACGGATGCCGTGAAACTGTTTCTGTGGGCAGAAATGGATATCTGGTTCCGGTCGGCGATGCCAATGCACTAGCCGATGCCATGAAGAAATTGATTCAGGCACCGGAAACTGTGAAGACAATGGCAGAAGAAAGCGTTTTATATTGCAAAGAAAAATTTGAAGTGAATCAAGTCAATGCTACGATGTGCGAATATTTAAAAATTAGCAAAGGAGAATGAAAACCATGAGTTTGTATGAGAAAATTATTAAGGGTGAAGAAAAAATTTCTTTGGTTGGATTAGGTTACGTAGGTATGCCGATTGCGGTTGCTTTTGCAAAAAAAGTTCCGGTGATCGGTTATGATTTGAATGCAAAAAAAATTGCTCTTTATCAGTCCGGTGTTGACCCCACCAATGAAGTTGGCGATGAAGCAATTAAAGCCACTACGGTCGAGTTTACTGCGGACGAAACCAGATTGAAAGAGGCAAAGTTCCATATTGTTGCCGTTCCTACCCCTGTCAATGATGACCATACCCCTGATTTAACTCCGGTAGAGGGTGCCAGCCGAATCCTTGGCAGAAACCTGACCAAGGGCAGTATTGTTGTCTTTGAATCCACAGTATACCCCGGTGTTACCGAGGATGTTTGTGTTCCTATTCTGGAAGAAGAATCCGGACTCAAATGCGGTGTTGACTTTAAAATCGGATATTCTCCGGAGCGTATCAACCCCGGCGATAAGGTGCACAGACTGGAAACCATTACCAAGATTGTGTCGGGTATGGATGAAGAATCCTTGGATGAGATTGCAAAAGTTTATGAACTGGTGGTAGAGGCAGGCGTACATAGAGCACCCACCATCAAGGTTGCAGAGGCTGCGAAAGTCATTGAGAATAGCCAGAGAGATATCAACATTGCCTTTATGAATGAACTTTCCATCATCTTTAACAAGATGGGAATTGATACCAAATCCGTACTGGAAGCAGCCGGAACCAAGTGGAATTTCCTGAAGTTCTATCCCGGTTTGGTTGGCGGACATTGTATCGGTGTTGACCCTTATTACTTGACCTATAAAGCAGAAATGATGGGTTACCATAGCCAGGTTATCCTTGCAGGTCGTCGTATCAATGACGATATGGGTAAATATGTAGCAGAAAACTGTGTGAAGAACTTGATTAAAGCAGGCAAAGCGGTCAAGGGTGCAAAAGTTGCCATTCTGGGCTTTACCTTTAAGGAAAACTGTCCTGATACCAGAAATACTAAGATTATTGATATTGTGACCGAACTGAGAGAGTACGGCATTGAGCCTATGATTGCAGACCCCACAGCAGACAAAGAGGAAGCAAAACACCTTTATGGCATTGAGTTTGTGGATATGGCAAGCATCAAAGGCATGGATGCTGTGGTTCTGGCAGTTGCCCATGAAGCGTTTGCCGATTTTGCAATGTCTGATATGGATGCCCTGTTTGGAGAAGGCAAAAAAGTATTGCTTGACATCAAAGGACTGCTTGACAGAAAGGCATACGAGGATGCCGGCTACAGTTACTGGAGGTTATAAGAATGGGTTACAAACAGTTGCAGTTTCCAAAGGATGTAAAATTTTTGGTGACCGGCGGTGCCGGATTCATCGGTTCTAATCTTTGCGAAGTAATTTTGAATCTGGGATATAAGGTGCGTTGTCTGGATGATTTGTCTACCGGCAAGCAAGAGAATGTGGATATGTTTTTAGACAACCCCAATTATGAATTTATCAAAGGGGATATTAAGGACTACGATACATGCTTAAAAGCCTGTGAGGGTGTAGATTATGTGCTCAATCAGGCAGCATGGGGGAGCGTTCCCCGTTCGCTGGAAATGCCATTGTTCTATTGTAAGAATAATATTGACGGTACCCTCAATATGTTGGAGGCGGCAAGACAAAGTGGCGTGAAAAAGTTTGTCTATGCGTCCTCGTCTTCGGTGTATGGGGATGAACCGAATCTTCCCAAAACCGAGGGCAGAGAGGGGAATTTGCTCTCCCCCTATGCCTTGACCAAGCGTTGCGATGAGGAATGGGCGAAACTTTATACCATGCACTATGGCTTAGATACCTACGGCATGCGTTATTTTAACGTGTTTGGCAGAAGACAAGATCCCAATGGTGCGTATGCGGCAGTCATTCCCAAATTCATTAAGCAACTGTTAAATGACGAACAACCCACCATCAACGGTGACGGAAAGCAGAGCCGTGACTTTACTTATATTGAAAATGTCATTGAGGCAAACTTAAAAGCCTGCCTTGCCTCTCACGAGGCAGCAGGCGAGGCGTATAATATCGCCTATGGCGGGCGGGAATATCTGATTGACATTTATCATACTTTGACCAAGGCATTAAATAAGGACATTGAACCGCATTTCGGTCCTGACAGAAAAGGAGATATCAAGCATTCCAATGCTGATATTTCTAAGGCAAAACGCCTGCTCGGATATGCCCCGGACTATGATTTTGCCAAGGGTTTAAACGAAGCCATTGAATGGTATAAGGAGAATCTGTAAGAATGATAGATTTGAGAAAAATCTTTAAAAGAAACATTAGAGGCAAGGTGATGTATGCCCTCTCCTTCCTTCCCGATAAGTTGTATCTTAGAATTTTCTACTTTGCAACAACCGGAAAGATGATAAACTTTAAAAATCCAAAAGGGTTTAACGAAAAATTGCAATGGCTGAAAGTGAATGACCGCCATTTAGAATACGGAAAACTGGTCGATAAGTTGGCAGTAAGAGAGCATATCGATAAAGTGCTGGGCGAAGGACATCTGTTTCCGCTTCTTGGCTATTGGGAATCCTTTGATGCGATTGATTTAGAAACCTTCCCCAATCAGTTTGTCTTAAAGTGTAATCATGATTCGGGAAGCACCAAAATCATCAAAGATAAGGCCTCTTTAACGCTGGAGGATTATGCAGAACTCAAAGCCTTTTTCAACCGGCGTCTGAGCAAGGATTTCTTCTACGCAGGACGGGAATATCCCTATAAAGGAATCAAGCCTTATATCATTGCAGAAGAGTTGATGACGGATGAAACCGATAAAGAAAAGAGCATTGAAGATTATAAATTCTTTTGCTTTAACGGTGTTCCCAAGATTATGTTTGTGGTAACCGACAGAAGCAACCGATGTAACTTTGATTTTTTTGATATGGAATTTAATCATCTGAGTATCAAACGAAAAAATCATTCGCATTCTGACAAGCCGGTAAAGAAGCCGGTAAACTTTGAAAAAATGAAGGAGATTGCAACCAAACTTTCTCAGGGTAAAAAATTTGTCAGAATTGATTTATATGAAATCAACGGGAAAGTATATTTTGGTGAATACACCTTCTTTACCGGAGGCGGATTTCAGTTATTTTACCCCATTGAGTGGGAACGCCGGCTCGGTGATTGGATTGACTTGTCATAGCCTGTAAGAAAGGAGTGTTTGTGGTTTGCGTATTTTGTTTATCTCGGCTTCGCCGTTAAGAAAAGAAATTAGTATAGGAAATACATTCTTAAATCTGTTTTCCGGCATGGAAGATATAGAGTTCGCTAGTATCTATACCAGAGCGGGCAAACCGGATACTGCGATTGCTCAAGGGTTCTGTATCACAGAAAAAATGCTCCTTAAAAACCTTTTGGGCAAAGGTCCTGCAGGGACAAAAACAGAACCGCAGGCGATGGAAGAAACAACCCTTTCGGCATCTGAGGAGAAGAAAATTTCCTTTATAAAATCACGAAGATGGACCATTTTTTTCTGGATGCAGGATTTGATTTGGCGAATCGGCAGATGGAAATCCAAAGTATTACAAGATTTTGTTGAGGAATTTAAGCCCGACATTATTTTTACATTGTTATCGAGCACTTCTTTTCTCAATCGGTTAATTTTGTATATAAAACATATTGCAAGAGTACCGCTAGTGGTCTATGCATGGGATAATAACTACTCCATGAAACGGGTAATGTTTTCCCCTTTTAAGTGGTTGAATCATTTCATGAGCCGAAGAATGATGAGAAAGGTGGCAAAAAAAGCAGAGTTGCTTTATGTCATTTCCGAGGTGCAAAAAACGGATTATGAAAAAGCGTTTCGTAAGGAATGCACAGTGCTGACCAAAGGCGCGGATTTTACTGGAGATATGCCTGTAAATACAGAATTTAATCGACCTTTACAGTTACTATATACAGGCAATATTGGTCTGAATCGCTGGAAGTCACTTGCACATATCGCAAATGTGTTGGAAAAGATAAATCAGAATGAAGTAAAGGTGCAACTTCGCATTTATACAGGAAATACTGTCACTGAGAAAATGAGAACTATGTTACAGCGAGGGGAATCCTCCTTTTTGATGGGTAGTGTTTCTGCGGATGAGGTTGTTAAATTACAACAAAATGCTGACATACTGGTTCATGTCGAGGCAATGGATTTAAAAAATAGATTGTTGGTACGGCAATCCTTTTCAACCAAACTGGTGGATTATTTTCATCAGGCAAAATGCTTGTTGGCGTTTGGTCCCAAAGAGGTTGCCTCCATACAGCATTTAGTTCAAAATGATGCAGCAATCGTTGCAGGTACTGAACAAGAATTGGAAGAAAAATTGAGAGAAATCATTAGCCAGTCTGAAATTCTCAGAAAGTACGGAAAAAAAGCATGGGAATGCGGAAAAAATAACCATCAGCAAAAAGAAATTCAAACCATGCTGAGCATAGATTTTGGGGAGTGTATCCATGAAAATAGTGCAAATTAATGCAGTTTGTGAACCTGGAAGCAGTACCGGCAGAACGGTTTGTGAATGGTCTGATTATTTAAATCAGCAAGGGATAGAAAACATTGTCATGTATGGTAATGGCAAATCTTCTCGTGAAAATGCCTATTATATAGGCAGTACCTTTGACCATAAAGTGCATGCACTGTTGTCCAGAATTACCGGAAAGCAAGGGTATTATTCTTATTTTGCAACCAGGAAAATGTTGAAACAACTCAAGCAGTTTCAACCGGATTTGGTGCATTTGAGAAATCTGCATGGAAATTATATCTCCCTGCCCCTGTTGTTTCATTATTTGATAAAAAATAAAATTGCAACAGTGATTACCTTGCATGATTGCTTTTTCTATACGGGTAAATGTGTGCATTACATTGATGCAAATTGTGAGAAGTGGCAGACTGAATGCAGAGAATGTCCGCAATTACAGAATGGAAACCAAAGTTGGTTTTTCGACCGGACGCGTACCATGTTTCAAGATAAAAAGAGATGGTTTTCCAAACTGGAACGCCTGGGTGTTACTGGCGTATCCAAATGGGTGACCGATGAGGGGAAAAAGTCTTTCCTTGCAAAAAACGCTAAGTTTAAAGCAATCTATAATTGGATTGATATGGATTCATTTTATCCGCATACCTCTGATATCCGAGAGCGGTTTGGAATTACAAATGAATTTTTGATTCTTGGAGTTGCAAGTTATTGGAATCGGGAAAAAGGTTTGGATGATTTTAATCAGTTGGCGGATATGCTGGATGAGAGATTCCGCATTGTCTTGGTTGGTAATGTCAGCGGCAAGTTAAACGAGAAGATTTTGCATATCAAGCGGACCTCAGATGTAGGTATGCTGAGTGATTTGTATGCGGCGGCAGATGTATTTTTCAATCCTACCCGAAGAGAAACTTTTGGCAAGGTTACCGCGGAGGCGTTGGCGTGCGGAACCCCTGCCATTGTCTATGATGCTACGGCGTGTCCGGAACTGGTTGGTGATGGGTGCGGGCATATAGAAAAAGTCGGAGATGTGGATGCAGTTTGCCGGGATATTCTTACCATGGAAGAAGAAGGTAAGGATTATTCTAAGATATGCAGAGAGTTTGCAGAGAAAAACTTTGATAAAGAAAAACTGCTAAAGCAAATGCTGCAGTTTTATAAAGAGGTCTTATGGAACGACGAGAAGTGAGGTTAGAGCATGTGGGTATACCATATCATTCTAATATTTTGTTTTTTTTCAGCCTTTCTATTAGAAAGATTTTCAATGGCTCTTGTGCCAAGCATGAATCTTGAACTTAGAAAGCAACGGGTCAATGATTTACATAATCGGCTATTTACAATTTTAATTCTTTATATGATAGTTTTGTGTGGATTCCGCTCCTATGATGCTACGTATCATGTAGGGATAGATACGTATGCGTATTACAAAAGTTATATGCAAAAAGGCTCCTATCAGATTCTTGATATTCTCCAAGAGGATTTTAATGATAAAGGCTATGTTTTGCTGCAGGCAATCCTAGCAAAATTGAATTGCAAGTTTTGGGTATTGTTGACTTTAAGTGCTGTCGTTTATGTTGGCGGGATGGCGTGGTATATCAAAAAATACTCTAAAAATTATTGGATGAGTATTTTTATCTTTCTTGCGTTGGGACTTTATACTTTTGCGTTTTCCGGTATTCGACAAACAATCGCAATGGGGCTTTGCATGATTGCCTATATGCTGGCAAACAAAATACCGGGTTGGAAAGGATTTTTGGTTTATGTAGGCATAACCTATGTAGCACATACCATACACGCATCGGCGATTATCTTCTTGCCTGTCTATTTCCTGCAAAAAATTCCATATAAAACAATTACAGTTTTTATCTTTTTGGGAATCGCAGGATTAACCATGCTTTTTAAAAACCAATTTGCAAATTTAATTCTCCAACTTGCCATCGAAACTTCGGATAAATACGAAGGGTATGAAATGGTAGAAAATGCCGGTGCGGGCATTATGTTATATCTCTTTATATTCATGACGGTAGCGCTTCGGCTCGTGGCATCCGGAAGCATGAATGAGGTTGCCAAGAAGGATAATTCCGTTTATTTGCTGCTTTGTATGCTGATTTTATTTCCGGCAACGCAAAGCGGCGGTGCGATGATGCGCATTTATTATTATTACTACATGTTTATTATTGTATTTTTGCCAAATGTTTTGGAAAGCATTGACGACCTGAAAACAAAACAACTCGCGTATCTGATGCTCAGTCTGTTTTTGCTATGGTTTTATATGTCGAACAATTATGCAAGAACGATGTTAATCCCTTATCACTTTTTTTGGCAGGTGTAACTTATGAAATATATAGGATTTTATGATACTCAAACTGGGCGTCGCAGCATGTGTTTTGCAGCAACCAACAAAATGAATTACATTTGCAAAGCACTGAACCAACAAGGGTTTCCGGTTGAGATTATTGCATGCGGAATGATTGCTAAAGAAGCAATTCCGGCAACTACAGAACAAATTTACCCTCAAACGGAGGTTCAGTACTTTAAGACAAAGAAAAGCAGCCGCAATAAATTATTGCGGATATGGAATGTTTTGCGGCAAAGCATAGTATTGTTTTGGTATCTGGTGACGCAAATCAAACACAACGAAATAGTCTTATCCTATCATTCTTTGTCGTTAATGCGAGTCATGTTTTGGGCGAAGAAAGTTAAAAAATTCCGACTTGTGTTAGAGGTAGAAGAGTGCTACAATGATGTATATTTAAGGTCTCAGGCATCAAAGAAAATGGAAGAGAAGTATATTGCATCCGCAGACGCCTATATCTTTGCCACGCAGTTGCTAAACCAAAAGTATAACCAAAGCGGTAAACCCTATGTGATTATCCACGGGACGTATCAAGTGGAAGAAGTAAAAGATGTTTCTTTTGATGATGATAATAAGATTCATGTGGTTTACGCAGGAACCTTTGACCCAAGAAAAGGCGGCGCTTATGCTGCGATTGAAGCGATGCAATATCTTCCGGAGCAGTATCATCTTCATGTCTTGGGATTTGGAAGTCAAAAAGAAGTGGCAGAGGTCAAGGCACTGGTTGAAACTATGCCGAATGCAAGTTATGACGGGCTGTTGTCTGGCGATGCATATACAGAGTTTTTGCAAAAATGTCACATTGGTCTTAGCACACAAAATCCGGAGGGAGATTTTAATGCAACATCCTTTCCGTCAAAGATTTTATCCTATATGGCAAACGGACTGCGAGTGGTTACCGTAAGGATTCCCGCGGTTGAAACATCAGCAATCGGAGCGGATATGCATTTTTATGATAGACAAACTCCTCAGGAGATTGCAAAGGCAATCATGCAGGTGAACCTTGAAGACGGCTACGATAGCAGAAAAAGACTTCAGGAACTGAATGAAATGTTTTGCAATCGTATCAAAAAAATGATGGGAGAAATATAATATGAGTGTAAAAAAATCTTTTGTGCGTACCTTGGGTAAGATGTTTTATAAAATGGGTATCCTCATAAACCATTGCCGGGATGTTTATAAAAACAGCCAATTTAAGGAAGTCGGGAAAAATGTCAGTATAGCAGAAGGCGGCATTTTTACCTATCATACAATCAGCATAGGGTCCGATGTATTTATCGGTGCCAACGCAATTATGCAATCAAGACACGGCAGAATTATCATAGGCAATCATGTGGCATTTGGGCCATGTGTTCATATATTTGGCGGCAACCATGAAATTAATGAAGTAGGAAAATATATGAAGAGTCTAAGCAGTCATGATGACGGAG
The DNA here is from genome assembly GCA_045539735.1 of Ructibacterium sp. Taxonomy (GTDB): domain Bacteria; phylum Bacillota; class Clostridia; order Monoglobales; family Monoglobaceae; genus Ructibacterium. The sequence goes on along the minus strand of JAZQFW010000030.1, from coordinate 8,446 downwards.
AGGTAGTCATTGAAGACGATTGCTGGATTGGTTCCAATGTTACCATTTTAAGGGGTGTCCGCATCGGTAAAGGCAGCGTGATAGGTGCAGGTGCGGTGGTGTCAAAAGATGTTCCGCCTTACTCTGTATACACAGGAGTTCCCGATGTGAAAATTAGAAGAAGATTCACCGATGAACAGATTGCTCTGCATGAAAGTTTATTAGAGAAATAAAGAGGGGGGTGTAAAATGATGAAATACGCATTGTTTATTCATAAAATTATTACTAAGGTTCAAATGAAATACCGGAAAAGGTTGTTTGCAGAAAAAACCGGACAAGATGTCAGTTCCGCCAATTTTATGGGGAAAGTAGATGTCAGAAATAAAAACATTAAACTCGGAAAAAATGTACAGTTTAGAGGAGATGTCATCCTGGACGGAGACGGTCCTATTGTGATTGGTGATGGAGTAAGACTCAATCACGGAACCATTATTCTTGCATCCAAGGGTGGAGGCGTGACGATAGGTGCCCGCACGGGGATTGCAGCCTATTCCTATATTATTGATATGGACCACGGAACCCAATTGGGGGATGATTACCGTTCTCAACCCGATGTGGTAGATGCAATTGTAATTGGAGAAAATGTATGGATTGGTCAGAATGTGACCATTTTAAAGGGAAGCAAAATCGGAAACAATGCTGTTTGTGCCGCAAAAACCATTATTACAGGAAAAGAGGTCCCTGAAAATGCTATTGTTGCGGGAGTTCCCGGAAAAATCATTAAATTCAAAGGCAAAGAGGAGAAAAACTAATGGCGAGTCAGAGAAAAAAAGGGGCTATCTTGTCATACATACTAATGGCAATTGAAGTCCTTTTTGGATTCTGTTTTACTCCGTTTCTTATTCGTTCTTTTGGACAAGAGGAGTACGGGATCTATAGTTTGGTAGGAACGGTAACTACATATTTGTTTCTTTTGGATATGGGCATGGGAAATGCCGTTGTAAGATATATGGCAAAGTTCCGTGTGCAAAAGGATGAAGCAAAACAAAAAGCGTTACTGGCGGTCACATTGGTGTTTTATTTTTGCGTAGGTATTTTAATCGTTTTGGTAGGAATTCTCCTCGTCAATAACTTTGATGTGATTTTTGCAAAGGGACTTCATGAAGCACAGATAGAAAGAGCAAAGATAATGCTGTCGATTACTATGTTGAATGCGGCTTTGACCTTAATGGTGGCACCGTTTCGCAAAACGATCATTGCGTTCGAGCGCTTTTCGTTTTCCAAAATTGCGGATATTATCAAAATAATTCTCAGAGTGGGGATTTCCTTTATTGTTTTATTTATGGGTGGTAAGGGAATTGCGATTGTAGCCGTGAATTTCAGCATGACAATATGCTTTGGAATTGTGTCAATAATATATCATTTCTGGAAGATTAAATTAAAACCGGTATTTGGGAAAATAGAACAGGGGTTTGTGAAAGAAATCCTTTCCTATTCTATTATTGTTTTTATTCAAATGATTGCAACGCAACTCAACGATATGGCAGACCAAGTCCTTATGGGAATGATGGTCGCTTCTTCAGCGGGAATCATCGGAGTCTATGCCATCGGTACGCATCTGGTGACCTATCTCAAATCGTTTGCATCAGGAATTAATGGCGTTTTAATGCCGGGCGTTGTCAGAATGGTTGAAACGACATCGAAACCAAAGGAAATGGAAAATGAGATGGTGCGAATTGGAAGAATCCTACTTATGATGCTTGGTTTAATCTATGTTGTTTTTGTTGTATTTGGTAAAGATTTTATTTGCTTATGGGCGGGTAATGAGAATTATCGTGCCTATGATGTAGGAGTTATTATTATGCTCCCTATGGTACTTACCTTAACACAAAGCGTAGGCTCACAAGTTTTATGGGCGAAAAACAGGCATAAAGTACAAGCTGTGCTTCAAATTATTATAGCACTCTCTAACATTGGATTAACAGCATTGCTGATTCAATGGGAGCCTCTTATTGGGGCTTCGATTGCTACAGCGCTTACCTATTTTGCCGGAAATGTCGTAGTGCAAAACATTGTATATAGAAAATATATAGGAATTTCCATAAAATCTTTTTATAAAGGTCTGTTAAAAGGAATCCTACCCGCGTTTCTGCTCTCTGCGGTTGCGGGTATGCTAATGAAGATGTTACAGCTGAGCGGATGGATGGGTTTTCTCATAAATTGCGGTGTCATGGTACTTGTTTTTCTAATTTTTATGTATTTTAAGGGAATGACTGGATACGAGAAACAATTGACAGACGGATTTCTATTTAAAATTAAGATGAAAAAGGGGAGTCAATAAATCATGTTTAAAGATAAAACTTTATTAATTACAGGCGGGACAGGGTCCTTCGGTAATGCGGTGCTGAATCGGTTTTTGGAAACCGATATTGGGGAGATTCGTATTTTCTCCCGTGATGAGAAAAAGCAGGATGACATGCGGCATGAATATCAGGCAAAATATCCTGAGGCAAGCAATAAGATTAAGTTCTATATCGGTGATGTGCGCGATTTGCAGAGCGTAAAAAATGCGATGCATGGCGTGGATTACATATTCCATGCAGCGGCGCTCAAACAGGTGCCCTCTTGCGAATTTTTTCCCATTGAGGCGGTAAAAACCAATGTGCTTGGCACCGAGAATGTGCTCACCGCTGCCATTGACGCAGGGGTAAAAAAAGTAATTTGTCTTTCTACCGATAAAGCGGCGTATCCAGTCAATGCCATGGGAACCTCTAAGGCGATGATGGAAAAGGTTGTGGTTGCAAAATCCAGAACCGTTTCGCCGGACAAGACTATGATTTGTTGTACTCGCTATGGTAATGTTATGTGTTCTCGTGGAAGCGTCATTCCTCTTTGGATTGACCAGAGCCGCAAGGGTGAGGCTATCACCATTACCGAGCCCAGCATGACCCGCTTTATCATGAGCCTGGAAGAGGCGGTGGATTTGGTTCTCTTTGCCTTTCAAGAAGGCAAGAGTGGTGATATTCTGGTGCAGAAAGCACCGGCATGCACCATTGAAACCTTGGCAAAGGCGGTTAAAGGACTCTTCCCGAGTGAAAATGATATTAAGGTAATTGGAATCCGTCATGGTGAAAAAATGTATGAAACTCTGCTCACCAATGAAGAATGTGCGAACGCCATTGACCTTGGGGATTTTTATCGTGTGCCCGCAGATCAGCGTGATTTAAACTATGACAAGTATTTTAAAGAAGGAAATGAAAAACGCAACACCTTGACAGAGTTTAATTCGAATAACACCGACCTTTTGAACGTGGAAGAAGTCAAGGAAAAACTGCTTAGTCTTTCGTATATTCGTGAAGAAATGGCAACATGGGAAGAAGGAAAGTAAATTGTTGGATGGAGTAAAGGAACTGCTTGATTTGCTTCGGGCGTTCGTGCATGAAGTACCCCTGACAGACGCAGAGATGGAGGGTGTGAACCAAAATCTTCCTAGTGTGCTTGCGTTGGCGGATTTGCATAAGGTCCGCGGAATCTGGGCGTATCAAACACAGGAGTATGCAAAGCGGAATCCCGGTGTGTTGGATGCGGAAGTGGTGGATGCTGCAGAACGGATTTTTGCGGTGGCAACACAAAAAGCAGTCTATCGGGAACAAAAATATCAGGAACTGAAGCAACAATTTCAAAAGGCAAGCATAGATTTCCTTCCTTTTAAAGGAATTTTGGTTAAGGAACTTTATCCTGTGCCGGAACTTCGCACCTTTGGCGATATTGATGTTGTGATTCACACCAAAGACCGTGAGCGTTCCCATGCATTAATGAAAGAATTACAATATTCTGCTACCGTAGATTTTGAACCTGTTTTCATTTATGAGCAGGAGCAAGAAGTATATGAAATTCACACCAATATTATGGCGGTGAATATGACCAATCGGGCAGATTATATCGGTTATTTCCAAAACTTGTGGCAATATGCCATAGAAAAGGATAACTATGTATGGGAATTTACCCCGGAGTTTCATTTTGTCTATCTGCTATCTCATATCGCGAAGCATATTTACGGCAGCGGAGCGGGAATCCGGATGTATCTGGATTTGGCATTCTATATCCGCAAATTGGGGTCAACGATGGATTGGACATGGATTTTGGCAGAACTTCAAAAGTTGGAACTCAACCAGTTTTTCCATTTAACCATGGATGCACTAAGACGATGGTTCGGTGTGGAACTTCCAATCGAAGTGCCAGAAACCGAAGATGATTTGTTTGAACTCTTTACTGAGTTCACCATGGAATCCGATGTATTTGGTTACACTGGACGCAGTCACGGGGAACAGGAGGTGCGTAAAGCAGAGAATGTGAGGCATCGGGCATTGCGAAAAACGCTGTTTCCGTCTGTGCATGTTCTCAAAGCACGATATACCTATTTGCAAAAATGCCCATATCTTTTGCCAATAGCGTGGGTTGATAGACTTTTTCGTAACATAGGAAGTGTAGGACGTAAACTGGAAGAATCTATGGATATTCTAACAACGAAAGAGGAAAGCATACAAGAAATAAAACATTTTTATGATAAAATCGGATTATAGGAGAGAGATGTATGAAGATACTGGTGACCGGAGCCAATGGCTTTGTGGGCAAAAACCTTACGGCAACCTTAGCAAATATTCAGTCAGGTAAGGATAAAACTTTTCCGCTCAGTCCTGAAATTACAGTGTTTGCCTATGATATTGACACGCCGGAGGAAAACTTAGATACCTATACCCAAGAATGTGATTTTGTATTCCATCTTGCCGGGGTGAACCGTCCTAAAGAGGAATCAGAGTTCATGGAGGGGAATTTTGGATTCACCTCTGTGCTTCTTGATAAGTTGAAGAAACACGGCAACAAGGCACCGGTATTGATTACCTCATCCATTCAGGCAGAACTTGATAACCCTTATGGCAGAAGCAAAAAAGCCGGGGAAGATTTATTGTTTGCCTATGGCAAGGAAACCGGAGCAAAGGTTCTTGTCTATCGGCTCCCGAATGTGTTTGGCAAATGGTGCAGACCGAACTACAACAGTGCGGTTGCAACATTCTGCTATAATGTTGCTCATGACCTTCCCATCACGGTGAATGACAGAACACATCCCATGCATCTTGTTTACATTGATGATGTGATTCGGGAATTTATTGGTGCCCTTTGTGGAACAGAAACCAAAGGCGAGGATGGTTTTTGTACCGTTCCAATCAGCCACCGGATTACCTTAGGTGAGATTGCAGATTTGATTGAGTCCTATCGGGAAAGCCGTGAGAACAAGCAGACGCCTTATCTTGCCGACGGAAGTTTTGAGAAAAAACTGTATAGTACCTATCTGTCCTATCTTCCCAAAGACGCATTCTCTTATCCTCTTGTGATGCATTGTGATGAACGCGGTTCCTTTACCGAAGTGCTTCGCACACCGGAGCGGGGACAGATGAGTGTAAATATTTCCAAACCGGGAATTACCAAAGGCAATCACTGGCACCACACCAAAAATGAGAAATTTTTGGTTGCCAGCGGAAGAGGAGTTATTCGATTCCGCAAAATAGATGAGGATGAAGTGATAGAATACTATGTCAGCGGTGATAAGTTAGAGGTTGTGGATATTCCGGTAGGTTATACTCATAACATTGAAAACCTTGGGGAAACCGATATGGTAACCCTGATGTGGTGCAACGAATGTTTTGAGCCGGAACGACCGGACACCTATTTCTTGGAGGTATAACAATGAGTAAACTGAAATTAATGACCATCATCGGCACCAGACCGGAGATTATCCGGCTGGCGGCAGTAATCAAAAAATGTGATAAGTATTTTGACCAGACTCTGGTTCATACCGGACAGAACTATGACTATGAACTCAATCAGGTATTCTTTGATGATTTGGGACTTCGTGCGCCGGATTTCTATCTGGATGCGGTTGGCAAAGATTTGGGTGAAACGATTGGAAATATTATTGCAAAATCTTATGCATTGATGGTGGAACAACAGCCGGATGCGCTTTTGATTTTAGGAGATACCAACTCCTGTTTGTCCGCAATTTCTGCAAAACGGCTGCATATTCCGATTTTCCATATGGAGGCAGGAAACCGTTGTAAGGATGAATGTCTGCCGGAGGAAACCAACCGCCGGATTGTGGATATTATTTCAGATGTGAATTTGGCGTATTCGGAACATGCCAGAAAATATCTCCATGAATGCGGACTCCCCAAGGAGCGGGTGTATGTGACCGGCTCCCCTATGGCGGAGGTTCTGCATGAGAACCTTGCTAAGATTCAAGAAAGTAAGATTCTGGACAAGTTGGGGCTCAAACCAAAGCAGTACATTCTTCTTTCTGCACACCGTGAAGAAAATATTGACACCGAGAAGAATTTTCTGTCTTTATTTGAAGCAATCAATAAGTTAGCAGAGAAGTATGATATGCCGATTCTCTATTCCTGTCATCCCAGAAGCAAAAAGCGTCTGGAGGAGAGCGGATTTAGGCTTGATAGCCGTGTGATTCAGCACAAGCCGCTTGGATTCCATGATTATAATCATCTGCAGATGAATGCGTTCTGTGTGGTATCTGACAGCGGAACCTTGCCGGAGGAAAGTTCGTTCTTTACCTCGATTGGCAATCCGTTCCCTGCGATTTGTATTCGCACCAGCACCGAGCGTCCGGAAGCACTGGATAAGGCATGCTTTATTCTTGCTGGGATTGACGAGGGATCCTTGCTTCAAGCGGTCGGTACAGCCATTGAGATGAATCAAAACGGAGATTACGGAATTCCGGTTCCGGATTATGTGGAAGAAAATGTTTCTACCAAGGTGGTAAAACTGATCCAATCCTATACCGGAGTGGTCAATAAAATGGTTTGGAGAAAATCATAAAAAAGATTTGACATTTTACGAGAAGAGTGATATAATTTCTCGTAGGTAAAAAGGACCCGGTGCCCATGTACCGGGTCATTTCTATGCCGTTTGGCAAAAAAAGATAGCAAGAAAAGAGGAAGATGAAAATGGCAAGTACATTATTGGCAGTTTCTATTGCATTACTGGGTGGTTTACTTATGACGCGGGCATTTAAACCGTTGAAGTTGCCATCTGTTACCGCATATTTGATTGCCGGCGTTTTGATTGGCCCTTACTGCCTTGGCCGTATTGGAGTGAGTGGTCTTGGATTTAACTCTCAAGAAGCGGTGGAAGCATTACGATTGGTTTCTGAGGTTGCACTTGGCTTTATTGCTTTTTCCATTGGCAATGAGTTTAGACTGGAAGATTTAAAGAAGACCGGAAAACAGGCATTTGTCATTGGTGTCTTTCAGGCATTGGTTGCAACCTTGTTTGTGGATTTGGCATTGTATGGTTTGTATCTTTTGATGCCGGGTCTTTTGACGGTTCCGCAAATCATTACACTCGGTGCGATTGCAACGGCTACGGCACCTGCAGCAACCTTAATGGTTGTCAGACAGTATAAAGCAAAAGGTGATTTAACCAAGTTGTTACTTCCCATCGTTGCATTGGATGATGCGGTAGGCTTGATTGTGTTTGCAGTTTCCTTTGGCATTGCGAAGACACTGGTTGCCGGAAACATGGATATGGTTGCGATTCTGGTCAATCCTTTGGTGGAAATTATATGTTCTCTGGGACTTGGCGCTATCATGGGTTATATTTTAACCCAGTTAGAAAAAATGTTTAACTCCAATACCAATCGTTTGAATATGACCATTGCATTTGTGTTCCTTACAGTTTCCCTTTCCATGCTGGATTTCCATATCGGCTCCATTCATGTTAGTTTTTCATCCTTGCTTGTTTGTATGATGATGGGAACTATCTTCTGTAACATTTGTCCCCTGTCTCATGATTTGATGGAAAAGACGGATAAATGGACCTCTCCGCTCTTTGCCCTTTTCTTTGTGATCAGCGGTGCGGAGTTGGAACTGGGTGTCTTTGCCGAATGGGCAATTGTAGTGGTAGGAATTGTGTATATTCTGTTCCGCTCGTTGGGTAAGTATCTGGGAGCGCTGGTCAGTGCAAAGGCAGTCAAGTGTTCTCCGTCTATTTGTAAATACTTAGGTATTACCTTGCTTCCTCAAGCAGGTGTTGCTCTGGGTATGTGTGCGACTGCTATGCAGTTGGGGGAACAGGGGAACCTGATTCGTAACATTACTTTGTTTGCAGTTTTGATTTATGAATTGTTCGGTCCGGTTATGACCCGTTGGGCATTGACCAAGGCTGGCGACATTCAGCCGATACCTCACGAGGTAAAAAACCGTCGTCAAACCAAGTTGGAAGAAGCCAAAAACAAATAAAAAAACGGCAGTCCAAATTGATATGCACCCCAAAAGTTAGACACTTTTGGAGGTGCATATTTTTATGGGTAAAACAGGAAGAAAAAACAAAAACTACTCGCCAGAATTTAAAATATCTGTTATAATGGATATGCGAGAGCATCATTTGGGGTATTGTG
>JAZQFW010000029.1:0-90297 GCA_045539735.1 Ructibacterium sp. | reverse complement strand
TGCTTTATAGCCATTATGTTTATCCCGAATTTTTTTCGAATGTCTATTTGCCCTATCGTTTTTCCTATCCAGTTAGCCGGAGTTTTCACTTCAAATATTGCAAATTCATCATCAAGCTCAATAAAATCGAGAATATGATCTGCACTGTAACGGATTGCTGCCCAAGAAGCTACCTGCTTTTCAGGATATACAACCTGATCTGCACCGTTACGAAGCAGGAATTTTTCCTGTACATCACGCTCTGCTCTTGATACTACGAACTTTGCACCAAGTTCTTTAAGAAGTGATGTTGTCTCTAAAGAACTCTGAAAATCACCGCTGATTGCAACAAAGCAAATATCGAAATTTCCTACACCGAGCGATAATAAGAATTCTTCATTTGTACTGTCTCCAATCTGTGCATTGGTTACATAGGGTAGTATTTCATTGACAAGCTCTTCTTTTTTATCTATCGCCATCACTTCATGGTTTAGTTCATTTAATTTTTTTGCAATATGTCTGCCAAAACGCCCAAGACCTATAAGCAATACTGATTTCATACTAAACTCCTCCTTAACCGACAGTAATTCTTTCCTGTGGTTTCTTTGATATGTTATGTTGTTTATTAGATAATGCTGCAAATATAAGTGTAAGTCCGCCGACTCTCCCAAAGAACATAAGCCCTATTAAAACAATTCTTGACACTATGCCGAGAGCAGGTGTAATTCCAAGAGTAAGTCCTACTGTTCCTATTGCTGATGCTGATTCAAACAGGCACTCCATAAGCGGAAGGTTTTCAACACCGCTTATGATAAGACCGCCTGTAAGGAACAAGACAAGATACATCAAAAGTATTGCCGCTGCATTTTTAAGTGTTGCATCTGCAATTCTTCTGCCAAAGCACTCAACATCATCTTTCTTTCTGAATACTGATATTGCTGAAAATACAAGCACTGCTGCAGTTGTTGTCTTCATACCACCTGCTGTTGAGCCGGGCGAACCACCAATCAGCATCAGGGTAATTGTAATAACTTGCCCGATTCCGCTTATCTTTGTCAAATCCGCTGTATTAAATCCTGCCGTTCTCGGTGTTACCGACTGAAATAGGGAATTTAATATTCTTTCGTTTAGTGGCAATTCATTAAACTCTGTAAAGTAAAAATATATTGCAGGTGCGATTATCAAAAAGAGTGTGGCTGATAATACAACCTTTGTCTGCATACGATATTTCTTTATATGGTGTTTATTTGTCTTTATATCTTCCCATACAAGAAAACCTATACCGCCTATGATAATGAGAAGCATTATAACTGCGTTTATTAATGGCTGTGCAGAGAATGATGTAAGCGATGAGAACGGAGCTTTTGTTCCCATCAGGTCAAATCCTGCATTACAAAAAGCCGATACAGAATGGAATATGCCGAGCCATATACCTTTTAAGCCGAATTCTTTGCAAAATACTGTTGAAAGAAGAATTGCACCTATAAGCTCGATTACAAAAGTTGTTTTTAATATAAAGCCTGTGAGTTTTACAATTCCGCCGACCTTTGGTGCTGATATTGCATCCTGCAGGGTACTTCTTTGCATAAGTCCGATTTTCTTTCCTGCAAGCATTGCCATTGAAACAGATAGTGTTACAATTCCAAGACCTCCAACCTGAATGAGCAGGAGGATTATAAACTGTCCAAACATCGACCAATATGTTGCAGTATCGTGTACAACAAGGCCCGTCACACACACCGCAGATGTTGAAGTAAATAACGCATCGAAAAACGGTGTCATATCTCCACTTGCCGATGAAATCGGGCACATTAAGAGAAGTGTTCCTAAAATGATTGCTCCGGCAAAGCCGAATATTATTATCTGTGAAGAAGTAAAATGCTTCTTAATTTTTACATTCATAATCAAAACCACCATTCAAGTGTATCTTATTTTCTATTATCATTTTATCATAACATTTTTTAAGATGGTATTAACGCTTCAGTGTCCGTATTAAGATTTCATTAAGAAAAAAAGAGTCAATTATGCAATTGACTCCTCGATAATATAAACCTTAATAATACATTTCTTTTAAATTTCCATCTCACCAATTCAAGTCTGGTTCAAAACCGCTTGGCATCTACCCTTATGTTTCAAAACTGATTTTTGCAAAAAGCCCTCAAGCCATTGAAAAAAGCGAACCATAGCGATATTTATATTTTATAATGATTCGACAACTCCGTTGTCATGAATTAGCTTCGCCATGAATTTATGTTTCACATCATGAATTGAATTGCCTTTTAATGCACCGACCGGTGCAATTCATGAGCCGTTAGGCTCAATTCATGAAATCGCAGATTTCAATTCGTGCCGTAAGGCAATTTATTGAAAAAGCGACTTGTCGAAACAAGTCGCTTTTTCTGGCTCCTCCAGTTGGACTCGAACCAACGACCCTGCGGTTAACAGCCGCATGCTCTACCAACTGAGCTATAGAGGAATATTTACTTATAGTATATGCAACATTTAGTATTCTATACCAATTTTACGTAAATGTCAACCCCTTTTTTAGGGTTTTTGAAAATTTTTATTCCTCAAGCATCAGCATCTTATTCAGTTCGGTCTGCCACTTTGCTGCCAGTTTTTTATCCATCGGCAAAACACCTTCAAGCGGATAGTCAATTCCAAGCATCTTATATTTTTGAACACCCATAGTATGGTAGGGCAAAATTTCAATTTTTTTCACCTTGGGCAGTTGTTTCGCAACTTCCCACAAATCCTGAATATAATCTTGGGTATCATTGATACCGGGCACCAGTACCGCACGAAGCCACAAATTCACCGGATGTTTTTTTAGTTGGGACACAAAATTTTGGAATCGCTCCATAGAGATTCCGGTTATCTTTTGATATTCAGCCTCATTGGTATGCTTGATATCCAAAAGAATCAAATCTGCAAGTTCCAAAATTTCTGTAAAATCCCCAACACCGCCGCCGGCAGTATCTATGGCAGTATGAATTCCCGCTTCTTTACAGATCCGAAGCATCTCTTTCAAAAATTCCGGTTGCATCAAAGGTTCTCCGCCGGAAAAAGTTACTCCGCCGCCGGAACTTTCAAAATAGGGGCGAAACCGCAGAATCTTTTCGAATAACTCTTCTGCCTCCACTTCTTCCCCTGCTCCCATATTCCATGTATCCGGATTATGACAGTATTGACAACGCAGAGGACAGCCCTGCATAAAAACAACGTAGCGAACGCCGGGGCCGTCCACTAGGCCCATACTTTCCACTGAATGGATATATCCTTTTGCCACAGGGCTTCCCTCCTTTCTTATGGGAAAAAGGGCATCTTTTTAAGATGCCCCTTTCGATTACATCGTTTCGTGCATGGTACGGCTGATAACTTCTAACTGTTGTTCTCTGGTCAGGCGGTTAAAGTTGACCGCATAGCCGGAGATACGGATGGTCAGAGTCGGGTACTTTTCCGGATGTTCCATCGCGTCAACCAAGGTTTCACGACGAAGCACATTGACATTCAGGTGGAACGCCTTTTGCTTAAAGTAACCGTCCAATACTGCCACCAGATTGTTAATTCTGGCATCAGCCTCTTTTCCCAATGCGTCCGGCGTAATCGAGAAGGTATTGGAGATACTGTCCTGGCAGCATGCCGCATAAGGCAATTTAGCTACCGAGTTTAGTGACGCCAACGCACCGCTGGAATCTCTGCCGTGCATGGGGTTCGCCCCGGGCGCCAGAGGTTCGCCGCCTTTTCTTCCGTCTGGAGTGGTTCCGGTCTTTTTGCCGTAAACCACATTAGAGGTAATGGTCAACACAGAGAGAGAATGGTCTGCATTGCGGTAAGTGGGATGCTTAATCAACTCACCATGGAATTTTTCAAGCACTTCAACTGCGATGCTATCCACTCTATCATCGTCGTTTCCGTATTTGGGGAAGTCTCCCTCAATCTCAAAGTCAACGGTGATGCCATCTTCGTTACGAATGGGTTTTACCTTTGCGTATTTAATCGCAGACAGAGAATCTGCTACCACAGAAAGACCTGCCACACCAAATGCCATAAAACGCTTGACATCGGTGTCATGAAGTGCCATCTGTCCTGCCTCATATGCGTATTTATCATGCATATAGTGGATGGTATTCATGGTATTGACATAGAGTTCTGCCACTTCTTCCATACACTTGTCATACGCTGCTTTAACTTTATCATAATCCAGAATCTCATCGGTCATGGGCGCAGTATTTTCCAGAACTTTAACACCCTTTTTCTCATCATAACCGTCATTGAGTGCCATCAGCAAGGTTTTGGCAAGATTGACACGAGCGCCGAAGAATTGCATCCGCTTTCCGAGTTCCATGGAAGATACGCAACAAGCAATGGCGTAGTCATCACCATAGAGAGGACGCATTTCATCATCGCTCTCATACTGTAGTGAGTCTGTTTCAATACTCATTTTTGCACAGTACTTCTTAAACGCAATCGGGAGATTCACGCTCCAGAGAACGGTCATATTAGGTTCCGGAGCCGGTTCCAGATTGGTCAGAGTATGCAGGAAACGGAACGAAGATTTAGTAACCAGCGTCCGTCCGTCTTCTCCCATACCGCCGATAGACTCGGTCACCCATGTGGGGTCACCGGAGAACAATTCGTTATATTCCGGCGTACGCAGATGACGAACCATACGAAGTTTCAACACCAGATGGTCAATCAGTTCCTGTGCAGATGCTTCGTCCAGAATTCCCTGTTTCATATCACGATTGATATAAATATCAAAGAAGGTGGAGTTTCTGCCAAAGGACATTGCCGCACCGTTGTTCTCTTTGATTGCTGCAAGATAACCAAAATAGGTAAACTGGATTGCCTCTTTGGCGGTCTTTGCAGGCTGGGAAATGTCAATGCCGTAACGCATTGCCATATTTTTGATCTGCCCGAGGGCGCGAATCTGCATTCTCAATTCCTCACGGGTACGAATGGTCGCTTCATCTGCGGGCAAACTGGAATATTTCTCAAAATCTGCCTCTTTTTGTGCAACCAGATAGTCAATACCATAAAGGGCAATTCTCCGATAATCTCCGATGATTCTGCCTCTGCCATAGGCATCCGGAAGACCGGTCATCAAGCCGACACTGCGCGCCTTTCTCATGCGAGGGGTATAGGCATCAAATACGCCGTCATTATGGGTTTTGCGGAATTCTTTAAAATTCTGTTTTCTGGTTTCGTCCATCTCATATCCGTAAGCAGACAGGGATTGTTCTACCATACGCATACCGCCGTAAGGATTAATCATCCGTTTGAGCGGTGCGTCTGTTTGCAGACCGACGATTTCTTCGTTCTCTTTGTCAATATATCCGGCTTCAAAATTATCAATGCCGGAAACCAGATATGTTTCTACATCAAGGACACCCTGTTTCAATTCTTCCAAAATTAGGTCTTTTACCTTGGCATAAAGTTTTTTTGTTTTCTCTGTCGGGTTTGCGAGAAAGGACTCGTCCCCCTCGTACGGAATATAGTTTTGATGGATAAAGTCTTTCACATCAACGGTTTCAGTCCAAACACCTTCCTGAAATCCGTTCCAAGCCTCAAATTTCATAGTAACACTCCTTTATCTCTGTATCAATAATTTGTCAACTTTAATATCATATCAAAAAATGTATAAAAACGCAACGAGAAAATTTAGCACATTTTCATCTCGCTTTTGTGCGATTTGCTGATTTTGTAGCATTTCATATAAAAAACGATTTAACAATTTGATTGCAATGGTTCTTTCTCCATTGACAACCTTACCTTCCTATTGTAAAATAAAACTATCCATAAGCGGAAAGGACTCTGTTATGAAACGAAAAATCACAGAAATCTCGGTGTTTGAATTCTTTTTGTGTATGTTTGTGATTCTAATCCACCTGCTTTCCGAAGGCGTAGACGCTTTCCCCAAGTGGAGTTTTTTTTCTGTGCTTTTTTCGTCTTTGACCCGCCTGACCACCTTTGCCGTGCCGGGGTTCGTTTTTACCAGTGCGGTCAAACTGTTTTACAAGTATGGTGACAGCCGGCATTTTTCCTATCATAAATTTCTTTGGGGGCGCTTAAGAAAGATTCTTCTTCCCTATTTCTTTGCGGTCATTGTTTACTATGCCGTCTTGGTCTGGGTTTTAAACATCTACACCTTTGACCCTGACCAGTTTCTAGGCTTTTTCATCAGCGGTAATATCTCTGCACAGTTTTATTTTGTAATTCTGATTCTGCAATTTTACCTTTTAATGCCCATCTGGCTGGTGTTCAGCAGAGTCAAAAGCAAGGCTTTCTCCGTCATGTTGATTTTGGTTTCTTTTGTGATTACCATACTCTCCCGCATGTACTTTCCCTACACCGCCGGTATTGCGAAAATTTTTCCGTCTTACCTCATCTTTTGGGTTCTTGGCACCTATGTAGGGTTATACTATGAGGAATTTGAAACCACAATCAAGCAAAATAAATGGCTCATCAATATCGGCTGGCTGATTCTTGCAATCACCCATTGTATCCTCTCCTACATGCAGTACGGCGGGCTGATTGCCTATGAATTTTCGCCCATCATTGTTGTCTTTTTCTGTTTCTTTTCTATCTTTGGTTTTTATTCCTACGCAAGGGAATTAACCCTATCATTAGAACGTCGGGGTAAGGGTCTTTTGACCAGCATTTCACAGGCTTCCTATGATATTTACCTGTGGCATTGCTTAATCATTCTGGTTCTGTATCGCATCTTAACCGAGTGGGAAATCGACCACATTTTAACCAGATTCGGCATCGCCTTTGTGGTCACCTATGGCATTTCCATCATCTTCTGCGTACTTAAAACCACCATCTTTACCAACTTCAAAGCAAAGCGTCTGCGTGCCTCAGCAACTAGAGCCCGCAAGATGGCCCGTCGAAAACGCTATCTGTAAATTAAACCCGCCGGTATAGGCGTCCACATCAATGATTTCTCCGGCAAAGAATAAGCCGGAAACCAGTTTGGATTCCATGGTGGAGGGGTTGATTTCCTTGACGCTGACCCCGCCGGATGTGATAATTGCCTGTTCAATGGGACAAAATCCCGTTACATGGAATTCCATATTTTTTAATACTTCAACAAGACATCTCCGTTCCTCTTTGGTAACGGAGTTTATTTTTTTATACGGGTCAATGCCGGAAAGGGCAATCACCTGAGGAATCAGTTTGGACGGGAGCAAACCACTAAGTCCGTTGCGGAAATCCTTGTTTAAATTTTCCTGAAAATCCCGACAAATTCTTGCATCCAACTGTTTTTCATCCAATGCCGGTTTCAAATCCAGTACCAGCCGGTAGGATTCTTGTCCCATCTTTCGCATATGGGCGCTGGCACTTAATATGGTAGGACCTGTTAATCCAAAATGGGCAAACATCATTTCACCAAAGTCGGTATAAATCTTCTTTCCCTTTTGGTTATAGACAGTAAGTGCTACATTTTTCAGGGACAATCCCGCAAGTTCAGAGATCCAATCCTCTGCCACCTCTAAGGGAACCAGCGACGGACGAATCTCCGTAATGGTATGCCCCAACTCTTCCGCCCAAGTGTATCCGTCACCGGTAGAGCCGGTACTTTGGTAGGAGAGTCCACCGGTTGCCAGAATCACGCTGTCTGCATAAATTTCTCCCCGCTTTGCGGCAACAACGCCGCAAACTTTTCCGTCTTTGGCGAGAATATTGTCTACCCTGTCCTGAATCAATTCCACATGATTCTCGGTCAAAAACCTCCGCATTGCTTGAACGATGTCCATGCTCTTATCCGAAACCGGAAACACCCGCTCCCCCCGTTCCACCTTGAGAGGAACGCCGAGGGATTCAAAGAATTCCATAGTCTGATGATTGGTAAATCCGTAAAAAGCGCTATACAAAAACCTGCCATTGGTGGGAATATTTTGCATCAAGTCCTGAATATCGGCACAGGCGTTGGTTACATTGCACCGACCCTTACCGGTAATCATCAATTTTTTCCCAAGCAGTTTGTTCTGTTCTATTAATTTCACTTTTTTTCCGCGTTGTGCTGCAACGCCTGCCGCCATCATTCCGGCAGGACCTCCTCCAATCACAATCACTTGTTCACTCATAGAAACACCTCATTTACGGAAGTACGATAGATGCGCCACCCAATTCAAAACAATAGTCCCGCTCTCTAAGCATCCTGGCAAGGGCAAAAGAATCCTCCGGCAGTTCTTTACATCTCAGCGCTGCCAGTCCCTCATGACCTCGGTTTGGATGATGAAAATCCGAACCCGCTGTCACAATAGGGAATTCCTGTTCCTTGGCATAACGAATGGCAAGTCCTACCTCAGAATTATGACCGGGATGCATATTTAAAGTTTCAATTCCGTCGAGCAACTCCGGCGGTGCCAGTGTCAATCCTCTACGAAATGGATGTGCCTGAAGCAACACACTTCCTGATAAATCCACCTCATTACGATAAGGTGCAAGACCTTTACCTAAGTAGTCATATGCCAAACTCAGCACATCAGCATTGGCACCATAGAGAAGATAGTCATTTTCTTCCTTATCAAACCGAAGTTCTGCCCCCAGATAGACCTTGATGCCATAGGCTTCCCCTGCAATGCAGGCGTCCAGATAATCCTTGATGTACCATGCCAAAAACTCTTCTTTGGTCATTCTTGGCTGGGAGTTATAGACAAAATGATTGGTGAGCACAATTCCTTTATATCCAAGGTCTGCATAAATAGAAATCAGTTCCTCCGACGTGACCTCACTGCAGAAACTTACCGGTCTGGTGTGGGCATGCATCTCAATTTTGTATGGGTATTCTTTTATCAAAGTGTCTTTGATGTTTTGCATCTTTGTTATCTCCTTAAAAGCGCGACAGATTCTATATGCTCCGTTTTAGGGAACATATTAACCGGAACAACCCGAGAGACAGTGTATCCCTTATCTGTCAGGTATTTCAAATCTCTGGCAAGGGTAGACGGTTTACAGGAAACATAGACAATCCGCTCCGGCTTTACTTCCACAACGGTTTGAAGCAATCTCTCGTCACACCCTTTGCGTGGCGGGTCAAGAATCACCACATCTGGTCTTTCACCTTGCTCCATCAGTTTTGGTGCAACTTCTTCTGCTTTCCCGCAATAAAACTCTGCGTTTTCAATTCCATTGCGTTCTGCATTTTCTTTGGCATTTTCAATCGCCTGAGGGACGATTTCCACCCCTATCACTTTACGCGCCATATCCGCCATAAAAAGACCAATGGTTCCAATTCCGCAGTATAAATCCCAAAGGATTTCCTTACCGGTAAGATTCGCAAACTTCTTTGCAATATCATAAAGCCGTAAGGTCGCCTCCGGATTGACCTGATAAAAAGAATGAGGCGAAATTTTAAACTTGACTCTGCCAATCGCATCTACCAAATAGTCTTTTCCCCAAAGGGTTTTCATCTCCCTACCCAAGACCACATTGGTGCGCTCTGAATTGATATTTTGCACAATGCCACAAATGGGAAGATTAAGTCCACCTAACCGCTCCACCAATTCTTTTTGATGCGGAAGTTCTGCTCTGGTTGTCACCAAAACAACTAAAATTCCCGATTCTCCGCTACGGGTATAGATATGCCGAATCAAGCCCTTGTGGGACTGTTCCTCATACGCAGGAATCGAATATTCCGTCATCCATGCCTGAACTGCTCTAAGAATATCCCTATTCCATTTCCCTTGAATCAGGCAATCCTCCATAGGAATGACATGATGGCTGTTACGGCGGTAAAAGCCAATCCCCTCCGGTGTAACCGGAAATTGTGCCTTATTGCGGTAACGCAGATAGTCTGATGCCAGCACCGTCTTTTCCGCCTCAACATCCAACTTTCCAATTCGCTTTAGGCAATCGGTCACTTTTTGTTGCTTGTAGGCAAGTTCTTCCTCCATATCCATGTGCCAGAGTTGACACCCTCCGCATTGATAAAAATGAGGGCATTCTGCTTTTGTTCGATGAACCGAAGGTTTGATTACCTCCAAAAGTTTCCCGTAGGCAAAGGTTTTGAGCACCTTAACAATCAACACCCGCACCTGTTCGCCCACAATGGTATAAGGCACAAACACCGCCATGCCATCCACTCTGCCAACGCCGTCACCCTCATCGGTCATTCCGGTGATGGTAAGTTCGTAAATCTCGTTTTTTTGCATAGGTACTCCTTTACAGTTCTACCCGCCATTGCATCGCTTTGGAAAGGGTTACTTCATCGGCAAATTCCAATTCTCCGCCCACAGGAACTCCATGGGCAATCCGTGTCACCTTGACTCCAAATGGTTTTAACAGTTTAGAGATATACATTGCTGTGGTTTCCCCCTCCAGATTGGGGTTGGTTGCCATAATGACCTCTTGTACCCCGCCGGATGCGACACGGGTCACCAATTCCTGAATCCGGATATCGTCCGGCCCTACATGATCCATAGGAGAAATGGCGCCGTGGATCACATGATACACCCCTTTAAATTCATTGGTGCGTTCCATTTGGAGCACATCCTTGGGGCTTTCCATGACGCAAATGACCGTCTTATCCCGCGCAGGATTGGCACAGATGTTGCACACCTCTTTATCCGAGAGGTTTTGACACTCCTTGCAGTAGCAAAGAGATTTTTTGGCATGCACAATAGCATGGGCAAACTTTTCCGCCTTTTCTTCCGGCTGGTTGAGCACATAAAACGCCAGCCGCTGGGCAGTTTTACTCCCAATGCCGGGCAGTTTTTCAAATTCCTCTATTAAATCCTGCAAAGGTGCTGCAAAATATTCCATGGTCTTTCTCCTTTAAAATATCTGTAATTTATCTTTCAAGCCGGAAAACCGTCTCTGAATGTTATCGTTATCCACAAACGTTTTGATATATTCTTCCTGTCCAACCAGAACCACCAGAGATTTCGCTCTTGTAATGGCAGTATAGAGCAAGTTTCGGGTCATCAACAACCGATGGGTTTCAAACATAGGCATAACCACCACATCAAATTCACTTCCTTGACTTTTATGAACCGTCACCGCATAGGCAAGTTCCAATTCATCTAAAAGCAGATAGTCGTATTCCACCAGTTTGTCATCAAAGACTACCGAAACCTTTTGACCGCGGTTATCAATGTCAGTGATGAATCCCACATCACCATTAAACACACCCAGTCCCTTTTCTCCGTCTGCCAGTCGTTCCCATTCCAGATGGTAGTTATTCTTAATCTGCATGACCTTATCCCCGACCCGAAACACACATCTTGCAGTCAGTTTTTCCGCCTTATCCGGCGATGCCGGATTGAGGGCATCCTGCAAAACAGCGTTTAGATTTTGCACTCCAATCAGGGACTTTCTGGTGGGTGTCAGCACTTGAATCTGGGATAAATTGCCGAGCCCGTATGCTTTTGGGAGTCTGCGGGCACAGAGGTCTGCAATGGTTTCAGGAAGCGACATCGGGTCATCGCGGGAAACCAAAAAGAAATCATTATCTTTATCGTTAAACATCGGCATTTCCCCACGGTTAATCCGGTGGGCATTGACCACAATCATGCTCTCCCGCGCCTGACGGAAAATCTCGGTCAGACGGATACAGGTCAGAACATCACTGTCAATGATATCCTTGAGTACATTACCCGCTCCTACCGACGGAAGTTGGTCGCTATCTCCAACCATAACCACCCGGGTACCGCGGGGTAGGGCATCTAACAGACTATCCATCAAAAGAATGTCAACCATGGACATTTCATCAATAATTAACACATCGCATTCCAGCGGATTCTGGGCATTTCTTGCAAATTGACTCCCTACAGAATCTTTGCCCGGCATAATCTCTAACAGACGATGAATGGTTTTTGCTTCCATACCACAAAGTTCGGTCATTCGTTTGGCGGCACGGCCTGTCGGAGCCGTCAGCATCACCCGCTTGCGGGTACGCTCCATCAAGGAAATAATCGTCTGAATGATGGTGGTTTTTCCTGTCCCGGGACCGCCGGTAATCACCATGGCAGAGTTCTCAAATACTGCCTGCACGGCTTCCAACTGCTTCTCTGCAAGGCAGATGCCTGTTTCCGCTTCCACCTCTTCGATTAGTTGATTTACTTCATCCATGTTGGCATCAAACACCAAAGAGGACATCTCTAAAATCCGCTCCGCCACCCGTTTTTCTGCATCATAAAAGAGTTTGAGATAGAGTGCGTCATAGTCACCCATATTACTGAGAACCAATTCCTCTTTCAAAAGCATTTCGGCAATTGCTTCTTCCGCAGCAGTTTTCTCAACCTCCAAAAACTGTGCTGCTTGACCGGCAACTGTGCTTCGGGGCAGAAAGGTATGCCCGCTGAGATAACCAATCTGTTGCATCAAATATCGAATTCCTGCAGAAATTCGGGCAAAGGAATTTTTGTCAATCCCAAGTTCTTCCGCCATGCCGTCCGCCGTCTTGAAACTGATGCCGTCCACACGGTCTGCCAATATGTAAGGATTCTCCGTCACTAATTTCACGGTGTTCGCACCAAGAAGTTGAAAGGCTTTTACCGCCGCCGAGGGAGAAACTCCAAACCGCTGAAAAAAGATAACAACCTCCCGAACCCCAATTAGTTCTACGTATTTTTTATAAATGGCGTCTACTTTCTTTTTGGATAGACCGGAAATCACCAAAAGCCTGTCCGGCTCATGTTCAATCACATCCAGAGCCTCTTCGCCAAACAGTTCCACAATCTTGCGAGCGGTGGCTTTGCCAATCCCCGGGAGCAATCCCGACGCCAGATATTTTTCTATCTCTGTTTCCGTGGAGGGCATTTTGCGTTCATAATACTCGACCTTAAACTGGTCCCCGTATTCGATATGGGTAACCCATTCACCATGAACCAGAATACTCTCACCCTCGGTCAGGTTCGGCATATAACCGGTAAGGGTAATCAACTGACCACCACTGGAAATATCACAAACCGTATATCCGTTTTCCGGATTTTCATAAATAATTTCCTCTACCATTCCCTCAAGTTTGAGCATTCCTATCCCTCCTTTCTTTGTCTATTATACTTTATCCCCTCTTAAAAGACAAGGGGTTTCGCCATAAAAATACACGCAACAGAAAGAAATGCCTGCATCATAAAAATGCAGGCATATGTGTTTCACTTAGATTAAAAATATCTCTTTAAGAGACCTTCTAACCCCTTGCCATGCCGAGCTTCGTCGCGCGCCATCTCGTGCACGGTATCATGAATTGCGTCAAGTCCGTTCTTCTTTGCACAGGAGGCAAGGTCAAACTTACCTTGGGTTGCGCCATATTCACAATCCACTCTCCATTTCAGGTTATCTTTGGTGGTGGCTTTCATATTTGGCTCTAAATCTTCACCCAAGAGTTCTGCAAATTTTGCAGCATGCTCTGCTTCTTCGTACGCAGCCTTTTCCCAATACAGGCCAACTTCAGGATAGCCCTCTCTGTGTGCGATACGAGCCATGCACAAATACATACCAACCTCAGCACACTCACCGTTGAAGTTTGCCATCAACTGTTCAAAGATATATTTCTTATCTTCTTCAGAGATATCAGGGTTGTTTTTCACAGTTTTCCCATAAACACCATACTCATGTTCTGCCGCAAGGGCTGCTCCCTCTTGCATCACATTAAACTTTTCAGCCGGAACTTTACAAACCGGACATTGTGCCGGCGCCGCATCTCCCTCATGAACATAACCACAAACTGAGCATACAAATTTCATAATTTCATTCTCCTTTTTATATAAATTTAATTACATTCCTTACATTTGCCGGTATAAAAGATTTCTCTTGTCTCGACCCCAAACCCATCAAGCCCTGATTCCGAACCGGAACGAATGCTGAAATCATATACCTTTTCGCACAATGTGCATTTAAAGTGCCCGTGATGACCAATGTCGGCATCATAGCGTATCTGCGTTCCATCAATCGACAATGCTTTAATCAATCCGTTTGCAACAAACAGTTTGACCGTGTTATAAACTGTCGTTTTCGAAAGCGTCGGCACTTTAGGCAAAAGTTCTTTGTAAATCTCATCAACCGTGGGGTGGGATTTGGTACCCTTAAGAAAATCATAAATCATCACCCTGACAATCGACGGTTTTATTCCATGCTTCAGCAACAATGCTACATTGTCCACAATGCACCTTCTTTCTTTTCTGTTTTGTAATCATTACAACTCTGTACTAATTACAATATTATAATAGCATACTCTTTTTCCTTTGTCAACACTTTTTTTAAAAAAGTTCAAAAATAAAAATACCACGCATGCGTGGTATTTTTGCTTCATATAGATTGTACGCGAATTTGCGGCTCTAAGCCATAAATCTCCTCTTTATTTGGAGGATTGGTTCCCTCTGTAAGGCAAGCCGCTGTTCCAAACGCCGCGGCAAGCCGCAACATATCTTCTATGCCTCGCCTTTCATAAATTCCTGCAAGGAAGCCGGCGATCAAACTATCGCCTGCCCCTATGGTGGAAACCGGAGTAATCTTCGGCACCGAAACCCGAATGCCTCCGACCTCACCCCAATAGACAAATCCGTCACCGCCCAGTGATACAATCACATGGGTAATTCCTCCGCGATGCATAGATTCTGCCGCCTTTTGCACTTCCTGCTCAGTTTGCATCTCATGTCCAAGTAATTGCGAAAGTTCCTGCGCATTTGGCTTAATTAACCAGGGTTTGAGTTCCAAAAGTTCAACCATGGTGAAAGAATTGCAATCTACCACTAGGTTCGCCCCACCGGTTTTCACTTTTGTAAGAAAGTTCAGTGCCTCACGATGGTCAATTCCTTGGGGCAACCGTCCGGTAAATGTCACAACAGCACGTTCTTCCTCTTGGCATATCGCAGAAAGTTCTGCAAGCAGTTGTGCATTCACGGGAGATCCCTCGAAACTGATTCGGGTTTCTTTCCCGCCGGAATGGAGGGTAATATTCTCACGGATTTTGCCCTCCGCCTTGATCACCTTACACGCGATGCCATCCTGATGCAGCATCTTAATAAACTCGTCGCCGCCAGAAGAACCCACAACACAATATGCTTGATTTTCCACCCCGAAGTTGGTCAATGCACGGGAAATGTTAATTCCCTTTCCGCCGGCATGCTTGACTGCGGAAGTCACATAATTTTCCCGATGCAACTGTAAATTTTCAACCTCACAATGAATATCAAATGCAGGATTTAATGTAAGCGTGCGTATCTTCATACAAAGTTTATTGTTCATCCTTATGGTTGGCTTTTCTGAACACAGCCCCCAATGCAATGACAACTACAAATATAATAAGATAGAACAATACCGGGAATGCGAATGTTCCGTTCGCCTTTGCCGCCAGATACGGAGTAATACCGTGAGCATAAACTGCAGCAAAAACCATAAACAGACATGCAACAATCGAGATCACAGGCAGGACAAACCGGTTAAACACACCCATTTCCTTTTCCTTCTTCATCCAAGCAATGAAAATCGGAATGTACATTGCGTAAATGGTTACAATGGGAAGTTCAGACGAGTCAAAGTTGAATACCCCGAACCATCCATCGGTCAGGTTTGCACCATAGAAATAAACAAGCCACAAAGCACACACGAACAATCCCCAAATGGAGGAGTTGGTGGTCATATTGGTTGCTTTATCAATTTGCTTAAAGGTCTCGGGCAAAGGTCCGTCGTTGCGGGCAGCAATTGCATACATACCGCGGGTTGCACCTACCATAAGACCATTTAACGTTCCAAGACAGGAAACGATAATGCAGATATTAAGAATGGTTCCGCCAATGCCTCCAAAGATATTCGTAAACGCAGTGGTTGCCCCCTCGTTGATAAGAACCTCATTGGTTGCTCCCCCGGCTACACCGATAAAGTACAAAACATAAGCACTAACAACAACGATAGAGCCGATAACCAGGGCAAGGGGCAGATTCTTCTTCGGATTCTCAAGTTCTGCATTGATAGAGGTAGCAACAATCCATCCCTCATACGCAAAGACGGTTGCTACAATTGCCGCAAACAATCCGCTGCTTGCGGTTCCGCCCACAGCCTCGGTAACAACAGATGTAAAGTTATTGGAAAGAGTTCCATTCGCAAAACCTACAATCGTACCTACGATTGCCATTAAGGTAATAGGAATCAACTTGATGACGGTAGCACTAATCTGGAATTTACCCGCAAGTTTAGGAGAAAGTGCGTTCATGGTATAAGAAGCAATCAGGAAAAATCCTGCCAGAATCATAACCTCAGGACTTACCATACTCCATCCAAAAAGAACGCCCAAATATCTTGCAGAAACCCACGCAAGTACCGATGTCATACCGGGATAGTAGATATTAACCATAAACCATGCTAAGTAATACGCATAACCTTTACCACAAGTAGCCTCAGCATAGTCAACAATACCGCTTACCTTTTCGTACTTCGTTGCCATCACAGCAAACTGTGCAGAGCAGATAATCATCAAAAGACCGGTGATGACCCATGCAACGATACCAAGAGGCATATTGCCGCCTGTTGCCGCAAGGACATTCTGTGCCTTAAAGAATACACCGGAACCGATTACCGTTCCGACTACCATACAGATGGCAGTTGCCAAACCATATTTCTTTGTAAGTTTTTCCATTTCCATTTCTCCTTATCTGTAAATTAAATTACCCTCACATTATAACAAGATTTATTCCTAAAGTAAAGATTTTTTTATATTTTTACATATTTCTTTTCCAAAATCTTCTTTACATAAAAATTCCTTGCTTGCAGATACTAGGAATGTAAAAATGTTTCAAAGGAGATTTATCATATGAAAGCAACTGGAATCGTTCGCAGAATTGACGACCTTGGTCGGATTGTTATCCCCAAGGAAATCCGGCGTACCATGCGCATCCACGAGGGCGACCCGCTGGAAATATATACCGAGAGCAACGGAACGGTGATATTTAAAAAATATTCACCCATTGGCGAATTGGGGGAATTTGCCTCTCAATACGCAGAATCATTATCCAAGGTAGCGGGAATACCCGCCTGTATTACTGACAAAGACAATGTAATTGCAGTTTCCGGAATCCCCAAAAAGGAACTCCGCGAAAAAAAGGTTTCCGGTGAACTGGAGAAAGTAATGGCATCTAAAACTGTTTTTCTGGCAAATCCGGGGGATAAAAGTCTACGGGTTCTGGACGAAAACGACCATTACGGCGCCGGCGTTGTTGCCCCGATTATCTTTGAAGGCGACAGTATCGGTTCGGTAGTTTTTCTTGCCGAACCCTCTGATAAACTTGGAGAACTGGAAAGCAAACTGGCACAAACCGCCGCAGGATTCTTAGGAAGAACCATGGAATAAGCATCAAAAAAACCACTCGTATAACGAGTGGTTTTTTTACTTATGTTCCGGGGATTGGGCGAATCTGCTCTCTCGGTTCAATACTGGGAATCATGCCCAGCACCGGAATTTCAAAGGTTTTCTCCAATTCTTCCGCCGTTTTCACGGTATTGTCAAACAAATCAGCCAAAAAGACAAAGACAACCGCCAAAACAAATCCCAAAAATGCACCAACCACAGTATTCTTAGGAATACTGGGAGATGATGGACTCTCCGGCATCTCTGCCGGGTCAATAATGGTTGCCGTACCACGGACAACCACACGTTCCAGTTCTGCCGGTGCCAGTTTGAGTATCATATTCGTCAGTTTATACGCCACTGCCGGTTGAGGATTACGCACGGTTATATATAAAATACCGGTTTCCTCTATATTGGTAATGGTGGTCATTGCCTGAATCTGGTCATAGGTGTAACCTGTGTTACTCTGCGCCGCAACCTCCTTAAAAAAGGTGTTACTGCTTAGAATCTGTCCATAAGTTTTGGCAAGTTCTTGCGAGAGCATCAAATCGCTCAAATTGGCATCCTGAATCACTTGGTCAGTATCACCGGAGATATACAAGGTTCCTCCTGCTTGATATACCGGAGTAATCAGAAACACGGAATAGAAGAATGCCAGAACACCAACCAAAATGGTACTGATTAAAATCAACGGCCATTTCGGGAGCAAAAGGCTTATCATATTACTGATGCTAAATTCCTCGTTCACGGATTTCTCATTCCTTTCCTGTAAATGCACGAAGCGCCTGATACGCATCGGTGTCAATTACCACATCGCCTACCCGCTCTCCGGTAGAAATGTCTACCAGAAAACTGCTTCCGGTATAGGTTTCGGCAAACTGATTCTTAGTAATGATTTGATTAAGGGTCAAATTCTCCGGATTATCCACAATGGTCAATCTTGCACGGATGACAGCCTCATTGCCTTGCTTTGCAACCAGAGAAGGATAGAACGTCCACTTTGCCTTAACAGAGTTCGGGAATGTGCTTGCCACCTGATTTAAAAAATCTACAAAGGTGGGTGCAAAGTCACGCGCAAAGTCATACGCTTCCACCGGAGTTGTACCCGCAAGGAGCGGAATTTCATAACTGGAAGATGGGATTTCTTCCAAGATATAAGCATATTCTTTCGCATTGCTCGGCCAGGGATATTCCTGTTTTAGAATAGGGCTGTGCCCCTCACCGGCATTCGTACGATTTAGACCAACCAACTCATCCAACTGCAAAAGTACACAAGCCAAATCCTTAATCGTAGCCTTGCGGCTTGCATCCAGTTTATTTTCTGCGGTCAAAAAGATTCCATTGTAACTTGCAAAATGGAGTCCTAACTTACCCATCGCTGTATTTAAAGTTGCATCTTCATAGGTTGCACTCTGGTTAAAACTAAGTCCACCGGTGGCTTGCTTCATGGTATAAAAACTCAATGCGGCAACCGCATTCTGCATAGTAACAGGCTCCTTTGCAAAAGCCTTGGTTGCATTCTCTTTGCCCCAGCACTCCTGTGCGACCAAGGTCACATCCTTGGCATATTCACCCTCAAAGGTCACTTCATTTTTAAGGTTCACATAACCGGGAAGTTCAACACCATCGGCAATCTGCAATGCCAGGCGTGCCAACTCTCCATTGGTGACTGTTTGTTCCGGAGCATAGTCAATTCCGGTCTGCATTGCATTCCAGATACGTTCAAGAAGCACCGGTTTCACGGTGTCTTTGAATGACACATTGGCAGTCAGTTCCTGCTCTGCGCGAACAATCAAACATGCCGCTTCTGCACGGCTGAGGGTGGAATCCAGACGCAGATTCAAACCGTCATCGCCTTGCATAATGCCGGTACTATACGCCCAAGCAACCGCCTCAGGGGTATCACTTTCTTTGGTAATCACTCCAGGAGCGACTCCGGCAGGCTTGCCGGCTCTCTCCCAAAGATAAAGCACCGCTTCATCACGGGTTGCATCTCTGTCAGGATTGGTCATGGCATCCGGATCGCCGCCTGCCATCTTGGCAAACTGCCAACGGGTTACCAGATTATCCGGCTTAAACTCTCCGTCAGGAAAGCCATTGACGCGACCGTCGTTCACCATCTTTTCAACGGCGTTATATGCCCAATGTCCCTCCAGCAAATCCGGAAAAATGCTTGCAGCAGATACCACTATCGTCGTCAATACCATGGCACAGATACAAACCATAGCCAAAATTCGTTTCATAGGAATCTTCTCCTTCCCTTGTGTCTTACAGACCGATTGCCTCCCGCACAACGCGGACGGCATCTTCGGAAATATTACAGGTTAATTCATAGACGGGAACTCTTTGCATCAGTTCTTCACACAGGTTTGCCGCATGCTCCATACTATCACGGAATGGACATTTGCGGGTTTCGCCAAGAATTCTTGCAAAGGTATCCATCCCTTTCACAGGGGTGATTGCATTGGTTTCTCCTCTGCCAAGCAAAACCACCGCCGCAAGCGGCGCCTCAATGTTTTGATTGAGGAAGGAACTTCCGCTCCACGGTGAGCCGCAGGCGTAAACTGCGTCCTCCTTGTCAAACCTAAGAATCGGAGTATCATCATTAATATACTCGGTTTGAGGTAGGTATTTCTTCCACAAACCAGTGTGCGTACTCTTTCCGGTTCCGGAGGGAGCCGAAAACAAAATGGCTTTGCCGTCCACCATGATACAAGAACCATGCATCACCATCCGTTTATTCCTTAAACAAAACTCCTCCATAGCATAACCGGTACAGATATAATCCCGCGGGTCTTGGAGGTTTTTATCAGGGGAACAGAGCGAAATCTCTGCCATATCTTCCTTAAAAGAAAGTATAATCCCCACCTCTTCTTCCATGCCAAGAAGCCCGCGATAAAGCGTCTTTTCCTGGTTGTCCGCTACCTTCCAGAGGCCAGATGCACCAAGGGCTTGGTTGCCCTGCATGGGTGGAAGTTCGTCGCACCTGTAAATATTTACCCTATAATCGCAGCAATGCTCCCCCTCTTTAGCGAGAGGGAGCATATACTCCGTCATACGTTCTTTTAAATATTCACCGCCGTCATGAACACCTAAGTTCATTCCGGCAATTCCGTATACCGTCACTTGCTTTCCTTATTGTGCAAATGCGCTACTGGTTCCCATATGGGTATCCAACTCTTTTGCCAAAGCAGCCTTCAATGCCTGCGCACGGCTATAAGAGAAACCGGAACCTTTATACACGGTTTTTGGAGTTTTTGCGTAAACAATGTTATTGTTTTCTTTCTCCAGGTTTACCATGCGGAAGTTAGGCATCTCAAATGCACCTGTACCGGCATGTTCAAACGCTAATTTTCTCATTTTCATACCTCCTGTCATTTTCTATGCCTAATCTTACTGACCGATTGCTAAAGTTCTGTAGTTACCGGAAAGCGCATATCCGCTTGTACCTTTATAATAGGTTGCTGCATACACATCACCGGTAAGCCCATCATCATAAACTCTGATTGCAAATTTACCTTCACTGTTCTTACCCAAGGAAGGAAGTGCAGATGCAGAAATCCTTTCAGGCTTAAATGCATTAGCACCGGTATACGCAGAACCCTCTGCATTCATTGCCTCAAGGCAATTCTTAATCGCTTCTACGGATTCACCAATGATAATACCAAAGTCACCACAGTTACCGGTTACCTGACCAACTGCAACAACGGACTTTTGGTAATCCTCATTGTTTGCATCATCAATTGCATCATATCCATTGGCTTCTGTTTCTTCAGTTCCGTCAAAGTATGCCATAGAAATGGTTTTTGCAGAAAGTTGAGCATCCTCAACTACAACAGTGATTTCATCTTTACCGTCTTTTTTCAAACCAGCATCATCTGCAAGC
Organism: Ructibacterium sp.; assembly: GCA_045539735.1. Classification (GTDB taxonomy): domain Bacteria; phylum Bacillota; class Clostridia; order Monoglobales; family Monoglobaceae; genus Ructibacterium. The sequence goes on along the minus strand of JAZQFW010000029.1, from coordinate 69,139 downwards.
CAAAGAGCATCAACAGAAGTAAACCATTTTTCAGTGCTCAATTCCGCGCCATTTACCTCTACACTCTCAACAATGGATTGTGAAGTAGCAAAGGGAATTTTATACCAACTGTACTCTGCTGCATCTGTGTAAGCATAAGTCCCCCAAGTAGTCTCGGATGTTTTTACAGTTACCGGATAGGTAATGCCGGGAATGGTTGCCGGAGCAGTTGCACCGGAAGTTGCACCGTTACCAACCTTGATTTTAGAACCAATGTTTGCACTATCGGTTACATAACTGAATGTCCACTTGTCACCGGTTTCAGACCCTGTAAACTTATACTGGTCAACATAGATAATATCACTACCCTGAGTGATCGCAGTTGCATCTGCCAAATCCTTATTGTATACCAAATAAGTTGCAGTATCTCCTGCTGCACCTGTTACGGTAGAAGTTACCTTAATTTGATTGTTTGCGTAATACTCAGTTGTTGTAGCATCATAGGTCATTGCCGCAAATGCGCTGGTCATAGACATCAGACATGCAACGCCTACTACTAAACTAATGACTCGTTTTAACACCTACATCTCCTCCTTAGAAATGCCTTTATAATAAGTTAATCATTTTACATAGTGATAAGTTTGCCGCCCTGCATGGAGCACTGTGCATCACATAGGGCAACTGCCGAACTGCGGTGGGTGACCACAATCACCGTTTTTCCGGTTTGGCGGAGAGATTTTAAAATCTTCTCTTCCGTTTCAACCGAAAGTGCTGAGGTGGATTCATCCATCAGCAGAACGTCGGCTCCGCTATATATGGCTCTTGCGATCGCCATTCTCTGGCGCTGACCGCCGGAAAGCCGACTTCCGCCCTCGCCCAGTTGGGTGTCCACACCCTGAGGCAGGTTATTAACCTCCTCACTCAGACAGGCAATTTCAATGGCCTTGTTCAACCTCTCCCTGTCCGGTTCCTCATCAAAGAGGGTAATGTTCTCAAGAACTGTGCCGGAAAGCAACAAAAAGTCCTGCGGAACATAAGCAAACATGGCACGATATGCATCTAACTCGGCCTCTGACCCATCAACTTGAACCGCTGTGATGGTTCCGCCCTCTTTAGGGAGCAAACCCAGCATCAGGTTAAGCAGGGTACTTTTGCCGGCACCGGATTTACCGGTCACCGCCGTCAGTTTGCCTTTTTCAAAGCAGCCGTTTACCTGTTTGAGCACCGCCCCATCCCCATAGGAGAAGGTCAGGTCTTTCAGGCAAATCGCTGACATTTGCTGATAACATGATTTTGCATCTTTCTGCTCCGGCATTTCTGCCTCAGGCAGATGCTCCAGTTCCTCCATTCGCTCTGCTGAGGCGCAGAAACCAAGATACTGAGGAAACAGAGATGCCAACTGCTGAAAAGGGGTTGCGATATCCGCCGTAAGCCCCAGTACCGCCGTCAGGGTACCAAAGGTAATCGCGTGGGTGGCAATTCGCCACGCCCCCCATCCCAGCACCGCATAGTAGCCAACTGTCATGGCAACATACAAGCAGACGCTTGCACCGATACTGATACGGTTTTTACGAATGGCAAGTAGGTAAGATTCCTCTTGCGCTTTGCCAAGCAAACGAAGAATCACACGATGTGCCGAAAAGGCTTGTATCACAGCGAGGTTTTGTGCTGATTCCTGTAAGAAAGAGCGAATCTTGCCCTCGCTTTCTCTGCTTTGTTTGAACAAATCTCCGGTTTTTTTGCGATATAGATATGCTGCAACAAGCATTACGCATCCCGCAACCACGCAAAGGACCGCCAGCATCCAATCCAGCACCAGAAGTGCCGCAAAACTGAAGACAATCCGTGCACCGATGGAAAGCAAAGACGGAAGAATCTCCGCAACACCCTCTGCCACAATGCCGGTATCACCGGAAAGCCGGTGCACCAACTCACCGGAATGAAACCGGTCTGCTTGGAGTTTTTGCTTTTTAAGCAAGCGAGTGAATAGGTTTGTCTGCAACCGAAAGCGCAGAGAAACCGAAGTATGTACATGCAGGACAGTAATTCCCACCTGCAATCCTAACTGAATCAGGATAACCGCTGCAAGGAGCAATCCGGTGCGGAACAAATTTCCCGTTGCTTGACCGGTTGCCAAATCCACTACGGTTTTAGAGAGCAACGCCAGATAGACACCGCATGCCGATGCCCCAATGCCCAACAAGGATAACCCTATCACATGCAGTTTAAATCCAGATAAAAACTTGCGGAAGTAGTTCTGCTTCATCGGTTATTCCTCCAGCAAATGCTGCTCACGCAGCATGGCAAGAAACACAGATACCGCCTCGCTTGCCAGAGCATCATCTACCCCATATTCCTCTTTGAGGGAGAGGGTCAATTCCTCTTGGGTGCAATCTTCTTCCAAGCACTTCCACAAATAGGCACCGCTATCATTGAGGGTCACCATGGCGCCCCCTTGGGTATAGGCTTCATCATAGGGAATGGCGGTGTACTCATCCGCAATCTTTTTCAGCAAAAAACCTTGCTTGATGCGCATGACGCCCTCCTCCCCTCGATATATCAAGATGCACTTTTTAACCTTAATGGGCATAAAAAGATACAGAAATTCCTATACTCTAATGATTATATAGTTTTTAAGGAAATATGTCAAGAGATTTTTGAAAGGAATTTTCAAAAAAATAACAAAATTTTTTCAATATTTTTAAAACTTTTGTACAAATTTATTTTTTCTTATACAGTAAGCCAGATAATATTGGGGTTTCTTCGAAACCATGTTAGTTGTCGTTTGGCATAACGCCGGCTTTCCCTCTTGATGGTTTCCACTGCTTCTTCCAGAGAACACTCTCCATTCAAAAAGGAAACCAATTCTTTATAACCGATTGCCTGCATCGAGGTTGCCGTCATGGGAATCCCTTTATCCACAAGGGATTCAACCTCATAGAGCAGTCCTTGTTCCATCATCAAATCTACCCTTAAATCAATCCTTTGATACAGTTTCTCCCGCTCCCGTTCCATACCATAAATGGTGGCATCATACAACGGTTCCACTCTTGCCGCAAGGTCAAACTCCGCTTTGGTCTTGCCGGAAGTTTTGATGATTTCCAGCGTCCGAATCACCCGCTTTACATTGTTGGGATGAATCTCCTCTGCCGCCTTTGGGTCTACCGCTTTTAAAAGGTCATGTACCGCCTGATTTCCCTGCTCATCCGCAAGTTGAATGAGTTCCTCCCGGTACGCATCATCCCGCGCCTCTTGAGAAAAGGAAATTCCGTTTAAAATGCTATCCACATAAAGTCCGGTTCCTCCGCAAAGAATGGGGGTCTTTCCCTTTGCCAGAATCCCTTGGATGCACGTGTTTGCATCGGCAACAAATTCAGCAACGCTGTAATTTTGCCAAGGGTCTACAATATCAATCATATGATGGGGAATCCCCTGCATTTCCTCTATCGTAGGCTTGGCAGTTCCGATATTCATATCCCGATAAATCTGCATGGAATCACAAGAAACCACCTCGCCGCCAAGTTCTTTGGCAAGGTGGATTGCATACGCTGTTTTCCCTGATGCCGTAGCACCTACCACGCAGAAAATTTGGGGTTTTGCCATAGGAAAACTCCGTCCTTTCTACAATTTTCTCTTAAAAAGTTTCTCAACCTCGGTTTGCGTAAAAATGACGCGAATGGGTCTGCCGTGCGGGCAGGTTGCCACACCGGTTTCTTCTTCCATGTTCAACACTCGGTCTGTCAAATCCTGCATTTCCAAATAGGAAAGATGCTTATTTGCCTTGATGGCATATTTGCAGGAAATCATATCAAGTGCCCGCTCCTCAAAATCCGCAACCGGATGCTTACTTTGGCTCGCCATAGCATCGGCAAGTTCCAGAATCAGGTCACGAATGGTTTTCTCATCCGCGGCAATCGGTGTCGCATGTACAATCACTGAATTCCCGCCAAAATCCTCAATTTCAAAGCCAAAGGCATCAAACCGATATAAGTTTTCAAGCACGGTGTTTTTTTCCTGATAATCAAGGGTGAATACCATAGGAGTTAACAATACCTGAGAAAATTTCTGCTTATTGAAATACGATTTTTTTAAGGATTCAAACCGCAAGCGCTCATGTGCGGCATGCTGGTCAATCAAGAACATTTCTTCCCCTCTTTGGCAGATAATATAGGTGTCAAACACCTGCCCAATTACCTTTGCTTTCTCTTTAAGCGGAAGGGTTCCTGCCATCTCCTGCATCATTTCCTGCATGGGCTGAGGGTGAGTTTCTTCTATGATATTAGCACTTGACTCCAATAATTCTTCCAACACTTTTTCTGGTTCTTCCCGCAGGAAAGAAACCGTCCGTCTCTCTTGAGGAACGGTAGATTCCAAATACTCCCGAACCAGTTTTGGAGCAACTCTGGTTGGCACAGGTGTGGGAACATAATTTTGCACAACGGGTTTTTGAGGCGTTTCTGGTTTGGATTCTTCCTGGAACAGGGCATTGCGGATGGCATGGTATGCCACATCGTAAACCTGTTTTTCGTTGGCAAATTTCACCTCGGTTTTTGCCGGATGCACATTCACATCCACCAACTCTGCAGGCAAATTGACCTCTATAACAAAAAAGGGAAACTTACCTACCATCATACTGTTGCGAAAGGCTTCCTCCACCACTTTACCAACCACATGGTTTTTGACATATCTGCCATTGACAAAAAGGGTCTGGCGGGTACGGTTGCCCCGCGCAAGTTCAGGCTTACCCACCACGCCGTGAATGTGAATATGATCTTCGGTATAATCCACCGGCAAGACACCCTTGGCATGGTCAAGTCCGTAAATCTGCAAAATGACATTGGTAAGTTTTCCGTCACCGCTGGTGGCAAAAACTTCCTTTCCGTCACAGGTATAGGAAAACGCAATATCAGGTCGTGAAAGGGCAATTCTCCCAAGCAAATCTGCCACATAGCCTGACTCAGTGGAATCTTTTTTCAAAAATTTCATTCGCGCCGGAATATTGGCAAACAGATTTTGAATCACCATGGTGGTGCCATCTGCGCAGGCAATACTATCCTTGCCCGACGGAACCCCGTGGGTCAAAGAAAGGTAGACTCCCTCTTCTGCCTCTTTGGTTTTGGTAATTACCTCAACCTCTGCCACTGCACAGATGCTGGCAAGTGCCTCTCCGCGAAACCCCATGGTTCCAATTTGGTACAGGTCTTCGATTTGTGTCAGTTTGCTGGTTGCATGACGCAAAAAGGCGGTTTCCACCTCTCCCGCGGGGATTCCGCAGCCGTTGTCGGTGACTCGGATATAACCAACGCCGCCCTGTCTGATTTCTACATCAATCTTATCAGCACCGGCATCAATTGCATTTTCCACTAATTCTTTTACCACCGCAGAGGGGCGTTCTGCCACCTCACCGGCTGCAATTTTATCCGCAACATCCTGTGATAGCACCTGTATGCTTGCCATAGGGTTCACCTCTATTCTTGATTCTTTGCCTTTGCCTGCAAGTCAAAGAGTTTTGTGAGCGCCTCCACCGGCGTCATTACATTTAAATCCATTGCCTTAAGTTCTGTCAGTACCGGATTTTCTGCCACAGCAAAAAAGTCCATCTGCTCATCTTCCCATGACCGCTTTGGTACATTGGTACGAATGTTTGCCTTAGAAACCTCATTGCTTTCCTCGCTCTCCAATGATGCAACTATTTCTGCTGCACGGCGGGTGACCGACTTTTTCACTCCGGCAAGAATGGCAACATCCACGCCGTAACTCCGGTCCGCTCCGCCACGGATAATCTTTCTAAGAAAACTGATGCTGTCTCCCCGCTTTTTCACCGCAATGGAATAGTTTTTTACATTAGGGATGGTATCTTCCAATTCCGTTAGTTCATGATAGTGGGTTGCAAACATGGTCTTTGCCCCGCATTTTTTGGCATCGGCAATATGTTCCACCACCGCCCATGCGATTCCAAGCCCGTCAAAGGTGCTGGTTCCCCGCCCGATTTCGTCCAGAATAATCAGGCTTTTCTCGGTGGCGTGGTCTAAAATGTACGCTACTTCATTCATTTCTACCATAAAGGTACTCTGTCCGGATGCAAGGTCATCCGATGCCCCCACACGGGTGAAAATTTTGTCTACAATCCCGATTTCCGCTTCCGACGCGGGAACAAAACTGCCAATTTGCGCCATCAAAACAATCAAAGCGGTCTGGCGCATATAGGTAGATTTACCAGCCATATTGGGACCGGTAATCAGAGCAATCTGGTTTACACCGTTATCGAGTGTCACGTCATTGGGGATAAAAGGATTCTCTCTGTTCAGCCGTTCCACTACGGGGTGGCGTCCGTTTTTGATGATAATTTTATCGCCCATGTTCATGGTTGGCATGGTGTATCCGTTCTTTTCTGCCACCTGTGCAAGAGAGCACAGAACATCCACCTGTGCAACCGCCTCTGCCGTTCGTTTGACGCGGTCCAGCGCTTGACCGACCCTGTCACGAACCTGACAGAAAAGTTCGTATTCCATATCCACCAAACGGGTGCTGGCATCCAGCACTGCCTCTTCTACCTCTTTGAGTTCCGGCGTGATATAACGCTCTCCACTGGTCAAGGTCTGTTTCCGAATAAAATAGTCCGGAACCTTATCCACATAGAGTTTGCTGACATCCATATAATAGCCAAACACCTTGTTATAGCCAAGTTTCATGGTTTTGATGCCGGTCTTTTCTTTTTCGCTCTCTACCATCTCGGTAAGAACTTTCTGTCCGTTGTCCGCAAGGTCACGGACTCGGTCAAGTTCTTCATTGGCACCTTTTAAAATCAAACCACCGTTTCTCAGGGTTGCCGGCGCCTCAGGGTTAATGGTTTCCTCAATCAAGTCACAGACATCCTGAAGCAAATCCATATCCCGAAGACAACGGCCAAGCAGATTGGAGCGCATCTCACCAAGCACCTTTGCAATACCGGGAAGTTGCCGGAGCGAAAGTTTAAGTGCAGTCAAATCGCCGCAACCGGCGGTTCGATAAACCACGCGATTAATCAGGCGTTCCATGTCTGCTATCTGCTTTAGGCACTCAATCAACTCTGCCCTTAAAACCGGTTCTTTCACCAATTCATCCACCGCAACATGCCGGTTTTGAATCATGGCACAGTTAAGGAGCGGTGCTGTCAGCCACTTGCGCATCAAACGGGAACCCATCGGGGTTCTGGTCTTATTGAGCACATGCAACAAACTACCGCGGGTACTGCGGTCACGCAAGGTTTCCAGAATCTCCAGATTCCTGAGGGTATACATATCCATCTGCATTTTACCCTCATCATTGTTAGCCTCTACCGTCTTTAAGTTGCTCAGTTCCGTCTTCTGGGTTTCCTCCAGATAAAGGAGCAGGGCGCCGATGGCAGAAACACAGTTCGGTTTGCCCGCAAGACGGGAGAGTTCTTCCTCGCCAAACTGCATACGGGTTTTATGTTCCGCCTGTGCGTTCTCATACGCCCAATCATAGTAATTGCGTACCACACCACGGGTCTTGTCCTGAACCATCCTGACAAGGTTGGTGTTTTCATATCCCCTTAAGTTCATCAAAACCTCAATGGGGAGGAATTTACTGATTTCGTTTAAAATTCCGGTCACGGTGTCTTCTCCTAAAAGTTCATAGGCAGAACATTCTCCTGTGGTAATATCCACAAAGGCAATGCCGGCACCCGCCTCTCCCATCGAGATGGAACAGATGTAGTTATTCTTTTCGGCATCCAGCGCCGCCGCATCCATAATGGTTCCGGGGGTTACAACCCGAATGACCTCACGTTTGACAATTCCTGTTGCAGTCGCAGGGTCTTCTGCCTGCTCACAAATGGCAACCGAGTATCCTGCCGCAACCAGCCGTGCCACATAGGTGTCCGCCGCATGAAAAGGAACGCCGCACATGGGAGCACGCTCTTCCAATCCGCAGTTCCGTCCGGTCAAAGCAATGTCAAGCACCTTGGATGCAGTTAACGCATCATCAAAGAACATTTCATAAAAATCTCCCAGACGGTACATTAAGATGCTGTCCGGATATTCATCTTTGACCTTAAAATACTGCTTCATCATTGGGGTCACTTTATTGATATCTACCTCTGCCCTCAGCACACCGTTTCCTCCGTTTCTCTTTTTAGGAAGAAAACCGTAGGCTCACTTGCCAACGGTTTTCTGATATTCATTTAGTGACAGCCGCCGCATTCACTGCAGGAACCGCTGCAGCCATGTCCGCCGGAAATGGAATTCTTGATAATCTGGTCCATCTGATTGAGTACACTCTCAAAGGCGCGATTTGCCTCGATATACTCTCTGATGGTTGCATTCTCTGCAATCTTGTTAAATTCATTTTGCAAGAATTCGTTAATTTCCTGCGCTTCTTCCGCGGTGGGTTGCTTGTCGGCAAATGCCTCCAATTTTTCCTGACGCTTATCGTTATAGCCACTAATCAAATCAACCGCATCGGTATCGGCGGTGAGCGCCTTGTTTGCCTCATCCGCTCTCGCTTTTACATCACTATGGGCAATCAGTTCGCCCAATTCTTTTGCTTTTTCAAAGATTTTTTCTGCATCCATGGGTATCGTTCCTTTCTAATCTGTCTGCTCGCCAAACAGCGACCATGTTTGTGTCTTTGTAATTTTTACCTTGACAAAACTACCAACAGGGGCATTGCCTGAAAAGTTTACTACTTTCCCGCCCTCAGTTCTGCCTGTCAGGGTTTCTTCATTGTTTTTGCTCTCGCCCTCCACCAGCACCGTTTGCACCGTACCGAGGTAGGCATCGTTTTTCCGCTTGGAAATCTCATTCTGCACCGCAAGCATTTGGTCAAAGTTTCGGTGCTTTTGCTCTTCATCCATCACATCGGGCATGGTTGCTGCAGGCGTTCCCACACGCCTAGAATAGATAAAAGAAAAGATGGTGTCATATTCGACTTCTTTTAATACTTCCAGCGTTTCCTTGAAATCTTCATCGGTTTCACCGGGAAAGCCGACAATAATGTCGGTGGTGAGTACAATTTGAGGCATCTTTTCTTTCACTTTTCTTACCAATTCAAGATAACTCTCTTTGGTGTACTTTCGGTTCATTTTCTCCAGAATCCGATTGGAACCGGATTGGATGGGAAGATGCAACTGCTTGCAAATTTTCTCTTCCTCTGCCATCACCTCAATCAGTTCATCCGACAAATCCTTAGGATGGGAGGTCATAAACCTCACCCGCTCAATTCCGTCTATCTTGCAAACCTCTTTCAAAAGACCCGCAAAATTAAGTCCACCTTGGGTATCGTTGCCATAGGAATTCACATTCTGTCCAAGGAGCATCACTTCACGATAGCCAAGAGAGGCGACCTCTTTGACCTCCTGCAAAATATCAGCCACACTCCGACTGCGTTCTCTCCCACGAACATAGGGGACAATGCAATAGGTGCAAAAGTTATTGCAACCGTACATAATCGGGATTTTTGCAAGCGGAAGCGGGTCGCGATAGTAGGGAATCTCCTCAAAGATGGAACCTTCTTCATTGGCAATATCAAAGATACGTCGGTTTTGCATCACTTCAAACAACAACTGAGGAAACCGATAGAGCGCATGGGTACCAAACACCAAGTCTACATGCGGATACTTCTTTTTTATCGCCTCACCAATATGTTCCTGTTGCATCATGCAACCGCAGAGAACAATTTTCATTTCAGGATTCCGGCGTTTTTGATGTTTGAGTGCACCAATGTTACCAAACACCCGAAGTTCTGCATTTTCCCGCACGGCACAGGTGTTATAAAGCACCAAATCCGCATTCTCAGTGGTATCGCAGAAATCATACCCCATCTCATGCAGCATCCCTTTGAGTTTCTCTGAATCGCTGACATTCTGCTGACAGCCATAGGTTTCCACAAAGGCAAGGGGACGTCTCCCGTTACTTTGGTGCATTGCCGCAATTCGGGCAAGGTAACCCCTTTGTTCTGCCATTTGTTCTGTACTGATTCTTCTCTCCATTATGCCTAATTTCTATACTTCTCCAGAATTTTTTCAATTCTGGAAATGGGAGTCAAAAGATTGCTGATGGATTTTTCTTCGTTCAGGTTTTGAATCAAAAGCGCAATGTACTTGGACATATCCACTTCATGATACCACTCACATTCTTTGAGTTCCGGAATACGATACACCAGATTGGTGGTAAAGATGGCATCAATGACGCCGTCTTGATATGCCTTATTAAACTTGTCCACGCCCTCAGTAAACAGACCAAAGGTTGCAAAAACCAAAACTCTGCGCGCTTTCCGCTTTTTGAGTTCCTTTGCAACATCAATCATGGAATCGCCGGAGGCAATCATATCATCCACAACGATAACATCCTTGCCTTCCAAATCGTTTCCTAAGTATTCATGGGCAACGATGGGATTCTTGCCATCAATCACGGTGGAGTAATCTCTGCGCTTATAGAACATACCAAGGTTGGTGCCAAGTACCGAAGAATAGTACATACATCTGCCAACCGCACCCTCATCCGGGGAGATAATCATGGTGTTCTCTGGATTGAGCAAAATGGACGGGTCATACTTCATGCACGCCTTAATCATCTGATAGGTCGGCTGAACATTTTCAAAGCCACCGAGAGGAATAGCATTCTGCACTCTGGGGTCATGGGCATCAAAGGTAAGAATATTATCAACGCCCATAGCAGAGAGTTCCTGCAACATCATCGCACAGTCCAGAGATTCCCGGCTGACTCTCTTATGCTGACGACCCTCATAGAGCATCGGCATAATGACAGTAATCCGGTTTGCCTTACCTCCCATTGCAGAAATAATTCTCTTTAAATCCTGATAGTGGTCGTCCGGACTCATAGGATGGTCTTTTCCATACATATTGTAGGTTACGCTGTAATTAAACGCATCCATCACAATATAGATATCATGGGTACGAATAGACTGCATAATCATAGCCTTTGCCTCACCGGTTCCAAAACGGGGGCAGTTGGTGGGAACAATAAAGGAATCAATTTCATCATGGGTTCCTTTGGTAAACTGACGGAGATATCCGTCAATTTTGCGGGTCATTTCCTCGCAGCCTTTCATTCCGATTACGCCAAGTCTTCCTAGGTTGTAAGATTCAATTGTACTATCCATAGATCTACACCTGTCCTTTCTATGTTCATAGGTTTATGTTAAAAAATTAGTTTCCGTTGTGAGATGCCAAAAGTTGATACCTGATATCCCAAAGTTTCTGGGACAAATCCACGTAGTATTCATGGGGGTTTTCGAACCTTTTAACCTCATCCCAGATGGTTAAAAGACTCTCTTTGCAATATGCCTGAATCTCCTGAAGCGACGGTGATTCATACACACATTCACCGGCTTTGAAGATGGGAACTTGCAGTTCTTTTGCTTCAAAGTTGGTTACGGTTTTTCGCTTCCACGTGTTTCTTGGGTCAAAAATTTCATAGGGCTTGCTGTCGTCAATAATTTCGTCGTAGGCAGTCAGCACATCCGCAATTGCCTTGCCGGTTTCTTTGGAATAGAGCCGATGCACCTTTTTGAAATAAGGGTTGGTAATCTTTGCAACATTTTCGCTGATTTTGATTCTGGGCAAAATTTCTCCGTCTTCCTCTACGGCAACCAGTTTGTAAACCCCGCCGAACACAGGCTCGGATTTCGAGGTAATCAACCGCTCCCCTACGCCAAACGAGTCAATCTTTGCCCCCTGCTGAAGAATGTCACGAATGATATATTCATCCAACGAATTGGACACCACAATCTTTGCCGACTGCCAGCCGGCATCATCCAGCATCTTCCTACACTTTTTGGTCAGGTAGGTAATATCACCGCTGTCAATCCGAATCCCGCAGTTTGTAATTCCCAACGGCTTTAACACTTCATCAAAGACCCGAATCGCATTGGGAAGACCGCTCTTTAGCACATGATAGGTGTCCACCAAAAGAGTACAGTTGTTTGGATAGGCGGTCGCATAGGCTTTAAAGGCTTCATACTCACTATCAAACGCCTGCACCCAACTATGTGCCATGGTCCCCAGTGCCGGAACCGAGAACATAAGATCCGAAATGGTACACGCCGTACCGGCAACACCGCCGATATAGGCAGCCCTTGCTCCGTAGATGGCACCGTCATACCCTTGCGCTCTGCGGGAACCGAATTCCATCACAGGAATCTCACCCGCCGCACGGACAATACGATTACTTTTGGTTGCAATCAAACTTTGGTGATTGACGGTGAGCAGAATCATGGTTTCGATAAACTGTGCCTGAATCAAAGGCCCGCGCACCGTGACAATCGGTTCATTGGGAAAAATGGGAGTTCCCTCAGGAATCGCCCAGACATCACAGGTAAATTTGAACTCCCTGAGATAGTCCAAAAATTCCTCATCAAACATCTGCTTGTCCCGAAGAAAAGCAATATCCTCCTCGGTGAATCTAAGGTTTTTCAGGTAGTCAATCAACTGTTCTACCCCTGCCATAATGGCAACACCCGCTCCGTCAGGAGCCTGACGGAAATACATATCAAAATAGGCAATCTTATCCCGCATACCCTCTTTGAAGTATCCGTTTGCCATGGTTAATTCATAAAAGTCGGTCAGCATTGTGTAGTTCATACATCCAAAGCCTTCTTTCCATAATATCACCCATGTATTATAACATAAGAGAAAAGAAAAAAACAAGCGTTTCTGGCAAAAACTTGACAAAAAACTGAAAAATCGGTATGATTCAGTAGGAAAGGCACTTTTCTATGCCAAATTCCAAGGAAAATTTGTTACTTTGCACAAAACAGGAGGTGCCGATGTGAAAGCAAGATTCTGGTGGATTCTTTTTGGAGTTATTTTACTCCTTTCGTTGGGTTCTCTTTTTCTCATGCCGCATCTGGCGCCTGACTCTTTGATTGCCGAGATTTATCAAGACGGAATTTTGATTCAAACGGTGAATTTGTCCACCCTGACCGAGCCTGAGGAAATTGAACTGGTATCCGGTGAAAAAGAGAATCTCATTCTGGCAGAACCCGGTCAAATCTCCATGAAATCGGCCAACTGTCCAGATCAACTTTGTGTGCATCAGGGGACAATCAAAACCGGTCTTTATCCCATTGTCTGTCTGCCCAATCGGGTGACGATAAAACTTTCCGGCAAAGACCCCAACCAACCTGACGCTATCGTGACGAAAGCAGGTGAAGTATGAAACTCAAACGACTTACCCTTTGCGGTGTACTGACTGCAGTTTCTTTGGCCATTTTTGTTCTGGAGGCACAACTTCCTCCGCTTCTTCCTGTCCCCGGTGTGAAACCGGGTCTTGCCAACCTGATTACCTTGTTTTCTCTTCTTTATTTGACCCCAAAAGAAACCTGTCTGATTCTGCTGGCACGGATTCTCCTCGGGGCAGTCTTTACCGCCTCGCCCGCCACTTTGCTGTATAGTCTAACAGGCGGTTTCTTATGCCTTGGTACTGAATTGGTTCTTTTACATATTTTACACATCAAAGATATCTGGGCGGTCAGCGCCGTTGGTGCAATGATTCACAATCTCGCTCAACTGATTGTCGCCGCATGGGTAACCGGAACCGCTTCTGTCTTTTGGTATCTGCCTATCCTTTTGATTTTTGGGATCCTGACCGGACTGTTCACCGGTTTTTGTATTCACCTTTACCAAAAACGGTTCGGGAATCGAACCAAGCATTTCCTGTCATGAAAAGTTAACAAATCCACAGTTGAAAAAGAGTCTAAACTGTGCTATACTGATACAAGAAAGCAGGTGTATGTATGTCTAAAGATATTACCTCCTGTCCCCACAAAACATCCATTGGCGGGCAGGCTGTCATAGAGGGCGTCATGATGCGTGGCCCCAAAGAAATTGCAACTGCGGTTCGCAAACCGGACGGTGAAATTATCATCGACAAACAAGGACTTGGGAAAATCCGCAAAGGCAAGTTCGTCAAACTCCCCATTGTGCGGGGATGTGTCAACTTTTTTGACTCCATGATTGTGGGGGTTAAGGCATTGATGTTCTCGGCTGAATTCTTTGAAGTGGATGAAGACGGGCAACCCGTAGAACAAGAACCCTCCAAGTTTGAAGCATGGCTTGAAAAGAAACTGGATTCTGACAAGGCAATGAATATCATTCTTTATTCTTCTGTCGTCCTCTCTTTGTTGTTCAGCGTGGGACTCTTCATTCTTCTTCCCACTTTTTTGACCGGATTTTTAAAACCTTTCGTTGGAAGTCACATGCTGCTGACCTTGATTGAGGGTGTGGTAAGAATCCTTATCTTTGTGTGTTATCTCGCTCTGGTATCGCGCATGAAAGATATTCAGCGAGTGTTCATGTACCACGGCGCAGAACATAAATCCATTTTCTGCTATGAAAACGGATTGGAACTTACCGTTGAGAATGTGCGCAAGCAATCCAGATTCCACCCAAGATGCGGAACCAGTTTTCTCTTAATCGTAATGGTAATCAGCATTCTGGTCTTTTCCGTCATTCCTTGGGACAAAGAAACTTTTGCCGCAATTCCTCTGATTGGCGGATTTTTAACCGCACTCCCCTGGGCGATTACCCGTATGATACTCCGTCTTTTACTTTTGCCGATTGTTGCCGGAATTTCTTACGAAATCATTAAGTTTGCCGGAAGACATGACAACAAATTCACCCGCGCCATCAGCACACCGGGTATGTGGTTCCAACGGATTACCACCAATGAGCCGGAAGATAGCATGATTGAGGTTGCTATTGCCGCCTTAACCGCGGTGATGCCGGAAAACAAAGAAGAAGATAAGTGGTGATTGTATGACGCTTCAAGAAATGCGAAGACAGTTAAACGCATTATTTACACAACATGAGATCGAAAGTCCCGAAGCAGATTCGGGACTTCTTCTTATGCATACGCTTTCGTTAACCAAGACCGAATTATTGTTGGATAACCGCACGCTCTCGCCGGACGAAATCTCTCACATTATGTCGCTTGCAGACAGACGGATTCTAGGTGAATCGGTCCGGTATCTCACTGGCTGCGCACCCTTTATGGATTTAGAGTTTACATTAAATTCCGAAACCCTGATTCCCCGACCTGATACCGAGGTCTTGGTTGAGGCAGTTTCGGAGCGGATTAGCGGAAATCCCCTCACCTTATGGGACATTGGTTGTGGCAGCGGTTGTATCGGCATATCTTTGGCATATCTTCACCCAAACCTTAACGTGGTGGCACTTGATATCTCACAGGAGGCACTAGATGCCGCTAAAACAACTGCCAACCGCTATGGTCTTCAGGATAGCATTGACTTTAGGTGCCATGACATTCTGTCAGGAATGCCAAACCTACCTGCGCCTGATATTATTGTTTCCAATCCGCCTTATATCCCCAGTAAGGACATTGAATCTTTGCAAAAAGAGGTTCGGTTTTTTGAACCAAGACGCGCGTTGGACGGCGGGGAAGACGGACTTTTGTTCTATCGTTTCATTGCCAAACATGCCCTCTTAAGCACCGGCGGTTTGCTCGCCTTTGAAATTGGCTACGACCAAGGGGAATCGGTTCCCCGTATACTTGCAGAACACGGATACCGCAACATTGTATTGCTCAAAGACCTATCCGGAAACCCCCGCGTTGTGTTGGGAAATCATTCGTAAAAGACCTCTTTTCGAGGTCTTTTTTGTTCTATTTCTTTGTCTTTTCTCATAGACTATTGATAACGGAGGACTAGCCTATGAAAAAGTACAAAGCCATTGTCATTGACGGAAAAAAAGCCTGTATTCGCCTTGGCATCATCCTGTTGCTTGGCGTTTTTTTCTTTTTTGCCCTATCTTCTATTCTTTCCGGTTCCTTAATCGAATCGGGTATTTTATTCTCTCCTAAAACCATGGTTCAGGATATTTTCCCCGCGGTTGGCGCCGCCAATCATGCAATGGATGAGATTAAGACTCTATCAGAACAACGCATGCATGCTCTTGTTTCTTTTCTGATTGGATTTGACACAGGTTCACCTAAAAGTATTATAAATGCCGAGTTTCCTTTGGCAAAGCAGATGCAAGCAACCGGCTTGATGGCTCTTGCCAATGAAACATACTCCACTCCCTCGCCCACATTATCGCAAGCACCTCTCCCTTTGGAACAACAAGAAATTCCGGAAGAAAACAGAGCACCCATCAAGGCAATCGACCTATCGCCGGACAAAAGCAAAAGCGGGAAAATCATTCTGGGCAACCAAACCTCATACAGCGTGGATATCAAGGAGATGCTCTCCTCGAAACCCGCCATTGATATGAAAGGTTCAGGACCCAAGGTGCTGGTTATTCACACCCACGCAACCGAGGCCTATGCACCGGAGGGAAGTACCATCTATGATATTACCGCAAGTGACCGAAGCCAAAACATGGAGGAAAATGTGGTAAGGGTGGGGAACACCCTTTGTGACATTCTAAATCGAAAAGGAATTGAAACCCTGCACGATACCGCCCTTCACGATTACCCATCCTTTAATGGTTCCTACGCCCATTCCCTTACCGCCATGGAAACATATCTCAAAAAATATCCATCGATTCAAATTATCTTTGACATCCATCGCGATTCGATTGTATACAGTGACAATACCAAGGCGAAACCTGTAACCCAAATCAATGGAAAATCCGCGGCGCAACTGATGTTTGTGGTGGGAACGGACGAGAAGGGCCTTGAGCATCCCAACTGGCGGGAGAACATTAAATCCGCCATACATTTTCAAAATGCCATCAACCAAAAATATCCCACCCTGATGCGCCATATCAATCTCCGTCAGGAGCGTTTTAACGGTCATACCACCAAAGCAAGCATGATTATTGAAACCGGTGCCAGCGGGAACAGCATTTCGGAGGCAGAGTATGGATTAAGCCTTGCGGCGGAATGTATTGCAGACTATCTCAACTCCCTTTGAGATTTAACAATCTTTTAACATACACTCCCTTGTTTTTTTTCGCAAAACTAAGTATAATACTTGTATGTGAAATTATAAAACAAAGGAGTGTCTTTTTATGCGAGCACTTTTTGCCATCTGGGCGGCAAAACTTTCTGCCATCGTCGGTCGGTTGCTTGGAAAAAAATCTTCCTCCACACCCGGCAGTATTGCGTTGAAACTCTGTCCGGATTTGATACGGATTCTCTCCCCAAAACTTCGCCGCGGTATCGTTGTAACCTGTGGCACCAACGGAAAGACGACCACCAACAACCTACTCAACACCGCACTGAAAAAATGCGGCTATACCACCGTCTGTAACGATTTGGGTGCCAATATGCTCAGCGGGGTTGCCACCGCATTCTGTGAGGGATGTAACCTCTTTGGGAAACTAAACGCCGATTGGGCGGTTCTGGAAATCGATGAAGCCTTTGCCCGTCGGGTATTCACTCACCTGACCCCGAATTATATGGTAGTTACCAACCTCTTTCGTGACCAGTTAGACCGCTACGGAGAAATCGAAACCACCATGGCACTATTAAAAGAGGCAACGGATATGCACCCCAATCTTACTCTAATTTTAAACGGTGATGATCCCATCTCCTCTCAATTAGGCGAGGGGCATAAAGCATACTACTATGGGATTTCAGAACAGGTACTTCCACAGGAAGAGAAAACCCGCGAAGGGCGCTTCTGTGCCAAATGCGGAAAGGAACAGGAATATCACTTCCATCACTACAACCAGTTGGGTGATTACTATTGCCCCCATTGCGGAAACAAACGGCCTCAGATTGACTTTTCTGCAACCAATGTGAATCTCTCCGCTTCTATGAAGTTTTCGGTCAACGATACCCCGATTGATGTCAATTACCGTGGGTTTTATAACATCTATAACATTCTTGCTGTCTTTAGTTCCCTTAAGGTGATGGGCATTGCCTGTGGCGACTTCAACCAAATCTTGAGCGACTATCAACCCCAGATTGGGCGGATGGAACTGATTGAACTGACCAAACCTTTTATCCTGAATCTTGCCAAGAATCCCGCGGGATTCAATCAGGCAATCCAGACCGTCATGCTGGACAAACGCAAAAAAGATGTCATTCTTGCGATGAACGCTACTGCCAATGACGGCAAAGACCTTTCTTGGCTTTGGGATACTGAGTTTGACAAACTCCATGATGAGACGTTGAATCAATTGTACCTCTCCGGCGTCCGCCGTCACGATTTGGCACTCAGATTCAAATATGCAGACATTCCTGTCACCAAAATATGTGATACTATGGAAGACGCATTACATGCCTGCCTGAATACTGATGCTGAGGTCTGCTATGTGTTAGTCAATTACAGTATGCTCTTCTCCACCCAGAACACCATGCTGAAACTGAAAGAGAGTTTGAATCCCGGAGGTGAATCCAAATGAGTCAGTGTTCTTTAAACATTCTGCATCTTTATCCTGACCTTTTAAACCTATACGGGGACAAAGGCAACCTTTCCGCCATGGAAAAGCGATTGACATGGCGGGGGATGGAGGCTACTATTACCACCTGCAATCAGGATGACCCTTTGGAACTTTCCGGATTTGACATTATCGTGCTGGGCGGAGGTTCTGACAAGGAACAGGAAACCGTTTGCCAACTGTTAAGCAAAAAGAGAGAGGAACTTTCTGCTTATATCGAAGATGGCGGCGTCATGCTTGCTACCTGCGGTGGATTTGAGATGCTTGGAGCTCTTGGGATTCTTGACATCCACACCGAATATCAGGAAAAACGCCTGATTTCGGATGTAATTCTTGAGTCCGAGTTTTGTACCCTGCCCATCTGCGGGTTTGAAAACCATGCCGGAAGAACTTCCATTGGTGATTACACTCCTTTGGGAAAAGTTTTGTTTGGCAACGGCAACGACGGCGAAAGCGGCTACGAGGGTGTGGTTTACAAAAATCTGTTTGCCACCTATCTCCATGGGCCGCTGCTTCCTAAGAATCCCGGATTGTGTGATACGATTCTTTTGCGTGCGCTTAAGAAGAAATATCCTGACATGACCGAACTTTCCCCCTTGGATGACACCTTGGAAACCGCCGCAAATCGATATATTACCGACACTTTTTTAAACAAATAAAAGAAATTCATAAATTTTTTTAAAAAAGTCTTGCAATCTAAAAAAGATTCTGGTATAATAGTTCGAGTTGAGTTAAGTTTTTAAGAAATTAAGGAGGTGTATCTATATGGCAAAGTGCGAAATTTGCGGTAAGGGTGTAGTATTCGGCATTAAAGTATCTCACTCTCACAGAAGAGCAAATAAGGCTTGGAAACCCAATGTAAGACGGGTTAAGGCAATCGTTGACGGTACTCCCAAAAAGGTGTACGCTTGCACCAGATGTTTGAGATCAGGTAAGGTTAACCGCGCTGTATAGTCTTACACTTTTGGATAACAATGCAAATAAAAAGATTCGTATCCGTTGATACGAATCTTTTTTTATACCAATTTTTTAAATGCGGTTGGAAGTACAACATCTTCCCATTTCGTCCACACAATGCCATCCGCATCACCATTGCACTTTACTTTATACACTCGCATTTTCCATTCGATATGGGTAAACACATGGGTCGCATCCGGCATGGCATTGATTTCATCCGCCAAAAATCCCAATGTTTGTAGGTGTGAAAGCGCCTCCCTTTCGGTAAGCCACTCCTCGCAGTTAGGAAGTTCCCAAAGCCCTGCAAGAAGTCCCTCAGCCTCCCGCTTTTTCACCGCCAGTTTTCCGTCTTTTACTAGCACAAAGACGGTCATTTTCTGAATTTTCCTCGGTTTTTTCGCAGTTTTGACCGGAAGTTCATCAAAGGTATGATTTAGACTGGCAAGACAAACATCCGAAAGAGGACAAACCTCACAACGGGGCGCACCATTGGGAATGCAAACTGTGGCACCAAGTTCCATTAAACTTTGGGTAAAGTCCCCCGCGCGTTCTTTGGGATAAAGTTCAAAACGCGCCTTGGTCATATCCGTCTTGATGGGTTGCTTGGTAATATCCCGATAATCCTCACACACCCTTGACAGAACCCTGAGTACATTTCCATCCACCGCAGGATAGGGAAGTCCAAAGGCAATGGACGCAATGGCTCCGGCAGTATAATCGCCAATGCCGGGCAAACTTCGTATCAGGGAATAACTGTTTGGCATCTCACCGCCGTATTCTGTCATCATCACCTTTGCTGCCGCCTGCAGGTTCCTGACTCGGCGATAGTAGCCAAGTCCCTCCCAGAGTTTGAGCAAAAGTTCCTCCTCTGCCTCCGCTAAGGCACGGATGTTGGGCAGAGTAGATACAAACCGTTCAAAATAGGGTTTGACCGCCTCTACTCTGGTTTGTTGGAGCATAATCTCCGATACCCATACATGATACGGCGTAGGATTTGAACGCCAAGGGAGTTCCCTGTGACCTTTGTCATACCATGCAAGCAACCGCTTAGGAAGTATGCGTGGAATTTCTATTGGTTCATATTCTTCTCTCATACTTTCTCCATGGTAATAGATTCACCGGCTTTGACCATGTAAGGCGTTCCATTCCATTCAAAATACAAATCGGTTGCAGTGGGATTTTCTGCCACGGTCATATCCACCCCAAACCGTAACTGTTTGTATGCCGCAATGTAGTCAAAAATTTCAATATTGGTTGCATACCAAATATCCTCTTTCCCACCAATGGTTTGAGCAAATTCTTCAATTACATTCCAGTTGTCTTTCATATCAAACTCATAACTGTGTCCCCACAGGTAAAACATGGACGGGCGAGATGGTTTTAATTCCAAAAACTGTTGTGTCAATTCCATCAGTCTTGGATTGGCATGATGGCAGGTG
Organism: Ructibacterium sp.; assembly: GCA_045539735.1. Classification (GTDB taxonomy): domain Bacteria; phylum Bacillota; class Clostridia; order Monoglobales; family Monoglobaceae; genus Ructibacterium. Next base: position 48,394 of record JAZQFW010000029.1, on the reverse strand, counting down.
GCAGGCAGACGAAGCCAATCATCCGTGATGGAAAACGCCTCGGTACTGACGGTGGTTCTGGCATAAACAATACCCGCATTTTTTACAATTTCCACTACATCATCAGTTGCCGATGCCGTCCCTTGCGGATATGCCATTCCGCGGATGGTATGTCCAAACAGTTCCTCAAGCCGCCGCTTATCTTCAATCACTTCATACAATGCCCGTGTTAAGGGAACTTGTTCCATAAACGGATGGGTCAAAGTGTGAATCGCCACCTCCTGCCCGGATGTTTGATAGAGTTCTACCGCTTGTTTTTGGGTCATTCTGCGGGAAACTCTGCTACCCCAATTATGGTTCTCCGGTGCGAATAATCCGGCGTTGATGTTAAAAGTTCCTTTCAATCCGTACTGGTTCATAATTTCAATCAGTCGGATATCCTGCACCACAGCGTCATCATAACTTAATGTTACTACCTTTGCTTTCCCCTCAGGAAAGCGCATATGTAAACTTGACATGATTTGTTTTCTCCTTTATGCATCATTATATAAATTGAGAGCATCCCTAAGAAGAGGTGCTCCCCGATTTTATCTTATTTTATGCTATAGGCACCCTTAATCATAACAATGACATCTTCCTCAGCACGGAACCCTCTTCCGTCTGCCACAGGAACCACCAGTTGATGATTGGAGGGCATAGCAGTACCGGACGCCAAGTCAAAACCCGCCGTCACATCGGCAAGGCCTCCCTTTTCGGTTGCAATAATGGTACCCTTGCCCATGCGCAAAATCAGTTCTGTCCCCGCTTCACAGATGACAGACTTACCTTTTGCCACATTGACGACCATAAACTTATCGGTTGCGGGTGTTACCACGCCCTCGGAGGCGGCAATGCCAAACCGTTCGTCGATGTATGCCTTGATTTCAGGAATCACCTTGTCCACAATGTAACTTTTGGTTACCACCGGGTCATCGGAGCCGCCCGGCTCTGAAAATACTGCGATGCCGCCAAAGAGTACCAGACACAAACCCAATGCAATCCCTGTCTTCATGAGTTTCTTCTTGTTTTTCATAAAAGTACCTCCCTTTTTTATGACAATCCAAATGAGATTTCTAACGCTTCATTGACCTTGTCCATCATCTGTCCGTCCAGGTGTCCTATTTTTTCTTTGAGTCTTTGTTTATCCAGCGTGCGTATTTGCTCCGCCAGAACCACCGAATCTTTAGAAAGTCCAAAGCCTCCGGCATTGATTTCAATGTGTGTCGGCATTTTTGCCTTGTTCAGTTGCGAGGTAATCGCCGTCGCAATTACAGTTGGGCTATAACGATTGCCCACATCATTTTGGATGATGAGCACCGGTCTGACACCGCCTTGCTCCGACCCCACAACCGGACTTAAATCTGCATAATAAATGTCGCCTCGTTTTACATTCAATGATTTCACACTCCGCAGTTCAGTTTTCGATGAAACATCTTCCCCTCACTGGCATTGTATGCGGCTTGACCGATTTTGGTACATCACAGGCGACGAAATGGTTATGTACCTCAATTACACGTCAAACAAAAAACTGTGAACATCCAGCACCTTGCCGCTTCGGGTGTAAATTCTAGGAACCCGCTTGCCAATCAGACAAAGAATTTCATAATTGATTGTCCCCATTTTTTCAGCAAGGCTCTCTACCGGTAATTCTATATCATCGCACTTGCCGAATAAAATGACTTCGTCGCCGATGTTTATAGTATTGACCCGAGTTGCATCAATCATACATTGATCCATACAAATATTTCCGACAATTTTGCAAAGGGTGCCATTGACAATTGCCTCTGCCTTTTGTGACAACACTCTGGAATAGCCGTCACCGTACCCAATAGACACCGTAATCAATTTGGTTTCTTTTTCAGTCACAAACTTGCGTCCGTAACTGACGCTAACGCCCGCCTCCACCGTTTTGACATTGGTGACCCGCGCCTTTAACTGCATTGCGGGTTTTAGGGAAACCCGTCCGCAATCAAGTTCTTTGGCAGGTTTTTGACCATATAAAATGATGCCGGGACGAACCATATCCATATGCATCTTTGGGAATCTCACCATAGCGGCACTATTACAACAATGTTTGATAGGAATATCCAGTCCACTGTCTTTGAGACGGTTACAGATTGCATCAAAGCGGGAAAACTGAAGTTCGGTATAGGCATCGTCATCATCTGCTGCAGCAAAATGGGTAAAAATTCCTTCAATATCCAGATTCGGCAGAACTGCCATCCGGTAAATGGTGTCCACCGTCTTTTGATTGCTTTCTGTATCTTCATGGTAGCGAAATCCCAGGCGGGACATACCGGTGTCAATCTTTAGATGAATTTTTGCCCGCTTGTTTTGACGGACTGCGGCCCTGGAAATCACGCTTGCCAGTTCATAATCAGAGCAAGTGGTGGTGATGTCCTCTTTTACAAGTTGCGGAGCGTCCTCCGGCGAGGTGTATCCCAGAATCAAAATAGGACACCGAAAGCCGTTTTTGCGAAGTTGCATTGCCTCATCAATACAAGCAACGCCCAGATAGTCTACCCCGTTTTTCATCAAAGTTCTCGCCACCTGAGCAAATCCGTGGCCGTAAGCGTTTGCTTTAACCACGCCCAAAATGCGTGTTTCCTGCCGGACAAATTTGCGAATCTGCTTGATATTATGCTCTATGGCGTCCAAATCAATTTCCGCCCACGCTCTCCTTGTGTCCATCGTATATCTCCTTATCTATCTTTGCATTAAGTTCAAACTCGTTCCATTCTGCACGAATCCTTTGTGTTCCATCCTTGGCATAAACCCATATGGTTTTCGGCATCAAAGACTTTTTGTCAAGTTCCAACACCTGCTGTCCCCAATCCTGCTGAACGCTTAGTTTCACACTCTCCTCGGTTTCCTCCATCTGCCCGCCGTCAAAATAGAAACGGAAGAAATCCGCAACAGAAAGTGAATCCACCGCGTCTGTTCGGTTGAGTGGAAGCGAAACCTCCGGCGCACCGCCGCCAAGCAATCGGGTTTCTTCATCTGTGACAATGGTAACGGTTCCGGCAAGTTCCTTTGGTGAAATCACCTCGATGCGGTAACAATCCGGCGCCTGATACGCCTGTATCATTTCATAGGTTTCTTTTCCTTTGTTTCCGGTCACTTCCAGAGTAATTTCAGCCATATAACTTTCTAAATTTCGATAGCGCTTCTCAATCTTCTGACCGGTATCACCCATGCAACCGCACAGAATTATCATTGGTATCACGGCAAGAACTACCGCAATACGTTTCATGATTCTTCCTCCTTAAAGTCGTTTCAGTGCCAGAAACGCCTGTGGCAGACGGAATAACACATCCCCTGCAATCATAGAATATTCGCCCAGTTCCCTCGCGGCAATATCGCCGGCAAGACCGTGGAGGAATGCCCCCAGAACCGCCGCCTGATAACCGCCAAGCCCCTGTCCCATCAGGGAACCAATCACGCCGGAAAGCACATCCCCCATTCCGCCGGATGCCATACCATGGTTTCCGGTGGGGTTTAGGTGTACTTCACCTTTTGGCGATGCAATCACGGTGTTTTTTCCCTTAAGTAAAAGGGTGACATCCCATTGTTTGGCAAACTCTACTGCAACGCTTTCCCGACTTTCCTGAATCTCTTTCACAGTAAGTCCGGTCAGCCTTGCCAGTTCCCCCAAATGCGGGGTCAGCACCGTATCGGCTTTCTCGCACTTTAGTATATCTATATGCCCTGAGAGTGCATTTAGACCGTCTGCATCAAGCAAAAGAGGTTTCTTCTCATTTAAAATTTCGTTTATCGTTTCACAAAGCCCCTCTGCCTTGCCAAGTCCTGGGCCTAGGATACAGACATCGCTTTCCTTGACCCGCTTTAAAATTTCAGTTTTCGCAGAGAGTGCCAGCACCCCGTCGTTATCCGCAAGAGGCAGCGTCATTGCCTCGGTCAATTTGACCGCCAGAATCGGTTGCTCGCTTCTTGGTGTTCCCACCGTTACAAGCCCGCTCCCGCTTCTGAGCGCCGCCTCTGCTGCGAGGGCTGCCGCACCGGTCATTCCCTTGCTTCCGGCAACCACGAACACTCGTCCGCAATCGCCTTTGTGCATATCCTCATGCCGTTTGGGCAGGAGTTTCTTATATTCTTCCCCCATGGGATATGACGGCAATTCTTCTCCAGAGACAACTGCCACCGCCACCGCATCGGAATGACTGATACTCAAATCCGCCTGAATACGACGCCCCATAAACTGAATATAAGGCTTTCCGGTTTCCTCATGCATAACCTCAATATCCTGCCATCCAAACCCGCTGATTCCGGTTCCCAGATACTTGGAAAACGCCTCTTTTGCCGCAAAATGACCGGCAATCCGTTCATAGGGTGTCTTTGCTTGAGAGAAATATTCCCGCTCTCGTTCAGTGAAGACCCGCTTTAAAAAAGCGTCCGGATTCTTCATTTGCCTGAAGCGGCAGATTTCAGCCACATCAATCCCTGTTTTAATCATCTAAAAACACCTTCTGAGGGTTGAAACGTTTGAATCCGTCTTTAATCTTGTCGTTGGGGTTAAACAGAAGCATCTGTCTGCCCTTTTCATTACTAAAAAGCACATAATAGGTATCCGGCGCCTGAACCAAGGAGCAAGCATACAACTTTTTGACACCGCTGTCTTTCATCAGCCGTTCAAACTCCGGGTCATTGGCTCTTGCCATCTTGTCAATGCTTCTGGCATTGAGAGAGGTGAACTTCTTCCGGCTGCGTCGATTGAGAATCTTGTCTACGTCCAACGCACCGTTGGTAAAGCAATACTCATACTCCATGTTGGTATTGGAAATGAACCGGTAAAACAAATAAACCAAACCAAATAAAATCAAAAAGGAAAGTCCGCCCAGCATCGGAATAAACTTGCTGACCAAGGGCATTAAAATAGTTAAAAACAACCACAATGCCACAAAGACGCCAACCAAACTTCCAAAAATGCCAAGGTAGGTCTTTCCGGTCTTCTTTTTTACTACCAACTGTTCTACAAAAATATCCATATGATATTCCTCCGTATATACTCATTCTATCTTAAAGTATAGCACATCCACAAAAAAAATTCAATACCAATTTCTCACACCCAATCACACAAAAACGACACAGGGGACGGTTCTATGTGTCGCCCAACTGCATAGGGGACGGTTCTATGTGTCGAAAAAGTGCACACAGAACCGTCCCCTATGTTCTTTTTCAGCACAGAGAACCGTCCCCTATGTCGTTTAATCTATGACAAATGAATAAGCCGCAGAAACTCTGCGGCTTATTGCAAAATAATTATAGAAGGTATTTATATGACATCGTGTAAAGTACACGGCATCACCTGATAGTGGCAAAGCATCTTCAACGTTGCTTCTGCCTCAGCAAGGGTAATAAACCTCTCCGTCACCTCCTCCACTCGTTCGATCGTTCCGTCGGAGATCATACACGCCCGAACTCCATACACCCGAAATTCTCCCTCGGTATGTAAGACTGTAAATACTACCTGATGTGTTTGTCCGTCCATATCAATGAACTGAAATGATTCCTCCATACGATCCTCCCTTTTCTTTCGTTTAGTACGAAATCCGTTTTGTCCACGCCCAAATTATCTCATATTTTGTATTTTTATACAATCTCAAGTCATCGCATAAAACGCAAAATCCACTCTCCATTACGGATAGCGGATTTTGGACATTTTCAAAAATTCTTTAATATTATGTAAACTTAGAAAATGGAATTTTTTAACTCTGCGTAAACATTTCTTGTTCGTTTGTGTCGATTGTCTGCCAAAATACCGCAGCAACATTCGACCCTGAGTGCATATCCTGTGACCGAATCAGACACACTCATCCATTCTCTGAAACATTCAGGGCAGGAGAGATGGTCGTCTATGATATCTGCCATGGCATCGGGCGGTTGGGTTTTGCCTGTGCCAAGTTCCAGATACGCGTCGGCACCGCATCGGCAGACCAACTGAAGATATGCATAAGAAAGCATATCCTCATTGAGATATCCAAGAATCTGTCCGCACTCTTTGCAGCGGAGCATCCCGCCCTTGGGTCTTTGGGTTATGATTCCCTTGCATCTGAATTTTTTATTCATCGTCTTCGTCTATATTCTCCAAGGCTGCTCTGACCGCCGCAACTACAAATGCAGTAAAGGTACAGTTTTTTCCTTGAATTGCCTTTTCTACATTTTCAATCACATCATTAGGAAAACGAATGCACTTGCTTGTTGTCGGTGGAATGGATGGAATTTTAAACTTTTTCATAGTATCACCTCTGTAATACTATTTTATATTATTATAAAAATATTATATGCACCTCACACGTAAATATATTTGTACATACACTTGTAATTCTTTCACAAAACAAAAAACCTTCCATATACTATTCACATAGGAGGCGATATTTATGATGGAGCATTATGAAAAATTCAACCTTTCTTTGATGGGGCAACTGAATGAATCTGCCGATTCTTCTTTTGCCTCCGCCGCTGTATCTGCCGTCAATATGGCGGATGACGGACAGTTCACCCAGATTCCGCCGGATACAGGTTCTGGCGACTTAATTGTTCAGGTCAGCATTGCCAGAGGTTCTATCCCCGTTGAGGGTGCCGCAGTCACGGTGACGGACAACGCACCAAGCCCCAATCACATTGCCCTTTTGATGACCGACAACAGCGGGAGGACAGAGCGGCTTTCTCTCTCTGCACCATCGCGGGAACTATCCCAGACCCCAAACGGAACCCAGCGCCCTTACAGCGTTTACCATGTTTTGATTGAGAAAGAGGGGTATTATCCGGTACAGTTGCTAAACATCCCGATTTTTGACCGCATTTCTTCCATTCAGCCGGTCGCTTTGGTTCCTCTGAGCGAGGGCACCATTCCCCCTGGCGAGGTCATCATCAACGAAACCCCTGAGACCGCCCTGTACGCAAAGGAGTGATACCATGCCGGTTACTTTTTTTGTTCCAAGAACCATTACCGTTCATTTAGGCGCTGCCGATGACCCGAGTGCGGAAAATGTCACCCTGCCATTCAGCGACTATATCAAAAATGTGGCATCCAGCGAAATCTATCCCACATGGCCGGAAAGTGCCATCCGTGCCAACATTTATGCCCAAATTACCTTTGCCCTAAATCGGATTTTTACCCAATTTTACCGTTCACGGGGGTACAACTTTGACATCACCAACAACACTGCGCAAGACCAGGCATTTGTCTATGGCAGAGATTTTTTTGAAAACATTAGCCGGATTGTAGACGAAATCTTCAACAGTTATATTGTACGGCAGGGGAATCTTGACCCCATCTTTGCAAGGTACTGTGACGGAAATATTTCCTCCTGCCCCGGGGGACTTTCCCAATGGGGGACGGTGGAACTTGCCAATCAGGGGTATGGGCCGTATGAAATTTTGACCTATTATTACGGAGAGGACATCAACCTGGTGACCGATGCCCCTGTTGCAGATGTGACTGAAAGTTATCCGGGAACCCCGCTCCGCCTTGGTTCCTCCGGTGCAGATGTCAACCGGATTCAACTCTGGCTAAACCGAGTTTCACGCAACTATCCGGCAATTCCCAAGATTGCCTTTCCTGACGGATTGTTTGATGTGGACACCGAAAATGCGGTGAGAAAGTTTCAGGAAGTTTTTAACCTTACACCTGACGGAATTGTGGGAAATGCTACATGGTATCGGCTTTACAACATATTTACCTCGGTCAAACGGCTGTCGGAACTGGATTCGGAGGGTGTTTCCTTAGAAGGAGTCAGCCGACAGTTTTCCACCGAACTTTCCGAGGGGGACACAGGAGTGAATGTACGGGTCATTCAGTATTACTTAAACCTGATTGCAGAGTTTAACAACTTTATACCATCCGTTGCAATCGATGGTATTTACGGCTCTGCCACTGCAGAGAGCGTGCGGGCATTTCAGCGTTCCGAAGGACTTTCAGAAACCGGAATTGTTGACCAAGCCACATGGGACGCCCTCTACTCCCGCTATCTGTCGGTGGTGGCAGGTCTTCCGCCTGATTTTCGCCGGACAGGTGCTCCGGTTTATCCCGGCACACCACTCAGGCGGGGACTGACCGGAAACGAAAACGTCCGTTTACTCCAAACTTATCTCAACAAAATCGCAGAAACCAACTCGGAAATTCCCACTGTTTCCGTGACCGGAAACTTTGGTCCCGAAACCGAGCGGGCGGTTCTTGCCTTTCAGCGTGCATACGGACTCCCGCCTCGGGGCATTGTAGGAGTAAACACATGGAACGCCATTGCAGAACAATATAACGATTTGATTCTGAGCGAGGACCGTTCGGCGGGGCAATACCCCGGCTATCCCCTGAGCGAGAACTCCCAAGGAGGGCAAGCATGAAATATAATCTTTATGACAACCGACAAAATGTGTTGGAATTACAACATCTTCTCCGTGCCAATCACTTATTAGAGGGAGGAATTCTCATCAATCCTGACGGAATTTTTGATTCCAACACCACCGAGGCAGTTCGGTTGTTTCAACGCCAGAACGGCATCGCCATAACCGGAATTGCCGACTATGAAACATGGACTCTGTTGGCAGAAACTGCCACCGCTCTTTGTGAAGAAAGCCCCTGCACCATCGTCTTGACATAGAATTTCCGGTATGCTACAATGGGAGTGTCAAAGGAGGCATCAACCCATGAAGCATCAAAACATGAATACCAAAACTTTTGTTCGGATTGCCATGCTGACCGCACTTGCCACCGTATTGACACTCTTTCCCCAAATTCCTACAGGGAACGGATATGTCCATTTTGGCGATTGTGTCATTTATCTGGCGGCAATCTTTTTAGGGCCGATACCCGGTGCTCTTGTAGGAGCCATCGGTCACGGACTTGCAGATATTCTCAGCGGGTTTGTCATCTTTGCAATTCCTACTCTAATCATTAAGGGATTGCTTGGGTTTGTCATCGGGAAATTACTGTTCGGGCAGTCTTTGACCCTCTGGCGTCTGGTATCTGCTGCTATAGTTGCTCTTTTGATTGTGACATTGGGGTATTTCTTAGCAGAACTTCTCCTTTACGGCATCAGCGGTGCGATTCTGTGTTTATTCTCATCCCCTGTACAATGGCTGATGAGCGCCATCGCCTCTGCCATTTTGATTCCGATACTCAAACGCATGGAACTGTAACGAGGTTTACTTATGGAACGAAAGATAATCTGGAAACTGAACATCATTGACCTGATTCTCATCGCCGTAGTGGGGTTGAGTTTGATTGCCCTTGTCTTTAAACTCACATGGGGCAAACCCTCGGACGATACCGAGGCATATCTCTTTACCTATGTCTGCGACTCTGCACCGGCAGAGGTGTATCAGGGACTTGAGTCCGGCTCCCTTTGCAGGGATGCTGAAACAGGAACTGCCCTCGGGAAATTGACCAACCTGATTGTCAATGAGATACCAGACAACGACAAGCAAAAGCAAGGTGTCTTTATCTCCGCACTGGAGGGTGCCAAAGGCGAGCATGGAGTTCTGGTGGACGATATTACCTACCTGAAAGGACAGGAACTTAAGTTGGTGGTGGACGATTCGGTGTTTTCGGTTTATCTTTCCCAAATTCAAACCATAGAATGATACCCTTATCGGGTATCATTTTTTTGTTGAAATATAATCCGGACTATGGTACAATAAAATCATCCAAACTAAGGAGGATTTTCATGAAAGACGACATGATTTACGGTAGAAATCCGGTGATTGAGGCACTCAAAACCGGAACTTGCACCATAGATAAACTGATGATTCAGGAGGGACTTCATCATCCTCAAATCAAGGAGATTCTGCGTCTGAGCAAAGAAAACGGCGTGATGTACCGGTTTGTCGATAAACGGAAACTCGATACACTTTGTAATGGAGAAAACCATCAAGGCGTTATTGCCTCCATTGCCGCCCACAGTTATGCAGAGGTGGGTGACATTCTTGCCCTTGCCAAAGAAAAAGGCGAACCGCCCTTTGTGGTGATTCTGGACTCTATTACTGACCCGCATAATTTGGGAAGCATCATTCGTACTGCCAATGCCGCTGGTGCACACGGGGTGATTATCCCGAAAAACCGGAGCGTTTCCCTCAATGCCACTGTTTCCAAGGTTGCAGCCGGCGCGGTGGAATACACACCTGTGGCACGGGTGACCAATCTCCCGCAGACCTTGGAAAAGTTAAAACAAGCGGGGCTTTGGATTGTGGGCACCGATCTTTCCGGTACCCAGACCCATTCAGAATGTTCCCTGACCGGACCTTTGGGAATTGTCATCGGCAGCGAGGGTGAGGGCATGAGCCGATTGGTTCGGGAATCATGTGACTTTCTTGTAAAAATCCCCATGCTTGGCAAAATCGAGTCACTAAACGCCTCTGTTGCCGCCGGTGTATTGCTTTATGAAGCCGTCCGGCAAAAACGGGAAAAAGGAGAACTGTTATGAGAATTCTTGCAATCGGAGATATTGTCGCCGAAGACGGACGAGAGTTTGTGTATAATAACTTAAACCGGATTCGGGACTTTTATCATATTGATTTTGTTGTTGCCAACGGCGAAAACGCCGCCAACACCAACGGAATTACCGCTGACATTGCTCACACCTTGGTAGAGCGAGGCGTGGATGTGATTACGATGGGCAACCACACCTTTGCCAATCGGGAGGCTTCTCAGGTTTTAGAAGATAATCCCAACATCATTCGTCCCCATAACTTTCCCCCTGAGTTGGAGGGCGTGGGATATGTGGTCAAGGATATCGGCATCTGCCGCGTGGGGGTACTCAACCTGATTGGAAGAACCCATATGGCTCCCGCAGATTGTCCTTTTCATGCTGCAGAGCGGGCGCTCAAGGTCATGGATGCAGAGGTCATTTTGGTGGATATGCACGCAGAAGCCACCAGTGAACGGATTGCCATGGGACACTTTCTGGATGGAAAGGTCAGCGCCGTTTTTGGCACTCACACCCATGTCCAGACCGCGGACGAACGGATTCTGCCCGGCGGCACCGGTTTCATCTGTGACCTTGGTATGACCGGCGTGGAAGACTCTGTCCTTGGCGTCCGCAAGGATATTATTGTTGACTTTTACTATCAATCGGGAAAACGGTTCCGTTTCGACAAAGCCGAGGGCGAAGTATGGTTCCACGGCTGTATCTTTGACATCGACCCATCAACCGGAAAAACTACCGCTGTGGAGCGGTTGCGTTTTTCCTCGTCGCATCTTCCTTTTTAGCCTATGAAACAGATTGTTTTTGATACCCGAAGTTATTTGACCTCTTCTGCCTTTGAGGACACCGGTCTGGTCTGTCATGGTTTTACCGGACGTCAGGGAGGGGTCAGTGCCGGAACGATTGAGGGATTGAATCTTGGCTTTCGGGTTGGGGATGACCCCGACGCAGTGCATGAAAATTATCGGCTGATTGCCGAGGATTTGCACCTGAACCTGAACCAAATGGTACTTGCCAAACAAACCCACACCGACCATATTCGCATCGTCACACAAGAGGATGCAGGCAAGGGACTCTGCCGCGAAAGCGATATTCAGGACACCGACGGTTTGATAACCAACCTGACAGGGATTCCTCTGTTGGTTTTTTCTGCCGACTGTGTGCCGATTCTGCTTTTAGACCCTGTCAAGCGGGTAATTGCCGCCGTTCACGCCGGCTGGCGGGGAACAGTCAAAGGAATTGCTGCCAAAGCCGTAACCATGATGACGGAGAAATTTGGCAGCAACCCCAAAGATATTCTGGCTGGCATCGGCCCCAGCATCGGACCTTGTTGCTGTACCTTTGACCAAGAAGACGCCCATGTATTTAACCCAGAGTTCCTGACGCCACAGGCAAACAGCAAGGTTCTGGTTGACCTTTGGGCAATGAATCGGGCGCAACTGCTTTGCGTTGGTGTTCCCGATACCAATATTGATGTAAGCGAAGTTTGCACCGTCTGCCACGCAGACCGCTATTATTCCTATCGCACCCACAAAGACCGGACCGGTCGACAAGGTGCGGTGATTATGCTGAAATAGGTGATTGCATGGACCGAAAAATCATTCATTTGGATATGGATGCCTTTTACGCCTCGATTGAAGAGCGGGACAATCCTGAACTTTGCGGAAAGCCTGTCATTGTAGGTTCTCCGCCCAATCAACGGGGTGTGGTTTCCACCTGTAATTATGAGGCACGCAAATACGGCGTGCGCTCTGCAATGAGTTCCGCCGAGGCATACCGCCGATGCCCCAACGGTATCTTTATTCAGCCTCATTTTAAAAAATATCAGGAGGCATCCAATCAAGTTCACGCAATTATGGAACAATACACCGATTGTATTGAATTTTTATCTCTGGACGAGGGATACATGGATGTGACGGGGAGCGAGCGTTTTTTCGGCTCTGCGGAAACCATTGCACACGCCATCCAGAAACAGGTGTATGAAACGGTGAGAACCACCTGTTCTGTGGGAGTGGGATATAATATGCTTTCTGCCAAACTTGCCAGCGAAGAAAAGAAACCCCGCGGATTTTTTGTGATTCCGGATTCGGATTTCTTTTGCCGGCTAACGCAGGACCGTCCGGTTGGAATTCTCTACGGCATTGGCGTAAAAACACAGGAAAAACTGCAAAGGATGGGGATTCGTACTGTGGGTGAACTTGCCAAAACTCCTCTGGTTCGGCTGAACGCCTTTGGAGTTTTGGGGCAGGAAATCCTAGACTATGCCCACGGGATTGACCACCGCAAGGTGACTCCCAATGCTCCCGCCAAATCCATAGGGAAAGAAACCACCTTTTTACAAGACGTGACCGACCCGACTCTGCTCAAGGACACCCTTTTGCTCCTTTCCCGCACGGTCAGCGACCTGCTCAAAGCCAAAGGTCTGTACTGCCGTACCGTAACACTGAAACTGAAGTTTGAGGATATGCAGAGCATCACTCGTTCTTTCTCCGGCAATCTCACCAATCAGACCGAGCAGATTTACCGGACGGCAGAGCAGTTGTTTTTAGGGAACTGGAATGACAGACCCATCCGTTTGATTGGAGTTTCTACCTCAAACCTGACAGAAAGCGGATACGAGCAACTTTCTTTTACCGAACCACCTCCCAAAGAAAATGCTCTTGATTCCGTGGTGACCGAACTTAGAAACTCGTTTGGGAAAGACAAAATAAAAACCGCCAAGGAATTATTGGCGCAGCAACATCTTTTTGATGCGTATCATGAATAAAATCCCGCCTTTTGGTGAAGAACACGGGAACGGTTCTTGTGCCTAAGAACTAGGAACCGTCCCCTGTGCGTAGCCAAAAGGCGGGATTTTTATACCACATAAAGTAAAATGCAGAAGAAATGACAAACGCTTGCCAAATCCACAAAGATATGAAAGACAGAATGGATGAACTTCTTCTTTTTCCCCATTCCGTAAAGGATAGCGCCTAGCGTGTAAAGGATTCCGCCGGCAATCAAAAACGACGCACCGCCGGCACCGATTGCGGCATAGGTAGGCTTCCAGAACCCGACCACGCACCAACCCATACCAAGGTAACAGAGCATGGAAAAAGTCTTGTACTTATTTAAATCAATGGCAGTAAAGGTTGCGGCAAGTGCGGTCACACCCCAAATGATGCCAAACAGAACCCAACCGAGCGCCTCGCTTTGTCCCCGAACGCCGCAAAGCGCAATGGGAGTGTAGGTTCCTGCAATCATCAAATAGATGGTACAATGGTCAATCACCTGTAGAACCTTTTTTGCCGTAGACGGATGGACTCCGTGATAAACACTAGACATGGTGAACAGAATGATAACCGACGCTCCATAGATTGCAGAGGCAACTACGCCCATGGGATTGTGATGAATTGCCGCCATGATTACACACAGTACCAAATAGACAACACCAAAAGCACCGCCTGCAATATGGGTCACCATGTTAAAAATTTCTTCCCCTTTGGTATAGGTGGGCAGAATTCTGTCACAAAGTTTTTGGCGTTTGGTTCCTGCCATACTTCTCACTTCCTTTTACTTACAAAAACTCTCAATGTAATGCTCAATGGCATCATTGATAATCCGAATCGCTTCCTCCCGGTTGCTCACTTCATTGACCGCGGTATCCTTGTTCTCCAAACTCTTATACACCGTAAAAAAGTGTTGCATTTCCTCATACACATGATCAGGCAGGTCTGCAATATCCCGATACATATTATAATAGGGGTCGCTATAGGGAACTGCAATAATTTTATCGTCCTTACGTCCGCTGTCTATCATGGTAATCACACCAATCGGGTATGCACGAACCAACGTCATAGGCTCAATTTGTTCCGAGCAAATCAACAATACATCCAACGGGTCATTGTCATCACCGTAGGTACGGGGGATGAATCCATAGTTTGCAGGATAATGGGTCGAGGTATGCAGAATTCGGTCCAGCATCAAATAACCGGTTTCTTTATCCAGTTCATACTTCTTTTTGCTGCCTTTTGTGATCTCAATCACACACATAAAATCTTCTGCGTTAATTCTCTTTGGTGAAATATCGTGCCAAATATTGGACATACCAAAACTCCTCCTTTTCTTTCTAGAATACCATAAACCCGAAGAAATGTAAACAAGAAATTTCGTCGAAAAAAAGCACCTGCGATTGCAGGTGCTTTTTGAAAGAGCCGAATGGTTTAGATGCCCCGAATTTCCCCATCTCTTTTTGCCGCTAATCTCTACGTTTGTGAAACTGATGTATCAATAACAATACCATTTTCAAAAATAAAATCATAGGTATATCCATCTATCCTGTCGTCACCTATCATATATTGATAAGCAGTATAACCCTTGTATTTTGTATTACCAGTATATTCTACAATACAAGTAGGATCACCTAAAACTTCCTCTAACTCTTTCTCTGTCATACCTATAAACTCATATTGTTCTTTAAGATTGGCAAGCATATGATGTCTGGCATAAGGGTATTTATCCCATTTTTCCCTCGTATAAACAGACATATAGTCAAAAGTACACCATAGCACGCCATAATTAACCGACGTTGTAATGATGGTTGATACGATTAAAAACATCGGCAACATCCATTTATATTTCATTTTCTTTCGAAACAGTATCGTTATGACGATTCCAATCACAGAAGTGACTCCAAATACTTTTAACAAAAGCCCATCGGCAAAACTATCAAGAAACCTATCAAATGTGGTCATAAGAATTAACACAGATAATATTACGCCCCAGAGCAAAACAAAGATCAAGTACAAGAACGCATGTAACAGTACTTTTAATATTCTCGCTTTCATTCTCATTCACTCCTATTGTGGTTTATATAACACACTTTTCCCATTGATAAGAATAGCAGCTTTTCCCTCTATGATACTGAGTAAAACCGCTTCTTCTAAATCGCGGGTAGTTGGGTCCTTTCCAATCTCTCTCCCTAACTGATTGTTATGCAAATCCATTTTCATCGCCTCTGGGTTATTAGCATTCTCGCTCCACCAACCGAATTCGTGTGCATGGGTAAAAAGCCTTGCGTAATCTTCGCCTACTTTACTTGTAGCATATGCACTCCAATAGATATGTTTAAACGCATTGGCTATATCTGTACCATTTCCCTTTTGCTTATAGATTTCAAGAGTAAGTTCATCCGCTTTCCTTCTTGCCATATGAAAATGAGCGGCTTCCTCTGGGTACGCCACCGCTAAAACTTGTTCAACCGTTGAAAGGGAGGGAGTTATTCCCGGGAATACTTTATTTAACTTATCAAGCGTTTTATAGACTTTAGTTACTCTCCTGTCAACATTCTTGTCTCCCCATTCTTCTCCTATCCATTTAATTTCATTATCCACAATCCTAATGGCTTCTTTATATTGCGGAAATTCTTTGTATGCCTGCTTCAAATTATCCAAAGCAATAAATACTTTCGAATTCTTTCTACTCTGTTCATCAATCGTCAAATGCACTCCATTATAAACCTCATTATACATACTTAAATTGTTATCGTCAAGTTCTTTGTCTTCTTCAACATAAAAATCCAATCCTACAAGTTTTGCACACCACCATCCGTAATTGGCATTTGGATCTTTTAGTGGTCTGTCGCATCTCCTACATCCGTACTCAAATATTTTTAGTGAATAGTGAAGCGTGAATAGGTAATAAGTAAAAAACCCGCACACTATCGCGTACGGGTTTCCTTTGGTGACCCATCGGAGATTCGAACTCCGGACACCTTGATTAAAAGTCAAGTGCTCTGCCAACTGAGCTAATGGGTCATATTTAATTTTAAAAAGAAATGGCTGGGCTGGCAGGATTCGAACCTACGAATGCAGCAGTCAAAGTGCTGTGTCTTACCGCTTGACGACAGCCCATTATTTCAACTGGGGTGGGTAAAGGGAATTGAACCCTTGACCTCCAGAGCCACAATCTGGCGCTCTAGCCAACTGAGCTATACCCACCATGTTTGGCGCGCCTGAAGGGACTTGAACCCCTGGCCCACTGCTTAGAAGGCAGTTGCTCTATCCAGCTGAGCTACAGGCGCATATTTGCCTATGCCTGCCCTTTGACAAAAACAGAAGCTGGAGCGGGTGATGGGAATCGAACCCACGCAATCAGCTTGGAAGGCTGAGATTCTACCATTGAACTACACCCGCCCATATCAAAGCGACTTTAAGATTATACCAAGTATCTGCGCTTTTGTCAACACTTTTTTCATAAAAAACTGAAATTTTTTCTAATTCTTTTTCTAATTTCTCTCTTTGTATAAATTACCCCGGTTTTGAGGAAACTATCCGCGAAAGAAAAGGTGACAAATGCATGAAACATTATTACAAGCAAATCCTGATTGGTTTGGTCGGCGGATTCTTAAACGGTTTGTTCGGAGCAGGGGGCGGAAGTGTGGTGGTTCCCGCCATGGAAGTATTTCTCGGCATGGACGAAAAAAAGTCCCACGCAACTGCCATTGCCGTCATTCTGCTTCTTTCTTTGGTCAGTTCCGTCTTTTACCTAAAAAACGGATTCTTTGACTTGAAACTTTGGATTCCGGTCACAATTGGCGGTGTCTTAGGCGGTTTGGTAGGTGCAAAAGCACTTTCAAAAATTTCCAAATCCGGCTTAAAAATTGTCTTTGGCGGCATCATTATGATAACCGCGCTGAAATTGATTTTTTAGGAGGGCAGTATGGCAAATATCATCATAGGATTTTTCAGCGGCATCATCAGCGGGATGGGAATCGGCGGAGGTGCCATCCTGATTCCCGCCCTGATTCTGCTTGAGCACCTTACGCAACAGGTGGCACAAGGTATCAATCTGCTCTATTTTTTACCCACAGCAGCAGTTTCTTTAATCATCCATATCAAAAACAAGAATGTCGAGATAAAAACTGCTCTTATCGTTGGCATCAGCGGTGTGCTGGGTGCAATTTGCGGCTCTCTGCTTGCGGTTCGGCTTTCCGGCGGATTGCTTGGCAAACTCTTCGGTATTTTCCTATTTGGCATCGGCATCTACGAAGTGATCAAAGGTATTAAACTGAAAAAAAGCGAACGCTCCGGAAGATAATCCCGAAGCGTTTTTGTCATTTTACTACTAACTCGCCCTCTTGCATATCTGCAACTACATTTGCGCCCTCTTTCAAGGTTCCCGCAATTATTTTTTGTGCAAGCGCATCTTCCAGATTTCGCTCGATAAACCGTCTAAGAGGTCTTGCCCCATACTCTTTTTTATAGGAACTCGTTAAGATATAGTTCTTCACTGCATCTGTCACGGTGAGTATGATTTTCTTTTCTTCCAGTCCCTTTTGCAAATCTTTTAGCATTAAATCAATGATTTGAAGCAGTTCTTCCTCGGTCAACGCTTTAAAAATAACAGTTTCATCGACACGGTTTAAAAATTCCGGACGGAACAGGGACTTCAGTGCCCGCTCCACCTTCATTTGTACCGCCTCTTCCTCTTCATTAAAACCAACCACATTAGAACGCTGGTCGCTGCCTGCATTGGAGGTCATAATGATAATGGTATTCTCGAAAGAAACGGTTTTTCCGTGGCTGTCCGTGATTCTGCCATCATCTAAAATCTGGAGCAGAATATTGAAAATATCTTCGTGTGCCTTTTCAATCTCATCAAGCAAGATAACCGAATAAGGATGCCGGCGCACCTTTTCTGTCAGTTGTCCTGCATCGTCATAACCTACATATCCGGGCGGTGATCCAATCAGTTTTGCCACTGAGTGTTTCTCCATATACTCCGACATATCCAGTCGAATCAAGGAATCCTCACCCTCAAAAACTTCCTCTGCAATCCGTTTCACCAGTTCCGTCTTACCCACGCCGGTAGGGCCGACAAAGATAAAGGATACCGGACGCTTTTTCAAACTGATACCGGCACGCTTTCTGCGAATCGCACGGGAGACCGCCGAAACTGCCTCATCCTGACCAATCAAACGTTGATGCAGTTTTTCTTCCAGATTCACAAGTTTTCCGGTTTCATATTCGCTGATATTCTTCACCGGTATCTTGGTCCAAAGTTCAATCACTGCGGCAATATCATCGGCGGTCAAATCGCGAACCACGGTTGCCTCAGTCTTAGCAATCTGTTCTTTGAGCTTACAGGCACGGCTTTTTAATTCTGCTGCCCGTTCAAAATCTTCCATGGAATCCGCATCAGAAGACTCTTCCTGCTCACTTTCAATCTGTGCAAGTTCCAGTTTTTGTTTTTCCAATTCAATCAAGGCAGTATTTTCCAGATTGGCTTTCGATGCTGCCTCATCAATCACATCTATGGCTTTATCCGGCAAAAATCTGTCGTTGATATACCGCTCCGCCAGAACGGTTGCGGTGCGAATCAAATCATCGGAAATACGAACCTTGTGATAGTCCTCATAATACTCTTTGATGCCTTTTAAAATTTCTACGGTTTCTTCCACGGAGGGCTCTTCCACCAAAACCGTCTGGAACCGACGTTCCAATGCCGCATCCTTTTCGATATGCTTGCGATATTCTTCAATCGTGGTAGCACCAATCACCTGAATTTCCCCGCGGGAAAGAGCGGGTTTTAAGATATTGCCTGCATTCATTCCGCCCTCGGCATCACCGGCGGATGCAATGGTATGAATTTCATCAATCACCAAAATAATGTTACCTGCCTGCTTGACCTCAGTAATGATATTTCTGAGCCTGGATTCAAACTGACCCCGGAACTGAGTTCCGGCAACCACCGCACTCATATCCAAAAGATAAATCTCATACCCCAACAGTTTTGCAGGAACCTGTCCGTTTACGATGTTGAGTGCAAGTCCCTCTGCAATGGCAGTTTTGCCGACCCCCGGTTCTCCAATCAAACACGGATTGTTTTTGGTTCTGCGATTGAGAATCTGCGCGGTGCGCTCCATCTCAATGCCTCTTCCAATCACCCGATCAATCTGTCCATTGCGTGCTTTTTCTGTCAAATTTACCGCATAAGCATCTAAATTCTTTCGTTTCTTATTCTTCTTTTCTTTCTCTTTTTTACCGGTTGTATCCTTTGAGGAAGAATCCGTTTCCGGCTGTTTGCCTCCAAACAGACGGCTCATCATCTCAAAGGGATTTTTTTGCATACTGCGGCTCATGGATTCATCATCATCCGCATCTTCTTCCATGGGCATAGGAAATTCCTCTCCCATTTCTTCCATCATGGCAGACATTTCACGATTCAATCCATCCATTTCTTCCGGATTGAGCCCCATTTTTTCCATCATTTCATTCACCGGACCAAGGTTGAGTTCCTTGGCACAGGTAAGGCAATATCCTTCATTGACCGTTTTTCCCGTCTCATCCATTTTGCTGATGTAAACCACCGCAAGATTTTTCTGGCATTTACAACATAACATACGGTCCACCTCCTAGTTTCTTTGACTTACATAACTCCCAAATGTTCCAATAATATCTTAATTCCTATGATAATTAAAACTGCACCGCCAAACAGTTCTGCTTTGGCTTTATAACGATAACCAAACACATTACCAACCCGCAGTCCTACCGCTGATAATATAAAGGTAATTACCCCAATCAAGGTCACCGCCAGCAAAATCTCAACTTGTAAAAATGCAAAGGTCACACCAACTGCCAACGCATCAATGCTGGTTGCAATCGCCAAAGGAAACATGGTACGGGGGGCAAAGGAACAGTCTACACATTCTTCCTCTCCAAGTGCCTCACGAATCATATTGAAACCAATCAACCCAAGAAGTACAAAAGCAATCCAATGGTCAACACTTTCAATCATGGATTGAAAGCGAACCCCAAGCAGATATCCAACCAAGGGCATCAATGCCTGAAAACCGCCAAACCAGATTCCAACAATCATTTGATGTTTGACTGCCACCTTTTGTACAGACAATCCTTTACAAACAGACACAGCAAACGCATCCATAGAAAGTCCGACTGCTACAATCAATAATTCCCATAAACTCATTGCTTTTCCTCCTGACGATACTAGTTAGAATATCATAATTTCCCCATTCTGTCAAGGAAGCAAAAGATATACTTGCAAGTTTTATTCCTTTATGATATACTTATTGCATAAACCAAAATTACTTTCCCTAAAGGAGGAAAAATCATGAAAAAGAAAGTTCTTGCCTTGCTTTTAACCTGTGGTCTTGCGGTATCTTCCATGTCTGCATTTGCTGCAGCAGAAAACATTATTATTGACGGCGTAACGGTAGAAATTCCCGTGGATATGGGTTCCATCAAAGAAAAAGACGACCGCACCTTTGTTCCGGTTCGTTTTGTGACCGAATACCTCAAGCACACGGTAAAATACAGCAATACCACTGTAAATGGCGTTCCGCAGGAAAGTGTCACTGTAAGCGATACTGCCGGAACTTCTTACCTGATGGTACGCGGCGATGACCAATTATATGTCCTACGCACATTAGATGGCTACTCCATCACCATGGACACTGCCGCTTACATCGACGACACTGAAGACCGGTTCTATGTCCCGATTCGATTCCTCGCAGAAGCCATGGGATATACCGTCGGTTGGGACGAAGCAACCCAAACCGTGACCATGGATAAGGCAGCACAATAATAGGAGTTTGATTTATGAACGCAAAACGCCTCATTGCCTTTTTGCTCGCCATGGTGATAACTGTTTCCGGCATTTCAGCCCTTGCGGCAGCCGAATCCATTATCATTGACGGTGAAAACGCAGAAATTCCGGCAGATATGGGTTCCATCAAAGAAATGGATGACAGAACCTTTGTTCCCATCCGTTTTGTAATGGAGTATCTGGGGTGCCATGTCGATTATGACGACAGCAACCATGCAGCAACCGTTTCTTCCGATGTATGTGCCTATATCATTCAGGAGGATAACCCTGAACTGTTTATCGTTCCCTTTACCGGAGAGGACAGTTCCAGCATCGTTATGGATACAACGCCCTTTATCGATTTAACAGAAAGCCGGATGTATATTCCTATCCGTTTCCTTGCCGAAGCAATCGGTTACAATGTCGGTTGGGATGAGAAAACACAAACAGTTACATTGAATAAGTAACAAAAAAATGCTGATTTCAAAAGAAATCAGCATTTTTTCTTATTTCATGAACTTATCATGGATTACTTTGACTGCTGCTTCTGCATTGTCAATGTTAATCAGGACAGAAATCTTTAACTCGGATGTGGAAATCATGTGGATGTTGATATTGGCATCATAGAGCGCCTCAAACATTTTTGCTGCAACACCCGGGTTATTGACCATACCTGCACCTACGATAGAAACCTTGCTCAGGTTTTCTCTGTATGTTGCTTCCTCATAGGGGATGGTTTCTTTCAACTTTTCAATGACTTCCATCGCCTTAGCCACATTACCCTTTGCAATGGTAAACGCAATATCCTTTTTGCTGTTACGCCCAATTGACTGCAGAATCATATCTACATTCACCTTTTCTTTTGCCAAAGCAGAAAAGACTTTGAACGCGATACCGGGAACATCCTCAAGACCAATAATTGCAATACGCGCAACATCATTATCTCTTGCTACGCCTCTGATTAACATTTTTTCCATAGGTATTACCTCCTTAACGATAGTGCCGGGCACTTTATGAAAACTGGATTTCACTTCCATTTTGACATTATACTTCTTTGCCATCTCCACTGAACGGTTATGCAGAACATTCGCACCCAGACTTGCCAGTTCCAGCATTTCATCGTAGGTAATCTCGTCCAGTTTGAGCGCATCGGGAACAATTCTCGGGTCTGCAGTATAGACGCCATCCACATCGGTATAAATCTCGCATTTATCCGCATGAAGCGCCGCCGCCAGAGCAACCGCGGAAGTATCGCTGCCGCCCCGTCCCAGCGTTGTAATATCATCATACTGATTCATTCCCTGGAATCCAGCAACCACTACAATTTTATGTTTATCCAGTTCTGTCTGAATCCGCTCGGTATCAATTTTATTGATACGGGCGTTGCCATATCCGGCATTGGTTCTAAACCCTGCCTGACGGCCAGTTAAGGAAACAACCGGATGGTTCATTCCTTCAATCGCCATAGCAAGCAGAGCAATGGAAATTTGTTCTCCGCTGGAGAGCAGCATATCCATTTCCCGCTTTGACGCGTTGGGATTGATTTCCTGTGCTTTTTCAATTAGGTCATCGGTGGTATCACCCTGCGCAGAAACAACAACCACAACCTGATTGCCTTCCTGAGCAGTCTCCACAACACGACTTGCTACATTTTTAACCTTTTCTGCGTCGGCGACTGAACTGCCGCCGAATTTTTGTACGATAAGAGCCACTTCTTATCCCTCCTGTTCTATTTTAATATACTGACTATCCTACCATTCTTAATGATGCAAGCACCTGATAGGATTTAGCAAGACTCTCTTTGAGTGCCTCGGCCTCCCGTCCGGAAAGTTCCGGTGTGAGAAGGGCAAACTCACCCGCACAACCTTTCAGCGATACCACCTGCGCATCGCCTCGATAGGTGGAACTATCACCTTGAAGCCGCAGGTAATACTGGAACTTCTGTTCTTCGCTGTCTTTGAGATACCCTTGTTCTCCCTGTGTCCAACCAAGAAGAATATGTTCATTTTTATGTTTTACAATTTCAATAATATCAGAAACAACTGCGCTTGCCGTAGGCAAAGAACCCGCACCGCGGCCATAGAACATGACATCGCCAAGGGCATCGCCTTCTACCATGATTCCGTTGAATACATCATCAATACCGGCAAGGGGATGTTCTTTCTTTAAAAGTGCAGGGCAAACCCGTGCATATACGCCATCTTCCTCTTTCGATGCCATACCTAATAGTTTAATAACACAGCCCATAGCATCAGCATACGCTACATCCTGAAGGGTAATCTTAGTGATACCCTCGGTTGCAATTTCTTCACTATCTACATATTTGCCAAAGGCAAGGGATGCCAGAATTGCAATCTTTCGGCAGGTGTCGTGTCCCTCTACATCTGCAGTGGGGTCTTTTTCTGCGTACCCCTTTTCCTGTGCACCTTTTAAAGCGTCTTGAAAGGTTGCATCCTCCTTAATCATTTGGGTCAGAATATAATTGGTAGTCCCATTTAAAATACCCATGACATTGGTGAGTTCATTGGCAGACAAACTGGAGTATAGCGGGCGGATAATCGGAATCCCTCCGCCTACACTCGCCTCAAACAAATAATTGATGTTATTTTCCTTGGCAATTTCCAACAGTTCAGTTCCGTGCTTGGCAACCAATTCCTTATTGGAGGTTACAACGTGTTTTCCCTTAAGGAGTAGTTGTTTGGTGAACTCATACGCCGGCTTGGTGCCACCCATGACCTCTACCACTACACCGATTTCGTCATCATTTAATATGTCGTTAAAGTCTTTGGTAAAGCATTGGAAGGGGCTATCCGGAAACTCTTGCAAATCGAGAATTCTTTTAATCTCAATTTCTTCTTTGCATCTGGATTTGAGTCCGTCGGGGGATTTGGTTATAATCTCACCTACCCCGCTTCCTACAACGCCAAAGCCCATAATTGCTATTTTCATCTGTGTTTCTTCCTTTCCTCCAAGGTGAAGAGCCTTGTTGTCCTCTTTTATTCAAACTTGTTCATTACAATTCCGGTCACCGGTTTGGGCCAGAAATGTGTGGATTTTTGAGGCATTTTTTCATTTGCCTGTGCAATCGCTTTTATCTCGGAAAGTTTAGGCGGATTCATCAAAAACGCACATTGGAACTCTCCATTTTGTACTGCTTCCACCGCTCTGTGCGGGTCAAAGGTATATTCTAAATTGCTTACCTCATCCACTTTCATATACCGCTCCAGAATCATTTTATGAAGCACAGTCACATCCAGGTGCTTGTACGCATCGGATTTTTCTGCAATGAAAGAATCCATACAGATTTCTTCCTTGAGTTTGAGCAGATAATAGTGGTTTTGACCGGTGTAAAGTCCAAATAAAATTTCATCTACCGAATTGGCAAGCCTGTCGGTAATGATATCGGCATAATCACCCTCGGTAAAATAAATTTTGGAAACAGTAAAATCCTCGGTCAGATTACCAATCAGCAAGGTTTCATCAAACCGCTCCAACCCGCGAATCATCCGATGGGTGGGGAATATAAATAACCCCCCATCACTCATGGAAACCAAAAGCATCATAACGGAATCATAAGGCATGGTTCCCTCTATGGTCCCGTCTTCTTGATGTCGCATCCGGCTGTATGCCAGTGCGGTTTCATATCGGTGATGTCCGTCAGCAACAAAGAGTTGCTTATCCAAAAACAAATTGGTAATACGGTTGTTGAGCGATTCGTCTTTCACAACCCAAATATTGATTGTGACATTTTCATCCGTCACGAAGGTAACATCCGGACTGCGGTCACTCTGTTCTTCCAGCAATTTGGCAACCGTTTTATCCTCATCCATATACAAAGCGTATACGGAACTTAAGTTGGCAGCCGTTGCCTGCATCAATCTCATCCGGTCTTCTTTGGGTTTGGAGATGGTTTCCTCATGAGGAATAATCACCTTATTTGCAAAATCCTCCAGTTGAACTGCCCCGATGATACCTTTTAAGGAATGGGACGGGTCTTCATTACCCAAGGAAAAAATCTGCTCACAGATATAAAAAGCCGGAGCATCCTCAAGCATCAGTTTTTGTTCCTCAAGCCAGCGTTTCATATACGCTGAACTTCTGGTATAACGATTCTCTGTTTCGTCGTCCTCCGGCAAGTCAACACCTAAGTCCAGACGGATAACATTATATTCACTTTTATCATAAAGCGCCTGTTGTTCTTCTGCCGAAACATCATCATACGGCGGTGCAGTGACTGCATTTAAATCACCGAACTTTTCAGCATCATACCGAAGTCCGCGAAAGGGAACTACTTTTGCCACAAAACCATTCCTTTCCTTGTTGATTCCAAAGGGTACTAATTCAACCAGTATATTCCTATATCATACACTAAATTTCCCTGCAAGTCAAGGTTTTTGCCGTAATTTACGCATTTTTATTACTTTTTTACCCATACTATTAAGGAAAAAGAAAAAGGAGGGCAAACCCATGGGAAAATTTTCAACCGGTCTGGTCGCCGGCGCCATGTTGGGCATCGGGGTCATGCTGATGGACAAGAAAACCGTAAAGAAAATGCGGAAAATGGCACATAAAATGCCTTGCTATTTTTCCTGGATGTAAAAAATACCACCCGCATGGGTGGTATTTCTTTAGTCTTTTTTGTAGTTCAGTATAATGATTCCGCCCGACACCAAAACCAAAGTAAGCAACAGATTCATTGCTGATACACCGTTTTGCTCGCTTAGCATCAGGTTGGATAGAATGACACCCATAACCGGAGTCATGAAGTTATAGATGGTCACCTTAGTGACAGGATTGTGTTTGAGCAAAAGTCCCCACAGGGCGTAAGCAACCGCCGAAAGGAATGACAGATACGTCAGAACCGCAATGGCAGTGGCACCATGTACCACAATTTTTCCGCCAAATGCCATGCCAACCAGCATCATGACAATTCCACCCATGATAAACTGATATCCGCTGATTACCACAGGGTCTTCCGCACCGGAATACCGTTTCATCAGCACCGAAGAAACTGCCAACGCCATGGTGGAAAAAAGCACAAAACAATCTCCGGTGAAGTTCATGGTGAAATCAAGTCCGTCCAGATTCACAAAGATAATGCCCGCAAAACCAAGGACACATCCAACCACTTTTCTAAGAGTGAACTTCTCCTGCCGGAAAATCAGGCTTGCAATTAAAAGGGAGAAAAATGCCGCCGTACCGCTTAAGACAGTCGCCTTTACGCCGGAGGTATTGGAAAGTCCTACATAAAAGAATAAGTACTGAAGCACCGTCTGAAAAGCACTGACCGTTGCCACTTTGCCAAGATTTTTCTTTTGCGGATATAAAAATTTTCGTCTGGCGATGCTGTAAATCAAAACAGTAATCATCCCCGCAAAGGTAAACCTCACTCCCGCAAACAAAATGGTGGAGGGCACATTCTTCACCGGCAAAATCAATTCATATCCCACTTTGATAAAAGGCGTGGCACTTCCCCAAAGGGAACAGCAAAAAAGCGCAATCACCGCAACGAGATAGGGGTTTTGTAACCATTTATTTTTGTTCATATCCATTCTCCTTTTCCAAGATGCATGTTTTCTTGTAGCAAGGCAGAACAATAAAGATGCATTCAATTATTGTTTTTCTTTGCAGTAATAATTGAGGAAATCAGTATTTTACGAATTGTACCACATTGATTATACAAACCTTTTGCAATTTCCCTATCCAAAATTTCTGACTTTACAAAAAGTTCAAGCCAATATTCTGTTTCATAACATTCCTTTAAAGCAATCTGTAACTTTGCAATAAAATCGTTCTTTCCGTGAGCATAGTTTGCTTCGTGAATGTTTGCTCCGATTGATGTTGAACTTCTCTCTAACTGATTTACAAGTGAATAATGACCTTTTATCGTTTCACATAACTTTATATTTTTTACTGCAAAATCCTTAGATAAATCTACAAGTTTGTTTTCCTTCATACTATAACACCTCTGCTAACATTCTATCGCAGAATAAATACCATGAAACATTTAATGAAATATTAACTTCGTTGATATGAAATAATCCTTCGGATTATGAAATATTTTTCTTTTAGAAAAATGTGAAATAAAATTTCACTTTTCATATGCCGCAAGGCATATTTCATATTGCAAAGCAATATTCCATATCGAAACTATTTCACTTGCCGTAGGCAAATTTCATTGAAAAAAAGACTATTCTTTTGAATAGTCTTTTTTTCTGGTACACCTTCGGGGGCTCGAACCCCGGACACCCTGATTAAGAGTCAGGTGCTCTACCAACTGAGCTAAAGGTGCATGTCCCAATTCTCGCGAACAAATGGTATTATACTCTCTTTTCGCCGAATTGTCAACACTTTTTTCAAAAAAACTTTTATATTTTTTTGTGCGTATCGCATAAAAACAACACCCTCCTTCTTAGAAACTTAATGCAAAGAAAGAAATTTTAAAAAAATTGAAAATTATGCTTGCATTTTTCAAAAAAATAGTGTATACTATCTCATGTTGCTACGGGGTGTGGCTCAGTTTGGTAGAGTACCTGAATGGGGTTCAGGTGGCCGCTGGTTCGAATCCAGTCACTCCGACCAGACCCTCATAACTTTGTTATGAGGGTTTTTCTTTGAGGGTGTAGCTCAGTTGGTTAGAGTACTTGCTTGACATGCAAGGGGTCGACGGTTCAAGTCCGCCCATCCTCACCAAAAAATCGTGTCCGAGTTCGGACACGATTTTTTATTTTTCACTATTTTTTGTCCAGTTGCTTCATTTTCTCTTTCAAAATTAAATTAATATACTGAGAAAGGGAACGGTCATCCTGTTCTGCCGCCTGTTTTATCTTTTCTAACACATCGCTGTCAATAGTAATACTTATTTTTTCTTTTAACGGTTTCATGCTATCACCCTATCAAATTATACAACAAAATGCGATTTTTTCTTGACAAATGCGATAAAGTAGTATAAAATACTACCATTATATCTTTATTATACACACGATAGGAGAAATGATTATGACACAAAAGAAATGGATAATCTTAACTGCAATTCTAACAATATTTGCTATTGGGGCAAGTGTTTGTGCTATGATTTTTTATACAAACTGGACTTCTACAGCCACTGACCATCTTAATAGGTTGCAAGAGTCTTTTGAAAAAGAACAGAAAATACAAGAAGTAAATGAAAAAAATGACCGCTTAACTGAAGAAATAAACATGCTAAGAGAAGAACTTTATCAGTACAAATACAAAACCTATACAAACACAAGATTTCATTTCACTTGTAAATACCCTGCTGACTTTACTAAAGTTCTTTATGAACACGAAACATCGACTCTTCTTGGTCATTATGCTCAAGAAGATGAATATATGTTAATCACTTCCGGACCAGACGAAGGAAAAAGTCCTGAATCCGCTATGAATGAAATTATAGATATTTCCAGTTCATCTACCGTAGATTTTAAGGTTAGCAATGATAATTACTATTCTTTACGACTGAAAAGTTCTCATAATTCTTACTCCCATTACGTCACCTATTTCAAAGACGGATATACCTATGGATTTGCTATTTCTTTCCCAGATGAAAAGTTGGAATTTTATGATGCCGTAGCACATGAAATCCACGAAGATTTTGCAAAACAATTCTAAGCAAGCAATATCAAAACAAAAGGAGGAATTGTCATGTGGGCTGTAATTTTCGGTCTGGTTTGGTTGGTCTTTGATATTTTGCTGGAGAAAAAAATAGAATCAAAGGTTTTAAGTTTTTTTCTAGCTGGCATCTTGACATTACTCGCCATTTCTTTTTACGCCTATATTCTTGAGCCGTTGTCACGATTATACTAGTATTCAAAGGGCTTCACCTTTTAAGGTGAAGCCCTTTGAATACTATTTCTTAATCAGTTCTGCCAAGTAGGATTCGGTTGCCGTCCAGCCGTCCATCTTTCCGCTTTTGATTGCCACATCATACCGAAGCCCTTTTTCTATCATCCGTTTTAAATATCCCTCGCCATAGCGTTTGCTTTCCTGAATGGTCTTATTGACTGCAAACAAGGGACGGCGAAAATCAAAATACGCAGTCATTTCCTGCGGGGAAAGTCCGTCTTCTTTTAAGAGTTTACAAAGCAACAACTCTGATAGTTTTCCCATCAACAATCCCAGTACCATGGTGGGTTGCTCTTTGGTGTCTTTTAAATACTTTAATTGCTCCTGTGCCTTTTGTGTTCTGCCGGAAAGGACATGGTCAAGCATATCATAAATCCGATACTCTGCCGATTGATCCACCACGGCGTCAATATCATCCCGCGTAACCTTATTCCTCTCACCTAAGAAGTTCAACAGTTTTTGCATCTGGTTGCGGATGTTACCAAGGGACTGTCCGCACAGGCGAACCATATACGAAACCTCTTTCGGGGCAATCATCTTTCCTTCTTTGGTAAACTGTTCCTCAATCCAAAGTTCCACCTTATTCACCGGCAGATAGGCAAACTCCACCACGCCACCGATGGGTTCTAAAAACTTTAGATTTTTCTCTTTCTTTTTATCAAAGTTTTCCTCTACAAAAATCAGGCAGGTATAGGGCGGGAGATTGGTCACCGACTCCTGAATCCTTTTATATTCCTTGCTGGTTGTCTGGTTGAAGAACCCGCTGTTTTTCACCACAACCACCTTTTGCTCCGACATCTGCGGAAACTGTTCCACCGCCTCAAGCACCTGTTCGATATCCGTCTTTTTCCCATCAAAATGAAACCGGTTAAAATCCTCAAACCCCGGTGTAATCAACTTTTTTTCAATCTGTTCCACTTTATGGTTGAGCAGATAATGTTCTTCGCCGTAAAAACAATAGACCGGTTTTACGGTTCCTGATTTAATTTGTTTATTCAGTTCCTCTAGCGTCATTGAAGTTTCCTCCATTTATCTCTGGTTTCTATCCGCTTGACGCGGTACGGGTTCATAATCAGCCGAACCACCCCGTCCCTGTCGGTTCGGTAGGTTGCCGTCCCAAGTTGCAATAGCGCATCGAGCATCTCCTTAGACGGATGCCCGTGATAATTATCTGCACCGACACCAATCACTGCAACCTCAGGTTGTACCTCCCAAAGAAAGGAATGATACACCGCGGATTTTCCACCATGATGCGGAACCTTGAGCACATTGGCACGAAGTTCCTCCGGTTTATCGGCAACCATTTCGCATTGGGAAGATATTTCACAGTCACCGGTGAACAACACACGGTTTCTGCCGTAGTCCATTCTCAAAACCAAGGATTGATTGTTCCGTTTAAAATATTCCCCTTTTGCCTCCGGCCATAACACATGGTAGGTGGCTTTTCCAATCTTCAGTTTCTCCCCCGGCATTAAGCGCCTTAAAGGAATTTCTGCCTTTGCCGCCAAATCCAACAACTCGTTTTCCTCCTCCGTTTCAGAGAGGAATCTTGGCAGATATAAGGCACGGATGGGAAATCCGGCTTTTAAGAGTTCTATGATTCCCAAACAATGGTCGGTATGAAAATGTGAAATTACTACTGCATCCAACACACGGACATTTTGAACAGAAAGATACTTAGCAAGAATTTGACCGGAGCCCTCATCCCCGCCATCGATCAAAACATGACCGCCTCTGCCCGCCTGAATCAAACAGGCATCCCCCTGTCCCACATCAATAAAATCCACCGAAACCGGTTTGGAACAGGAAAACCATACCAGGGTAATCCCAAGCAGTGCCACTGCAACAATCCAAGCAATCAACACCCGCCGTCTTTGTTTTGACATCGCTGTTCACATCCTTGTGTTTCATTGTATACCAGATGGGAAGAAAAGTCAAATTTGTTTCAGACTTTCCATATACGCAATATATTCCTCCGGCTTTACCATCCGTATCTGCGGATACTTTAGGCAAAGACGCCGAATCACCTCCGCCGTTTCGTCCTTAGACCCAAAGTCAATCACCATGATATCGTCCGTTCCATCCGCCCATACAAGCGAGCGCAGCAATCCCTCTGCCGAGTCTTCAGCATCTTTGAGCCCCACCACACGATGGATACAGACCGGGGTTTTTCCTTTTCCCGTTCGGGAGAGAAATACTCCTTTTACAATCATCTGCACGATACCATACGCGGCAAAAAAAGAAATAACTACGATCCAAATGCCTAACATAAATACACCCTCCTGCATCAAACTTTATTACAGTTTATGCAAAAGGGTGTTTTTGGTACTAAATCCTGAAATAGTCAAACAGGCTTCCAAAGTCAATCCCGCCAATGATTGCGTTACGATAGCGTAAACAAAGGTCGCGGTTTCCGTCCTGCAGGGTATGCGTAGTGACACCACAGGTATGAGATACATACGTTTCAATACACGCCGCCAAATGGTCACAGGCACGAATCACCCGCCCATCCACCGGCATGAATTTGTCCTCATTATATCGTTCGCTGATTTCTTCTGCACTTGTAAAGGTTACTTTTCCATCAAGTACCACTTTGTCAGCAAATTCATCGTCGGTATAATAGGCAATCTCTTTTTGCCATTCCTCCGGAATCAAGGGATAGAGCACCTGCTCCATCTGTTCCTGCTCTATGCTTTTAATCAGGGCATCCAGTCCCTCCACCGAATTCTTAACCGGAGAAACAATATCTCTGGTTAAAACTTCAGGAATATCATGGAACAATCCCGCCAGAAAATTGTCAATCATCCGCTGTCGGCAGGCTCCCATCTCACAAGAGCAGAAATAGGATAACACCGCCACAATCAGCATGTGCCCAATCACTGAGGTTGCCGGAATTCTGGGCGAACGACACCAGCGTTGCTGGAATCTGAGTTCGCCCAACAGGTTGATAAATCCGCGGTAGTTGTTATTCTTCATAAAGGCGTCAAAACAAGGAAGTGCCTCCAAGGTCTTCAATTTATCGTCCAGTTCTCTGCGGGTATGGTCAATCCCATAATAATTCTGGCACATATTATAGATAATATCAAATTCCCACTTGGTGGCAAGGTAATGCGCCGCCTCCAGTACACGCTTCTCTTCCTTGGCATAGTCAGCATCAAGGAAATAGCGCTCAAACCGTTTCAAAAAACCGCCGGGGATGGTCTGCAAATCGTCCCTGAGTTCTTCAATAACCCAACGGTTGAGTTCTTCCCCCTTTTCCTCCATCAGTCGATGAAAAATCGGAGGCTTAATATCCGTCAGCACCAAACGATGTAAAAATTCAAAAATTCCGCCCTCAATCAAAAGGAGCCAATCCACCTTGGGATTAAGTTTACCCAAGGTATAGGCACAAAGAAGTTTATGGGACTGCTTGTCCAGTTCCGTAAACCCTCTAGACGGACGAATATGGTCATTCCACCGTTCAATGGACGCCGCCTCAAAAATACCTTCTATCAATGATTTTCGTATCATACTTCAATCTCCATTCCGTCATAAGAGGTCAAAAATCCTTCTTTTTCTGCCGCTTTGGAAAACTCAGCATAGGTTACCCCCACTGCATTATGAGAAAAGTGGTGGCTGCAGAAGATGGTAGTTTCATCAGCACAAGCAAGTTCTTTTAATCGTTTGGCAACCTTGATGTTATCGTTCAAATTCATGTGTCCCCGCCATGTCATTTCAGGGAGCGAGCCGAACGTACAATCTAAAATAACCAAATCAAATCGAATGGGGTTCTTTCCCAGATACTCAAATACCTCTTCATAAAAATAATTGGTGTCTGTTCCATAAAGGATTGCTTTCCCCTCTTTGTCTTCAATGGCATAAAAACAAGGAAACGCCGATTCTCCATGCCATGCCTTGAACGCGGTTACTGTATAGCCTGCCACTTCGGTTGGGGTATAAAATTCCAATGCCTGTACCTTGGCAACGCTTTCCGGTTCCAGCATTTCTTGATGAAGATATCCGTTGATAAAACGCATAGCACCCTCTGTGCCATAAAAAGTAATGGGATATCCTTGTTCACCAAATCCCGGCATCTTCATACGAATATCCGGCACATACAAGTGGTCTTGATGGCTATGGGTAATCAAACAATGCTGAATTTTAGTCAGGTTGATATCGTTGGCAAGGCAATGCATATAGGTGTCCGGCGGAAAGTCAATCAACAATTTTCCGTCAATCAATGCCTGACTTCGGGTGCGGATTTCTTTGCCCTTGTGTTCTCTGGCATACTGACAGGTTTTACAACTACAAAAAATACCGGGAACACCCTCGGCTGCGGCTGTTCCTAAAATCTGAATTCTCATTCATATCCCCCCTTGAACTTTGGCTTGCATTTAGTTTACCATAAGAGATGCGAACTTGCAAGGTTTTGAAACAAAAAACAATATCCTATACCTAGGATATTGTCTTTTTGATAAAGGTATCTGAACTTTTTGATATTAGTCTTCTTTCGCTTCCATTTCTGCCTGAATGTCATCATAAGCGGAAAGGATAGGAGCAACTTGTTCTCCCTTTTGTCTCGCAAAGTAGTTCTTGGTAATCTTAAATACCGTACTGGAAAGAACAACAAGACCAATCAAGTTGGGAATTGCCATCAAACCGTTAAAGGTATCAGAAAGATCCCATGCCAGAGAAAGATCCATGGTTGCGCCAACCAGAGTAAAGCATACAAAGATAACTTTATAAACCACAGTTGTAACCTTGCCGAACAGGAATTCACAAGACTTAGAACCGTAAACAAACCAACCAATTACGGTAGAAATTGCAAAGAAGAAGATTGCAATCGTTGCGAAATAACCACCGATTGAACCAAAGGATTGTACAAACGCCTCGGTGACCAATACAGAAGCCTTATCCGCAGCAAATCCGGATGCTACCAGACCGGTAGAGAGGTCAATGACACCGGAGCAAAGGATAACCAATGCAGAAAGAGAACAGATTACGATGGTGTCAACAAATACCTCAAACACACCCCACATACCTTGCTTTGCAGGTTCCTTTACATCTGCGGCAGAATGAACCAGGGCAGAAGAACCAAGACCTGCCTCATTGGAGAAGACACCGCGTGCAATACCGCTCTTTGCAACCTTGGAAATTACCACACCGATTGCACCGCCGGCAACAGCATCGAACCCAAACGCACCCTTGAAGATGGAAACAAATACATCGCCAAGAACTGATGCTTTGGTTACAACAATGATAACCGCACCAATGATGTAGAATGCAGACATAAAGGGAACAAGTTTTTCAGCGACAGAACCGATTAACTTAAGTCCACCCAATGCCATTACTGCCATCAACACAAGGAGAATGATACCGGTAACCATAACCGGAATATGGAAGGTGCCTTCAAAGTTTGCTGCAATGGTGTTAATCTGGCTCATGTTACCGATACCAAAGGAAGCCAGAATACAGAAAACTGCAAACAAAACACCCAAAACTGCACCCAAGGTCTTAAGACCTTTTTTATCGGAAAATCCTTCCTTCAGGTAAACCATGGCGCCACCTAGCCATTCACCGTCTACATTCTTTTTGCGGTAGAAGATACCCAGTACAATTTCTGCATACTTGGTAATCATACCAAAGAACGCAGCAACCCACATCCAGAATACTGCACCGGGACCTCCGGCAGCAATTGCAGTTGCAACACCAACTACATTACCTACGCCAACCGTACCGCCAAGTGCAGTACACAGTGCCTGGAATGAAGAGATTGCCTTAGACTCATTTGCGACTTTCTTTTGTTTCTTGAAGAGTGTACCAAAGGTATTCTTCATCCAAAAACCAATTTTTCCGACTTGGAAAAACTTCAAACCACAGGTGAGGAAGATACCGGTTCCAACCAGGAACACCAGCATCACAGGTCCCCAAACCCAACTGTTAACTTTTCCGTTAACACTTTCAACCATTGCCAAAAACTGTTGCATGTTTTTGCCTCCTAAAATATATATTTTTATTTTTTACAACAAAACAGCCGCCCTGTTCCCAGGACGGCTCCGGAATATCTTATGCAGGCATAACGCCACATAGTGACGCTACAAAGTCTGCTCCGTCCTTTTGCCTGAGAGATTCGGCCACATAGCCTTGCACCTTCGGCACTCTGTACGAGATTCTCCGGAGTTCCCTTCACTTCCAGTCTTTAAAAATTCTGGAAATTTCAACGAGATATGACATCATTATACACCATTTTCTATAAATGTCAATAGTTTTTTTCTATTTCAATTGCATTTTATTAAAATATGTGCTAAAATAACAACAAACTATATTTGGAGCAGGAGTATGATACAGAATGAAGTATGTTATTTTCTTAGGGGACGGCATGGCCGATTACCCTTGTGATGCATTAGGAGGCAAAACTCCTCTTGCTGTTGCAAACAAACCCAACATGGACGCACTCTGCCAAGCCGGCGAAACAGGACTTGTAAAAACTGTAGATGAATCACTTTCTCCCGGTAGCGATGTAGCAAACTTAAGTGTCATGGGCTATGACCCTATGAAATATTATACGGGACGCTCTCCCTTGGAGGCGCTTTCCATCGGCGTTTCTTTAAAAGACAGCGACGTTACGTTCCGTGCCAATGTGGTAACACTTTCTGGTGAAGAAAACTTTGCTGATAAAACGATGGTAGACTATTCTTCCGGTGAAATCACAACCCAAGAGGCACATCAACTGATTGATTATGTAAAAGAAAACTTGAAGTTTGACAACATCTGCTTTTATGGCGGAACCAGTTACCGCCATCTGATGGTGTGGGACGGAGGCTCCACCAATGTAACGCTGACACCGCCGCACGATATTTCTGACAAAAAAATTACCGAATATCTGCCCAAAGGCGAAGGTGCAGATATCATTTTAAAAATTATGGAAGAAAGCCATAAATTACTATCCAATCATCCCCTCAACCAAGACCGCATTGCCCGCGGACTAAACCCCGCCAACACCTTGTGGATATGGGGAGAGGGCACCAAGCCTATGCTGGATTTGTTTACAGATAAATATGGCATCACCGGCACCATGATTTCCGCGGTTGACCTACTTAAAGGCATTGGAACCGGTACCAAGATGGATGTGATTGAAGTTGAGGGAGCAACCGGTAACATAGATACTAATTTTGACGGCAAAGCAGAAGCGGCAATTACTGCTTTGAAAAACGGCACCGACTTTGTGTACATTCACATGGAGGCACCGGATGAATGCGGACACCACGGCGACCTGGAGGGAAAAATCAAGTCCATTGAACTGATTGACGAAAAGGTAGTAGGCCCCGTTGTGGCATATCTTAAAGAATCCGGCGAAGACTTCAGGATTTTGATTACGCCGGACCATCCCACACCAATTGCACTAAAAACCCATGTGCGCGATGCCGTTCCTTTTACTATTTATGATAGCCGCAAGGTCATGCAAGGAGGTCTTTCCTATACAGAAGAAAACGCTGCCTCTACCGGTCTATCTATCGCACCCGGATATCGGTTGATGCAATATTTTTTAGAGCAATAGAAAACTACATACCCAAGAAAAAGATGTAACAAATTCTTAATATAAGTTATCTTTTGTAGCAAGAATCGTACCCAAACACAATCTCTTGTGTTTGGGTGCCAAAAAATGCCGTTTTTTACGGCATTCGCGTTAATTCGTTAATATTTTATTTATAATTTATTTATATTTTTTTAATATTTCGGATTTATAAGTATAGTAGAATGATAAATATAAAAACTTGCGAACTGTCCTTTCGGGGCAGTTTCGGTATCTTTTGCGCAAAAAGGGGATTACCATGAAAACTATTATTTATTTAAACTGGGTCATTTCCATTGTATTTACGCTATGTTATGCCTATCAGTTTTTCTACATTTTTGTAGGACTTTTAAAAAAGCCGAAAACCTATACCGCTCTTACGAACCATCGGTATGCGGTAGTAATATCTGCAAGAAATGAAAGTTCGGTCATTGGACAGTTGGTACAAAGTATCAAAGCACAGGATTATCCTACGGACCTTGTAGATGTATTTGTGGTTGCAGACAACTGTACCGATGATACCGCTGAGGTTGCCCGAGAGGCCGGTGCCTTGGTTTACGAACGTTTTAACACCGAGCAGGTAGGTAAAGGTTACGCCCTCGACTGGATGTTCAAAATCATTGAAACCGAGTATGCAGAAAAAAACTACGAAGCATTTATGATTTTTGATGCAGACAACCTGCTGGACCAGAACTACATCAAAGAGATGAACAATGTCTTTGACCAGGGCTATCGAATTATCACCAGTTATCGTAACTCCAAAAACTTTGGAAGCAACTGGATTTCTTCCGGCTACTCCCTCTGGTTCCTCCGCGAGGCAAAGTTCCTCAACAATTCCAGAATGCAACTGAATACCAGTTGTGCAATATCCGGTACCGGATTTTTAGTAAGTGCCGAAGTGATCCGGAAAAACGGAGGATGGATTCACCACCTCTTAACCGAAGACATTGAATTTACAGTAGACAGTGTCATCCATGGGGAAATCATCGGCTACTGCGGCAACGCGATTCTCTATGATGAGCAGCCCACCAAGTTCAGCCAATCCTACACCCAGCGTCTGCGTTGGGCAAAGGGATTTTATCAGGTATTTGCCAACTATGGCGGAAAGTTATTCCGCGGCGTCTTTCAGGGAAGTTTCTCCTGCTTTGATATGCTGATGACCATCATGCCGGCGATGTTACTTACCCTGATTAGTATCTTTGTCAACTTGATTGCCATTCCCTTGGGATTTGCAACCAACTCACCGGAAACTACCACTTTATTGCTGACTCTGCTCCAAACTCTTGGAAACTTCTATGGATTGTTCTTCATCTTAGGAACTATCACCACCATCACTGAGCGGAAACAGATTCACTGCAGTACAGGAAAATGTCTCTGGAACCTGTTTACTTTCCCGATTTTTATGCTTTCTTATGTACCGATTGCGGTCATTGCACTCTTTAAAAAAGTAGAATGGAAACCCATCAACCACTCGGTTTCCGCCACATTAGAGGATGTCCGCGGCGAAGCAAACGTGTAACCAAATGGTCTGTAAAAAACGTCGTTTTTTACAGACCATTACTTTTTCAGTTGTTTTTTGGAGAGAAGTATAGTATACTAAGGACAAAGGGGATGAATTACTTGAACGAAAAGAAATCCAAAACATTTATCCATGGTGCCTTGATTTTAGGACTTGCCAATTTGATTGTCAAGGTCATCGGTGCCGTCTTTAAAGTTCCGCTGATTCACTTAATCGGCGACGACGGCATGGGATACTTTAATATTGCCTACCAGATTTATACCTTTATGTTTATCATTGCAACCGCCGGCTTTCCCATTGCCATCTCCAAAATGGTGGCAGAAAGCATGGCAAACAATCGGGAACGGGAAGCAAAGCGAATCTTTAAGACTGCGCTTACCTTTCTTGCTGTCATTGGCTTACTGGGAACCGCCGTCCTCTACCTCTTTGCAGATGTACTTGAGAGTGTTGTAGCAGTTCCGGGGTCTTCGTTGGGAATTACCGCTATTTCACCTGCTGTCTTTTTTGTTGCCATGGCATCGGTGTACCGCGGATATTTTCAGGGGCGGCAGAATATGTTCCCCACCGCCGCCTCCGAAGTCATTGAGGCTTTGGCAAAACTATTGGTTGGTATCTTTCTCGCCTCCTTCTTTATGCAGATGCCGATTGACAGTGCCTTAGCAATCCCGATTGATTGGACACGCCGAATCGCCCAATCTTCTTACATCCGCACTGTCTTTGCTTCTGCAGGTGCGATTTCCGGTGTGACGATAGGAACTTTGCTCTCCTTCCTTTTGATGGCACTCATCTACTTTGCTACAAAAAAACGGCGGGCGCCCATGACTTCCGTGCAAGAAGAGTTGCGTTCCAAACGCTCTATTTTAAAAGAATTGGTTTTGATTGCCATTCCCATTACCATTGGCGCATCGGTTTCCAGTTT
The DNA here is from genome assembly GCA_045539735.1 of Ructibacterium sp. Taxonomy (GTDB): domain Bacteria; phylum Bacillota; class Clostridia; order Monoglobales; family Monoglobaceae; genus Ructibacterium. The sequence goes on along the minus strand of JAZQFW010000029.1, from coordinate 9,494 downwards.
GACTACCTTAATTGATATGGGAACCATTACCCGCCGTTTGGTAACCCGCCCGGAGGTTCTTTCTCATTATGCCTTTATGTTTGAAGAGGGAACTGCATTTGCCAAAAAGGCTATGGAAGAAGGCTGGCAAGGACTTGCCCTCTATCAGCAACAGGCGGCTACGCTTTACGGCATGTACACCGGCAAAGCGCTGACCATGTTCAATCTTCCCTTAACCTTGGTTGTGGCACTTGGCATGAGTATTGTACCCGCTATTTCTGCCGCACTGGCAAAGAAAAACGCACTCTCTGCCCGTTCTATTACCGAAAGTGCCATTCGCATTGCTCTGTTGTTTGCCGCGCCCTGTGCCCTTGGTATGTCGGTATTATCCAAAGAAGTTCTTTACATTCTATTCTCCGATTGCAATGCCGCATCTGTTTTGGCGATTCTTTCTATTGCGATTATTCCGGTTGCGGTGGTTTCGGTGACCAACTCGATTTTACAGGCTTATGGAAAGGTATACTGTCCGGTCATCAATATGGTCATTGGCGGGATTGCCAAAGTGCTTTTTAACTTCTTTTTAATTCCCTATCTTGGAATTGACGGCGCACCGCTTGGCACTTTCCTTTGTTACTTCATCATTGCCTGCCTGAATATGTTCCATATCATTCGATACGCAGGGATTAAATTTAGTTGGAGTGATTTTGTTCTGCGCCCCATTTTGGCAGCGCTGATTATGGGAGGCGTCGGCTTTGTCTTTGCCACCTTTATCACTCCTACCCAAATTCTTACCTCATCCGATATTAACATATGGATTCGCAGATTTTTGATTGCAGGCGAAATCGTCATCTGTGCGATTGTCTACTTCCTTTCCGCCTTTGCGGTCAAAGCAATCCGCAGAGAGGATATTCTTACCCTGCCCAAGGGTGACTCCATTGCCCACTTGTTAACCCGTTTAAAATTATTGAAATAACAACTATGAAACAAGAAAAGTATACATTTGAAGATTTATTAGCAATTACCCGACGTCTTTGCGGACCGGACGGTTGTCCCTGGGACAGTGCACAGACGCACAAAACGCTCCGTCGTTTTGCTATTGAAGAAGCCTACGAATTGGTAGACGCGATTGAAACCGGCGTGCCGTCATCCATTGCGGATGAAAGCGGTGACCTTTTGTTTCAAGTGGTGCTGAATGCCTGCCTTGCAGAGCGAAACGGCGAGTATACCATTGACGATGTGACGGATGCCATCTCTAAAAAAATGCTTCGCAGACACCCTGCCGTTTTTGGATTAGCGGGACCTCAGGATTGGGATGCCATCAAACGCATTGAAAAGCATTTAAATAGCATTGAGGACGAACTGAATGATATTCCCGCCTCACTCCCCGCCTTGCTAAGAGCAGAGAAATTCCAAAAGAAACTGAGTAAAGTCGGATGTGTTGCTAACTGTGATACGGAAGATGCAGAACTCCAAAAGGGCAAACAGTTGTTTGACTTGGTTGCCGCCTGCCGTGAGGATGGTATCTGTCCGGAATTGGCACTCCACCGTTATTTGAACACCATAAAAGCAAAGGAGATAAAAACATGCGATTAGATAAATATTTAAAAGTTTCCCGCTTAATCAAACGGCGCACCGTTGCCAACGAGGCATGCGACACCGGCAGAGTTTCGGTCAACGGCAAGGTGGCAAGAGCCTCCTATGATGTAAAAACCGGCGATATTATCACCATTCAATTTGGTGCCAAGCCTTTGAGTGTCCGCGTCTTAGAGGTAAAAGAAACCGCCTTTAAAGACGATGCCAAAACCATGTATGAAGCAGTGGAAAATTAAAAAATAACCCGAATTCTCGACTTCGCACTGGGAACCGTCCCCTGTGCTAGTCCCCAGATGCTTCGCCGAATAAAACATAACCCCGAGAACAAGTTCTCGGGGTTATGTTTTTAGATTCGGTTTCCTAATATTGCAGTTTTTTCTCTATAATAAGAATCAAAGGAGTCATTGTCCAGAGCATCACGGATTTCTGCCATCAGGTTATTATAAAAATACAGATTATGCATGACAGCAAGCCGCATGGCAAGCATTTCTTTCGCCTTAAAAAGGTGGCGGATGTAGGCTCTGGAAAAGTTCTTGCAGGTGGGGCATTGACAGGTTTCATCCAAGGGTCGGTCGTCCCGCTCATATTTGGCATTCATAATATTCAAAATCCCTTGGTTGGTGAAAATATGTCCATGTCTGGCATTCCGGCTGGGCATCACACAATCAAAGAAGTCCACACCTCTGGCTACCGCCTCTAAGATATTGACAGGCGTTCCCACTCCCATGAGGTATCTGGGTTTGTCCTTTGGCATATAGGGTTCTACCGCCTCGATAATCCGATACATATCCTCGGTGCTTTCGCCTACGGCAAGTCCGCCGATGGCATAGCCGTCCAAATCCAGTTCAGCAATCTGTTTCATGTGCTCAATCCGCAAATCTTCATAGGTACTTCCCTGATTGATGCCAAATAGCATCTGTTTCTGGTTGATGGTCTTCTCCAAACCGTTCAGTCTTGTCATCTCATCCTTACACCGCTTGAGCCAACGGGTGGTTCTTGCCACGGATTCTTTTGCATACTCCTTTTCACAGGGGTTTTCAATACACTCATCAAATGCCATAGCAATGGTGGACGCCAGATTGGATTGAATCTGCATACTTTCCTCCGGACCCATAAAAATCTTTCTGCCGTCAATATGGGAAGAAAAGTAAACCCCCTCTTCCTTAATATTACGGAGTCCGGCTAAGGAAAATACTTGAAAGCCTCCGCTGTCAGTTAAAATGGGTCTGTCCCAGTTCATAAACTTATGAAGTCCGCCCATATCCCGCACAACCTCATCACCGGGGCGCAGATGCAGATGATAGGTGTTGGAAAGTTCAACCTGGCATCCAAGGTCTTTTAAGTCTAGCGCAGTGACCGCACCTTTGATTGCCGCCGCAGTTCCCACATTCATAAACACCGGCGTCTGGATGGTTCCGTGCACCGTTTCAAACACGCCGCGGCGGGCGTTTCCATTTTGCTTGTTTAATGTAAACATCTATCGATTCCCCTCTATATACATTGCATCCCCAAAACTAAAAAAGCGATACTTTTGCTCCACTGCCTCTTGGTATGCTGCAAAGACATTTTCTTTGCCCGCAAAGGCAGAAATCAGCATCAACAAGGTAGATTCCGGCAGATGGAAGTTGGTAATCAATCCCTCCACAATCTTAAATCGGTATCCCGGGTAGATAAAAATATTGGTATCTCCCTCTGCCGCTTGCATCCATCCATCCTCATCTGCCACAGTTTCCAAGGTTCTCACCGATGTGGTACCCACCGCAATGATTCTTCCACCGTTTTTTCTGGTTTGATTAATCAATTCTGCGGCTTCCTTGGAAACTTCATACCGCTCGGTATGCATGATATGCTCCTCTACATTCTCAACCGAAACCGGGCGAAAGGTCCCCAACCCTACATGGAGAGTTAAATACGCAATCGAAACTCCTTTTGCCTGAATCTTATTCAGCAGTTCCTCCGTAAAATGGAGCCCCGCCGTCGGTGCCGCCGCAGACCCTTCAATTTTGGAATAAACCGTCTGATAACGCTCTTTATCCTCTAATTTTTCTTTGATGTAAGGGGGCAGAGGCATCTCTCCCAACCGGTCAAGAATCTCCTCCCACACGCCGTCATACTCAAATTTCACAACGCGTTTGCCGTCTTCAATAATTTCCAGAACCTCAGCACAAAGAAGTCCGTCGCCAAATACAAACCGACTTCCGACTTTGGCTTTTTTTCCGGGTTTTAGAATTACTTCCCAACGGTCCAGTTCCAGTCGCTTCAGCAGCAAAAATTCAATCTTACCACCGCTCCCCTCTTTGCAGCCGTACAGCCTTGCCGGAATGACGCGGGTATTGTTCATCACAAGACAATCGCCCTCTTTGAGATAATCGAGAATATCCCGAAAGACCCTATGGGTCACCGTTCCGCTTTCCCGCTCCATCACCAAAAGTTTAGACGCCGTTCTGTCTTGGAGCGGCGTCTGTGCAATCAGTTCCTGCGGGAGGTCATAATAAAAATCCTTGGTGGTCATTATGATTCCTCCATTTGTTCTTAATAGGCGTTTTCCAGATTGGTTCCAGGGAAGTAATGGAGCAGAATTTCCACATAATTCTTGCCAGCCTCCGCCATGCCTTTCGCACCGTACTGACTCATTCCAACACCGTGTCCCCAACCGGTTCCCTCAAACAGGAAGTCCGAACCGGCACCCGAGTCTGTCTTTGCAGTTGTATAGGTTGCTTTATTTTCTCCGTCGCTGACATATAACACATCATCGTCCAAAGAGAACCGACCCTCTGCTGAAAGAATGACCAAATCCTTGGTGACACCGTCCACCGTATTGGTTCCGTCGGTCACATGAATTGTTTGGTTGGGTTTGGTTTCTTTGCCGGTAGCCTTAACCTGAAACATCTGACTTTTAGTCACCGTGTTAAAAATGGTACGGCAGCCCTCTCGCTCAAACGTTTTGGAGCCATCGGTTCCGGTTACTTTCATCTTAAGTACCCTGTCGTTTTCGGTGTATTCCAGCACCTCAATCTTGGTGACATCTCCCACATCATACCCTTTGTTCCGCATGATGGTGGTTGCCTCCTCCTGGGTCAAGGTTCCGCTCCATTTACCGTTAGGGATGTTTTCGGTATCTTCCCAATGGTTATCCACCGAAACTAGATAAGGGACGGTGTTTCCCCATACATGTTTCACATTCTCCGTGGTGGGACCCATGGATGCCGAATAGTAAAGTTCTGCAAGTGCGCCGTCATAGGTGAGAACCTGCCTCGTGGTTTCATCCACCGGAAGATAGGACCCCTCCGACTCCACACGGGTACCGGAGTATGCCTGACAATGAACCCCGCTGCATAGGTCAAATCCCTCTGCCTTGTGCTTGTTCAAATGCACACTCACATAGTTTCTTGCACAAACCGCCTGTGCTTTTAACGCCTCTTTATGCCAGGATGGGCTCATTTCCCTGGAAATAACCCCATAAAGGTAATGGTCTAAAAACACCACATTTACCACCGTCAGGTTGGTTCCGTCTGCAATACAATCAATCGAACCGCGGTATTCCACGCCATCGACCTTAAGTTTTTGCTCTTTGCCGGAAGCATTGGGTCTAATCCCCGCATTTTGCGTCGATTGGTAAAGCACCAGACCGCTTGCATCACTCACCTTAACCTGCCCGTCTTTGACCGAAACCGTGACCGAAGTTTCTTTAACCTCCATCTCCTCAGCAAATTCCCGTTCTAAAAAATTGCCAAGCAAAAATCCGTGTTCCGACTCAAGTTGCACCGTCTTGGGGGCTCCATTTCCATACATTAAGCCGATTCTTACAAACTGCGGCAGAGTATAATCTGCATACGCCGTCATAGAAAACGCAAGCAGAAAACACATCAATGCAATCAAAAACAAACGCTTTATCAACGGTATCACAGCCTTTCTTTCATATAGGTCTATCATACCACATTCTTTGCAAAATTACCAGACATTTTTTGCATATTCTTGACAAAATGCCATCTTTCTTCATTTTGATACAAAGTTGTAAGCAAACTGACATCCTTTTTCTCCCCTTCTTGCCTGATATCCTTGTGTTTTCGGCTAAAAAACATTTGACATCTCTCTTGGATTCGCATATAATATTTTATGATATAATTTGATTGAGATTCAAACTACAAGGAGGAAGTTTTAGTGAAACAGTATCAGGTTGGAATTATCGGCGCAACAGGCATGGTAGGTCAGCGGTTTATTACCCTGATGGAGAACCATCCCTGGTTTAATCTTAAACTTTTGGCAGCATCTCCCAGAAGTGCAGGCAAACCTTACAGCGAGGCTGTGGGAAATCGTTGGGCAATGGCAACTCCCATTCCTGACTCGGTCAAGGATATGATTGTATATGATGCAACCGCAGACATTGAAACCATCGCATCTCAGGTAGACTTTGTATTCTGCGCAGTAGATATGAAAAAAGATGAAATCCGTGCATTGGAAGAGGCATATGCCAAGGCAGAATGTCCGGTTGTTTCCAACAACTCGGCACACCGCCATACTCCGGATGTTCCTATGATTATTCCGGAAATCAACCCTGATCATGCTGAAATTATTGAGGCACAAAGAAAGCGTCTTGGAACCAAACGGGGATTTGTTTCTGTCAAATCCAACTGTTCTTTGCAAAGTTATGTTCCTGCGCTCCATCCTTTAAAGAAATATGGAATTTCTCAAGTTCTGGCTTGTACTTATCAGGCAATTTCCGGTGCGGGAAAAACCTTTGAAACCTGGCCCGAAATGGTGGATAACGTCATCCCCTACATCGGCGGCGAAGAAGAAAAGAGCGAAATTGAACCGCTCAAGATTTGGGGTAGCATTGACGGAGACAAAATTGTAGACGCAACCTCCCCCGCCATCACCACCCAATGCTTGCGTGTTGCCGCAACTGACGGTCATATGGCGGCTGTGTTTGTGAAGTTTGAAAACAAACCTACCATCGAACAAATCAAGGCGGATTGGAGCGCATTCAAAGGAGTTCCTCAGGATTTGGAACTTCCCTCGGCTCCTAAGCAGTTCCTTAACTATTTTGAAGAGGGTAACCGTCCCCAGACTAAACTGGACCGCAACTTAGAGGGTGGTATGGCAGTTTCTATGGGTCGTCTGCGGGAAGATTCTCAGTATGACTATAAATTTGTCTGTCTGTCCCATAATACGCTGCGCGGTGCTGCCGGCGGGGCTGTATTGATGGCAGAGTTATTGGCAGCCAAAGGATATTTCGACTAATTTTGAAAGGAGTAAACGCTATGAAACCTCCCATTTTTACTGGCTCTGCAGTTGCAATTGTGACACCCTTTAACGAAAACGGCGTAGATTTTGCCAAACTGGAGGAACTTCTTGAGTTCCATGTCAAAAACCACACCGACGCTATTGTTGTCTGCGGCACCACCGGAGAGCGTTCCACCATGCCGGATGAAGAACACAAAGAGGTTATCCGCTTTACGGTTGAAAAAATTGCGAAACGAATTCCTGTCATCGCAGGTACCGGTGGCAACGATACCGCTTACTCCATCGCTTTGAGCCAACACGCAGAATCCGTCGGTGTTGACGGAATTTTGGTGGTTGCGCCTTACTACAACAAAACCACCCAAAAAGGTCTTTATGCCCATGTTGAGGCAATTGCCAACTCGGTGTCTGTTCCGCTGATTCTTTATAATATCCCCGGACGTACCGGTGGATTGAGTTTTAGTCTTGACACCTTGAAGAAGCTTGACAAAATCCCCAACGTGGCAGGCATTAAAGAATCTTCCGGTGATTTGGCATTTGCAGCAGATATTGCAGCCAATACTGACCTTGCAATTTACGCCGGCAACGATGATATCATTGTTCCGATTATGTCCATCGGCGGTCAGGGCGTAATTTCTGTGGTTGCTAACATTTTACCTAAGGAAACCCATGACATTTGTGCCTCCTTCATGGAGGGCAGAGTTGAGGAATCCAGAAAGAACTTTTTAAAGATGCTGGATTTAATTCACGCACTCTTTATCGAGGTCAACCCGATTCCTATCAAAACTGCCATGAACCTGATGGGATTTGGCGTAGGCACTCTTCGGATGCCTCTCTGTGACATGACGGACGAAAACTTAGAAAAACTGACTCAGGTTTTACAAGCACATGGGTTGGTAAAATAACCAATTCGATAACAAAGGATGATACCAATGACACAAATACTTTTAAGCGGTGCAAACGGAAAGATGGGGCAGGCGGTCAGCCGCGTTGCAGAGCAATCCGACCTTTTGACCATCTGTGCAGGTTTTGATATTCATACTGAGCAGCACTTTGGCTATCCGGTCTATGATGACCTCAGCCAGGTGACGGGGCAAGTGGATGCCATCATTGACTTTTCTCATCCTGCGATGCTTGACCGCATCTTAGATTGGGCAACTCAGCACGAGGTGCCTGCGGTGATTTGCACCACAGGCCTTACCACCGAGCAAATTTCCAGAATCCAATACGAGGCAAAGAAGATTCCTATCTTCTTTTCTGCCAATATGTCTTTGGGAGTCAATTTGCTGATTGATTTAGTTACCCGTGCCGCTAAAATTCTGGAAGATAATTTTGATATTGAAATCATAGAGAAACACCATAACCAAAAACTGGATGCTCCCAGTGGCACCGCGCTTGCAATTGCAGACGCGATTGCTGACACGGTTTCGTATCCGGCAGAATATGTCTATGACCGCCACTCTGTTCGCAAAAAACGAGACAAACGGGAAATTGGCCTTCATGCCGTGCGAGGCGGCACCATCGTTGGTGAACACGAGGTCCTCTTTGCCGGCACGGACGAAGTTATCAGCATCAAACACGCAGCAACCTCAAAAGAGGTGTTTGCAGTTGGTGCTACCCGTGCAGCCCTCTTTATCAAGGAACAGAAGCCCGGTCTTTATGCTATGAAAGATTTGATTGCCGCTCTTTAGCGTGCCAATCAGAAAGGATGGGTTCTATGATTCCAACCATTACCGACATTGGGTATTTAGAACATGTTGCTTTGGTTACTGTGAACAACATCCCCAACAAGCCGAGATCTTTGGCGGCGATCATGAACGAGATTGCTGCCCGTCATATCACGGTAGACATGATTTGTCAAACTGCCCCTTATAAAGATAAGGTCAGCCTATCCTTTACGCTCCCTCAGGAATCCCTGCCGGAAATGATTGGCGCCACCGGGGCATTCAAGGCAATCAGCCCGGAGATTTCAACCAATGTCAACGGCAACAACACCAAAGTCATCCTTGCGGGCACAGAAATGCGTAACACTTACGACGTCGCCGCAGCGTTGTTTCAACTACTGGCAGACGCAAATATCTCTACTAAATTGATTACAACTGCAGAAACCGAAATTTCCTGCCTGATTGATATCAAGGATGTAGAGACGATAAAAGAACGATTCAAAGCGTAACAAAAAAGCGACTTGTAAAAACAAGTCGCTTTTTTATGGTACGCCCGACGCGATTCGAACGCACGACCTTCAGAGTCGGAGTCTGACACTCTATCCAACTGAGCTACGGGCGCATACAACAAATGTTAGTATATCACAAAAAAATAAGGAATGCAAGCACTTTTGAGAACTTTCCGAAAGTTTTTCAAAAAATACATTTTTATTTCAAAAAAAGGGTTGACAAACACTATGAAATGTAGTAAAATATCTTTCGTTGGTTCGCCAAACTGTAGAGTATGCGGATATGGCGGAATTGGCAGACGCGCATGGTTCTGCTCGCGTCACATCGGTGAAAAGTTGCTGAATTCTGTTTATCCGTTTTCATATATGAGGATTAAGCGGTTTTGCTCCTCCTCGGGGTTACCTCTCCCGTGTAAAAATTATGAGGTTATAATTTAATATGCAGGTATGGCGGAATTGGCAGACGCGCATGGTTCAGGTCCATGTGAAAGCAATTTCATGCAGGTTC
>JAZQFW010000028.1:0-41710 GCA_045539735.1 Ructibacterium sp. | reverse complement strand
GATGAATTAAGAAGATATATTGATTACTACAACAACGAAAGAATTTCCATGAAACTAAAAGGAATGAGCCCGGTACAATACCGAACTCATTCACAAGGAATTTAATATTTAATTTTGTCTAAACTTTGGGGTTCACTTCACAATCGTTTCTGCCTTTTTCTAGTGTCCTTTAAAGTACACCTCATATGCCTTAGTCTTTTTTTGTTACTCAACTTCATCGGTGGTGCTCATGTGCTTGGTGCGGTCGCGTACTTCGGCGCGTTTTCCGTCATTAAAGCGGTCCAGAGTTCCTACCAGATATCCGGTAATACGACGGATGCGTTCAAATCCTGGCTGAGTATTATGTTCATCTGCGCTACGTCCGCATTGAGGACAAACGTCGCCAATAATTCCGGTATATCCGCAAACGGGGTCACGGTCAACCGGATGGTTGATACTGCCGTAGCCAATGCCCTGTTCTTTCATACAACGAATGACCTTTTCGAATGCTTCAAGGTTTGTTGTGGGGTCACCGTCAAGTTCAATGTAGGTGATGTGACCGCCATTGGTCAAAGCGTGATAAGGTGCTTCTAAACGAATCTTATCAAAAGCGCTGATGTTATAGTAAACAGGAATGTGGAATGAGTTGGTGTAGTATTCTCTGTCGGTTACACCCGGAATCTCTCCGTATTTCTGGCGGTCAAGTTTTACAAACCGACCGGAAAGACCCTCAGCAGGAGTTGCAATCAAAGAGAAGTTAAGACCATATTCTTTTGCTGCCTTGTCCATCCGCTGACGCATAAATCCAACAATTTCCAGACCCAAATTCTGTGCGGTCACGGATTCACCGTGATGCTGCCCGATTAATGCTTTCAAACATTCAGCAAGACCGATAAATCCGGCAGTCAGGGTACCGTGCTTTAATACTTCTTCAACAGAATCATCCGGACCTAGGTTTTCAGAATCAATCCAGATACCTTGTCCCATTAGGAAAGGATAGTTTCTTGCCTTTTTGGAACATTGAATCTTGAAACGAGCCAAAAGTTGGTCGATAACCAAATCCAGTTTTCTGCCCAGATCTTCAAAGAAGATTTCTACATTGCCGTGTGCCTTGATGGCGATACGGGGCAGGTTGATGGAAGTAAAACTTAAGTTGCCGCGGCCGTAAATGATTTCACGGCTGGGGTCATGAACATTGGCAACGACACGGGTGCGGCAACCCATGTATGCCGCCTCGGTTTCCGGATGACCGGGTTTGTAATACTGAAGATTGTACGGTGCATCCAAGAACCCAAAGTTCGGGAACAGGCGTTTTGCAGAAACTCTGCAAGCCAGTTTAAAGAGGTCGTAGTTCGGATCCTCAGGATTATAACTAACGCCTTCTTTTACTTTGAAAATGTGAATCGGGAAAATGGGGGTTTCGCCGTTGCCCAAGCCTGCTTCGGTTGCAAGAAGCACATTTTTGATTACCATTCTGCCCTCGGGGGAGGTATCAGTACCATAGTTTAAGGAACTGAAAGGAATTTGTGCACCTGCACGTGAATGCATGGTGTTGAGGTTGTGAACCAAAGCCTCCATTGCCTGATAGGTAGCACGGTCAGTTTCTCTCTGTGCTGCCTTGGTAACAAATGCAGCAATCTGTTTTGCCTTTTTCTTATCAGGAGCAATCTCAGCAAGTTTCTTTACCAAAAGTGCCTGATAAGAATCACCGTTTGCAAGACAAGGAATTTCTTTGCTTTCTTCTTCGATTTGTGCAATCAGTTCTTTTGCAAGAGTCTGTCCGTCTTCTTTTTCGCAATCCAATTCCAATGCTCTGCCAAGGTTTTCGGTAAATCTTCTTTTATAGGTTTTTGCAACGCCGGGCGCCATACTATAATCAAAGTTAGGTACACTTTGTCCGCCGTGCTGGTCATTCTGGTTAGATTGAATCGCAATGCAGGCGAGTGCAGAATAACTTGCAATATCATTCGGTTCGCGTAAAAAGCCATGGCCGGTGGAAAATCCCTTTTCAAACAGAGATTTTAAATCAATTTGACAGCAAGTGGTGGTCAAAGTCAAAAAGTCCAAATCATGAATATGGATATCACCATTTCTATGTGCTTCGGAGTGATTGGGATCCAAGATAAACATATCATAGAACTGTTTTGCACCCTCAGAGCCGTATTTCAGCATGGTTCCCATAGCGGTATCGCCGTCAATGTTAGCGTTTTCACGCTTTACGTCGTTGTCTTTTGCGGATTTGAAGGTCAAATCTTCGTAGACACGCATCAGACGAGTGTTCATTTCACGCACGCGGGTTCTTTGAGAACGATAAAGAATAAACTCTTTTGCCGTACGGCTATGTCCTTCTTCAATTAGGGTATGTTCAACCGCGTCCTGAATTTGTTCAACTGTAGGCCGTTCAATCCCCTGAGACTCAATGTAGTCGATTACTTTTTTTGCCAAATCCATGGAAGTCTGATAATCTTTTCCGCCGATTGCCTCAGCAGCCTGATAGATTGCGTTGGCAATTTTCTCAATATTAAATGATACTTCACGGCCATCGCGTTTGATGATAGATTGAATCATCTTTGTTTCCTCCCTTTTTCTGTTTGTATTCTGCTTCAGACACAAAAATACGCCCAAATTGTTATGGGTGTTTTATCGTGTCAAATACTATATATTGTGATTAACCGAAAAATTACGGTGCAGATATAGTATAATCTTGTTGCGTAAGAATGTCAACAGAAAACAGAAAAAAGAATATTACAATTTTGTTACAAGTGAGGAAATGGCATATTTATGCGAAAAATAGGAGTAGAACATAAGGAAAAGTAAAATGATTCTTATTTTTTTGAAAAAAAGCGTGACAACTTCATGTTGTTATGCTACAATATCTTGTATGGCACTACTGCCGAAGAATGAACGGAAGAGGATTATATAGTATGCGGCTGAAAAGTATTGAAATGCAAGGGTTCAAATCCTTTGCGGATAAGATTTATCTGGACTTCAATCCCGGAATTACTGCGATTGTCGGACCAAACGGGTCGGGCAAGAGCAATATTTCCGATGCGATTCGCTGGGTTATGGGGGAACAGAGTATCAAATCTCTGCGGGGAAGCAGAATGGAAGATGTCATTTTCTCCGGCACAGAAACTAGAAAGCCTCTGGGGTTCGCAGAGGTTACTTTGGTGTTGGATAATTCTGACCATTATTTTTCTCTGGACTTTCCTGAAATCACAGTAACCAGGCGGGTTTATCGCAGTGGCGAGGGTGAGTATTATATCAATAAAACCTTGTGTCGCCTGAAAGATATTCATGAACTGTTTATGGATACCGGTTTAGGCCGTGACGGATATTCCATTATAGGGCAAGGAAAAATAGACAGTATTCTCAGCACCAAGTCGGAAGACCGCCGACAGATTTTTGAGGAAGCCGCAGGAATCTCTAAATACAAATATCGTAAAATTGAGGCCGAACGCAAATTGACACAGGCAACAGACAATTTGACTCGGGTGGAAGATATTCTTGGGGAATTGGAATCCCGTCTGGAGCCGCTTCGGTTGCAGTCGGAAAAGGCGCATAAGTATTTGAATCTTCGTGATGAAATGCGGGGACTGGACATCACTGTCTCTGTCATCAATGCAGAAAAAGCAAAAGCGGAACTAAAGGAATTAAATACTAATATCTCTCTTTTGGCAGAACAAATTGAAAGTATCCGAAACGGAATGGAAGAAACCGAAACAGAGATTTCTGCTATGTATGAGAAAATGGAAGGTTACGATGCGGAGATTACCTCTTTGAGAGAAGCGGACAAAAATGCGGTTGCTACCATTAACGAAACAACCAACAGGGTAAATCTTTTACTGAGTGATGTAGAGCATAATGAGCAGAATATTCTTCGGTTAGAAGAAGAAGTAAAAAGTGCAGTAGCAGGCATGGAAGAATTGGACGTCGTGGTTGCCGGATATTCTGAAACGCTGAAAGAACTGGATGCAAAAGAGCAGGGAGTAGCACAAAGCCTGGAAGAACTGACAGAAGAATCCCAAAAAACTGACAGGGATGCCAATGAGAAAAATGATGTGATTGAAAACATCAAAGCAGAAATTATTGACCTTGTAGCAGAGAGCAATACTCTTAGAGCGGGATGCACTAGTTTGGAAGTTTTGTCAGAGAACTTTCGTCAGCGCCAGACGGTAATGGAACGGGAACTTGCCGGTAAAAATGAGAACAAAGAAAAGATAGAAAGCGAAAAGGATGCAGCACAAAAAGCAGAAGAAACCTGTCGGGCTGAAGTAAAGGAATTGTCCGGCAAACTGGAATCTGCTGAGAATGAGATTCTTACGATAGAGCAGACAGCCAAAGATGCTTTAGAGGAACACAGCCGTCAGGTTATGCTGCTTGACCAAAAGAAATCCCGCAAAAAGATGCTTGAGGATATGGAGCGGGAATACGAGGGTTACGGCAGAGGGGTTAAAAGTGTCATGCAGGCATATCATGCCGGCGATATCCCGGATAGCAAGATTTATGGTCCTTTATCTCAGTTGATTAAAACAGAGAAACGATACATTGTTGCAATTGAAACTGCTTTAGGGGCGGTCAATCAAAACATTGTAACTAAGCGGGAGGAAGATGCAAAAGCCGCAATTCGGTATTTAAAACAGACAAAACAAGGGCGTGCTACCTTTTTGCCGATTTCTGCAATCAAATCCAAATCCTATGATATTGGCGAGGCAAAAAAACAGGATGGCTTTCTCGCTATTGCATCAGATGTCGTAAAGTGTGATTCCGCTTATCAGACTATCGTGGATAGTTTTCTTGGCGGAACCGTTATTTGTGATACCCTTGACCATGCGATTCCTATGGCGAAGAAGAATGGACATAAGTTCCGGATTGTGACGCTGGACGGAGATGTCATTCAACCCGGCGGTGCTATGACCGGCGGTAGCCAAGGAAAGAGCACTGGTTCTCTTTCCAGAACCGGAGAGATTGAATCTCTTGGGGTAGAGATTGAGAAAGTCAAGGGAACAATTGCCCAAACAGAGACAGAGCAGGTGCGGCTTTCTAAGCAACTGGCAGAGAAAAAAGAGGCGGTCAAAGCAGTATCTTTGGCACTTCAAGAAAAGCAAACGGAATTGGTTTGCTTAGAATCAGAACTTAGGCACTTTGATGAATTGCTTTCCGGCATTGTCGATTCTTTTGAACAGGCAGAGCGGGAATACCAAGATATTGTAAAACGGCTTGAGGATATTGAGCAGGACATGGCGGGGAAACAAGCGGAGATTGCTGCCAAAGCCGAGACTTGTTCTGTCTTGGAACAACAGGTTGCTGCGGCAGAAAAGGAGTATTCTGACCTTTCTGGCAGAAACTCGTTGTTGATTTCTCAATTGACGGAACTCAATTTAACCAGAAATACTATTTTAAAGGATATCGAATTAGAAAGAGACCGTATCTTCCGTCTGCAGACTGAAAAAGCACGGTATCTGGAAGAGATTACAACAAAGAATGGCGGTATCCATACCCTAAGAGAAAAAAATGCAGACATCATGGAAGAAATCAATCAAAGTAAAGAACAAGTAACTAAATTAGAAGCATCTCTCAATGAGTATCAGGGGCGTCTGGAAACGCTGTCAAAAGACCGTAGCAATACGGAGGTTCAGGTGCGTGAAAAACAGGATTCCATCAAAGAGGTGCAAGAGCAGATGTTCAACCTGACTCAGCAACAGGGAAAGATGGAGTCAAGGGCAGAGAAGTTTGAAAGTGAAATCGAACTCATTGTCAATCGCCTGTTGGAGGAGTATGAACTTCCCTACAGTGAAGCCGCAGCCATGAAGCAAGAGGACGGGTTTGACTTTAAAAATGCGTCTTCACGAATTCGTAGCCTGAAAGAGCAGATTCGTGCCTTGGGCAACATAAACATTGACGCGATTGAAGAGTATAAAGAAATCAAAGAACGATTTGATTTTCTTAGTGTACAGGCAAGTGATCTTAAAAAAGCAAAAGGCGAACTGGAAGATGTGATTGAAGAAATGCTTACAATCATGCAAAGTCGGTTTGCAGAGCAGTTTAGAATCATTAACACCAACTTCAATCGAGTGTTCTCTGAATTATTTGGCGGCGGACGGGCAAATTTGACTTTGACCGAGCCGGATAATATTCTTGAGAGCGGGATTGAAATTGAAGCCCAGCCACCCGGTAAGAAGTTACAGAGTTTGACACTTCTTTCGGGCGGAGAAAGAGCGTTTACTGCGATTGCATTGTTATTTGCGATTCTCGATGTCAGACCGACGCCGTTTTGTATTCTTGACGAGATTGAGGCGGCGCTTGACGATGTCAATGTATATCGCACCGCGGAGTATTTAAAGAATTACAGTAAAAAGACGCAGTTTATCGTGGTTACTCACAGAAGAGGCACTATGGAAGCGGCAAATGTGCTTTATGGTGTTACGATGCAGGAAAGAGGAATTTCTAAACTGCTTTCGTTAAATATCGACGAAATACAGCAATAACCTACTTTGATAAGGAGGATACACATGGGACTTTTTGGAAAAATCAAAGAAAGTTTAAGCAAAACCAGAGATTCTATCAACGAAAAATTTGATATGGTGATTCAAAGTTTTCGTTCGGTGGATGAGGAACTGTTTGAGGAACTGGAAGAAGTTCTGATCACTGCGGATTTGGGTGTTAATACATCACTTACCATCATTGAACGCCTGAGGGAAGCGGCTGACAAGAAACATATTACCGACAGCAGTGCCTTAAAGGGAGAATTGGCTGAAATTTTAAAAGAGATTCTTACTGAGGGCGCGGATTCTAAACTTGATGTACACGGATTACCTGCTGTCATTATGGTAATTGGGGTCAATGGTGTTGGGAAAACAACATCCATTGGAAAAATTGCCAATATGTACAAGCAACAGGGAAAGGAAGTTATGATTGCAGCCGCAGATACCTTCCGTGCAGCAGCCATTGAACAATTGGAGGTCTGGGCAGAACGTGCCGGTGTTCGTATCATCAAGCAACAAGAGGGTGCTGACCCTGCTGCCGTCGTTTATGATGCTATCAATGCGTGTAAAGGAAAGTATGTCGATGTATTGCTTTGCGATACTGCGGGGCGTTTGCACAATAAAAAGAACTTGATGGAGGAACTGAAAAAAATCTATCGTATTTTAGAAAAAGAACTTCCTATGAGCGGAAAAGAAATTCTTTTGGTGCTGGATGCCACCACTGGTCAAAATGCTGTACAACAGGCAAAAGAGTTTAAAGAAGCCGCAGATATTACAGGAATCATGCTGACGAAACTTGACGGAACTGCCAAAGGCGGAATCGTGTTCGCGATTAAAAATGAGTATGATATTCCTGTTAAATTGATTGGAACCGGTGAAGCGGCAGAAGATATTTCCTTATTTGATGCCGATGAATTTGTAAGCGGAATCCTTGGTTTAGAATAAAATTTTAAAAAATTTAAAAAAAGACTTGCAAAAGGAAAATTTTTGTGATATGATAACTAGGTTAATTATGGGTAGTCCTCTGTCAATCATGGCATGAATACTTAGAAAGAAAGGAAAAGAGTTATGGATATCTTAACCCAAATCACACAAGAACAAATTAGAACTGACCTTCCGGAACTGGCAATCGGTGACACCGTAAAAGTTTATGTGAAGGTAAAAGAGGGAAACAGAGAGAGAGTACAGATGTTTGAAGGTACCATCATTAAGAAGAATCATGGTGGCATTCAAGAAACCTTTACTGTTCGTCGTGTTTCCTATGGCGTTGGTGTTGAAAGAACTTTCCCTGTGAACTCCCCGAAAATTGATCGTATCGAAGTCGTTAGACACGGTAAGGTTCGTCGGGCAAAACTTTACTATCTGCGTGACAGAGTTGGTAAAGCAGCGAAAGTTAAGGAAAAACTTTAATTTTAAGAAACATGGACAGTGGTGGTTATGTGAAATAATCACCACTGTTGCCATATAAAGGAGGAATCTGCTATGAATAGTCCCGAAGAAACCATTTTGACTCCAGAACCGGTGGAAACCGAACCGAAAAAAACCAACTGGAAAAAGGAATTGCTTGAGTGGGTGGCATCAATTTTAATTGCGGTTGTGTTAGCACTTACCATTCGTGAATACGTATTCACCTTGGTAAAAGTCCAAGGCGCATCTATGGAACCGACCCTTTCTAATTCAGACCGGCTGTATGTGAATCGCTTCTTTTACGCACCGGAAAAAGGTGATGTCATCATCTTTGAACCTTCCTCTGCGCCGGGGCATCCTTACGTAAAGCGTATTATCGCAACCGAGGGTGACACGGTTTATATTGATTTTACAACCGGAGATGTATATATCAACGATGTGCTGATTCACGAGCCTTATATCAAAGAAAAAACAAAGAAAAAGGGAATGTACATCATTAATCAGGAAAAGACTGTGGGATATAGCAGGGAAAATCCGATTGTAATTAAGCCCGACCATTACTTTGTCATGGGTGATAACCGAAACAATAGTAAAGACAGCCGCGAATTGGGGCAAATTCCCAAGGAGGAAATTATGGGCGGTGCAGTCTTCCGTTTCTGGCCTTTGGATGAGATTGGTTCTGTGCATGAGGATGCACAATCATAAGGAGAATAAGATGAACTTACAATGGTTCCCCGGGCATATGGCGAAAACCCGGCGGATGATTTCAGAACATTTAAAACTGGTTGATGTTGTGGTGGAACTTCTGGACGCCAGACTTCCACTTTCGTCCAGAAATCCGGAAATTGACCGGATTGTTGGCACACGCCCAAGAATTTTGGTTATGAACAAGGCGGACATTGCCGATCAGGCGGTGACCGAACAATGGTATCAATGGTTTACCGCCCAAGGATATGCTGTCATTGCAGTCGATAGCCAAAGCGGAAAAGGGTTTTCTGCATTAAACGAAGCAATTGATAAGGTCATGAAAGAGAAATTTGAACGGGATAAAGCCAAGGGAATTCAGCGTCATAGTGTCAAACTAATGGTTGTTGGGATTCCCAATGTAGGTAAATCTTCGTTTATCAACCGTCTTTCAGGACGCGGTGCAACCAAAACCGGTGACCGGCCCGGTGTTACTACTGCAAAACAATGGATTCGCATTGCAGGTAAGTATGAACTTTTGGATACGCCGGGTATCTTATGGCCCAAGTTTGAACAACCAGAGGTTGCAAAGCGAATTGCCTTTACAGGCGGAATCAAAGATGAGATTATGGATATTGAAGAACTTGCCTGTGAATTGCTTGCCTATCTTTCTGCACACTACGGAGACCTTTTGACAGAGCGTTTTAGACTTGAATCAGAGGCTATAGCCCTTGAACCCTATGACCTTCTTGAGGCGATAGGAAAGAAACGCGGTTGCGTGATTTCGGGCGGTAATATTGATACATTCCGTGCAGCCTCTTTGGTACTGGATGATTTTCGCGGAGCCAAAATTGGGAAAATTTCGCTGGAAACACCGGAAATAAAATGATAAAAAGAGGGCCGTGCTTGTTCTAAGCCGACCCTTTTTTGAAAGGATGATTGTGATGTTGGAGTATGAAAAAAAGTATCTGGATTTGGGATATCGCTTCATTGCCGGCATTGATGAAGTGGGCAGAGGGCCTCTGGCGGGGCCGGTATGCGCGGCGGCGGTGATTCTCCCTGAGGGAATGGTGATTGA
Organism: Ructibacterium sp.; assembly: GCA_045539735.1. Taxonomy (GTDB): domain Bacteria; phylum Bacillota; class Clostridia; order Monoglobales; family Monoglobaceae; genus Ructibacterium. The sequence goes on along the minus strand of JAZQFW010000028.1, from coordinate 32,077 downwards.
CGGAATTAACGACTCAAAAAAACTGACCGAAAAAAAGCGTGAGGCACTTTATGATATTATTAAAGAACATGCGGTTGCATGGGCAACTGCATATATAGAACCAGAGGAAATTGATCGCATCAACATCCGTCAGGCAACCCACAAGGCGATGCAGATGGCGCTGGATGCCTTGGAAGTTCCTGCAGATTTTCTTTTGGTGGATGGTAATGACAAGATTCCATTTACGGTAGAATCTGAATATATTGTAAAGGGAGATGCCAAATCTCAATCTATTGCGGCAGCATCCATTATGGCAAAAGTGACGCGTGATCGCTATATGACAGAGATAGCTAAGCAGTATCCGGATTATGGGTTTGCCCAAAATAAGGGTTACGGAACTAAGGTACACATGGAAGGAATACGTGCGGTGGGTCTGTGCCCGCTGCATCGCAGAAGTTTTATTACGGCAAAGGTGCTTGGGAATGAGTAGATACAAAAAGAATCTGGGGGATTTTGGAGAATTTGTTGCGACAGATTTTTTAGAAGCAAAAGGCTACCGTATTCTTGAGCGAAATTTTCATGTTAAAGGCGGAGAAATTGATATTATTGCAGAAACCAAAGACTGGTTGGTTTTTGTTGAAGTGAAAACCAGAAAGAGTGTTATGTTTGGGCAGCCGGCTGAGTCTGTGGATTTTAGAAAACAACAACATCTAAAAACTGCTGCAAGGATGTATTTATATCAGCATCCAACCAAAAAAGATATTCGCTTTGATGTAATAGAGGTCTATGCAACTTTTTGCGATGGATTCTACGGACTTTCCCATATCAATCACATTGAAAATGTTATCATGGAGGGAAACTGATTGAGACATCAAGTCTTTGATTTGCACTGCGATACTTCTTATGAACTATGTGAGAAAAAACAGAATTTAGGTAAAAATTTATTACAGATTGACCTTGAACGCATGGAGGAATATGATACCTATATTCAGGTGTTTGCGGCGTATGTGGATAAAAAAACGATTCCAATATCCCCTATGAAGCATTGTTTGCGATTGATACATAGAATGCGAAAGGAAATTGCAGACAGCGAAGGCAGAATCAACTTAATTACCAACAAAACGGAGTTAAATCATGTTGCCAGCGGATGTGGTCATGGCGCAATTTTATCCATTGAAGGCGGAGAGGCGCTGGAGGGAGATTTGTCTGCAATTAAGATGTATTATGACCTTGGCGTACGATTGATTACTTTGACATGGAATTGGGCAAATGAACTTGCAGACGGAGTTATGGAACCAAATGGAGGAGGGCTTACGCCGTTTGGCAGAAAAGCGGTTTCTGTGATGGAAACAATGGGGATTCTTATTGATGTTTCGCATTTATCCGAACAAGGATTTTGGGATGTGGCTGAAATCACAAAGAAGCCTTTTGTTGCCTCGCACTCCTGTGTCAAACGCCTATGCTCACACCCCAGAAACCTGACAGATGCACAGATTCGTTGTCTAATTCAAAGACGTGGTGGAATTGGCATTAATTTTTTTCCCGAATTCCTAAGTAATAGCGGAAGATGCAAGATGGAAGAGATAGTTAAACATATGGAGTACATCTTTAACCTTAATGGTGAGAATTCTGTGGGAATTGGCTCTGATTTTGACGGTCTTGCGTATCTTCCTGAGGATATAAATGGAATAGAAGATGTGAAAAAAATTATTTCCTGTATGGAAAGCCATGGCTGGAGTGAAACTATGATTTATAAGGTTCTTTTTGGGAATTTTCATAGAATATTCCTTGAAATCATGACGGAAAGTGCTTAAATTTCATGCAAAATATTCTTGCATTTTGCTTATAAATGTATTAAAATAAAAGGATAGACGATTTATTGGAGGTATGATATGGATATGCAGTTGCAGATTTCTGAAAAAGCCAAGGCGATTAGTCCATCTCCGACCTTGGCGATTGATTCAAAATTTAAGCAGATGAAACAACAAGGGATTCCGGTTGTAGGCTTTGGTGCCGGAGAACCGGACTTTGACACCCCTGAAAATATTAAAAATTCAGCAATAGATGCCATTCATAATAATTTTACCAAGTACACACCTGCATCCGGTACCTTAGAGTTAAAGCGTGCCATTTGTTGCAAAATCAAGCGAGATACCGGTCTTGAATATGGTACAAACAATGTCATTATTTGTAATGGAGGCAAGCACGCCTTAACCAATACGTTTATGGCAATTTTAAACCCGGGAGATGAGGTTATTATCCCGGCTCCTTATTGGGTGAGTTATCCTGAAATGGTTAAGATGGCAGATGGTGTTCCGGTTTCTATCCAAACAACGGAAGAAAATGACTTCAAATTTACCATGGAACAGTTAGAGGCTGCCTTTACCGATAAGACCCGTGCATTGGTACTCAATACACCGAGTAACCCTACCGGAATGGTTTATACTAAAGAAGAATTGCAGGCAATTGCTGATTTTGCGGTTGCACATCAAATGTATATCATCTTTGATGAAATTTACGAAAAACTGATTTATGAGGGAGAACATGTTAATATCGCAACGCTTAATGACGATGCTCGCAAATTGACCATCATTATCAGCGGTATGGCAAAAACCTACGCAATGACCGGTTGGAGAATCGGCTATGCAGTTGCAGAACCTGAAGTCATTAAGGCGATGAGCAATATGCAAAGCCATGCAACTTCAAACCCCAACTCAATTGCCCAAAAAGCGTCAGTGGAAGCGTTAGACGGCGACCAATCCATCATTGATATTATGAAGACGGAATATATTAAGCGCAGAGATTATATGGTAGAAAGAATCAATCGTATCGATGGTCTTAGTTGCCGGATGCCTCATGGTGCGTTTTATATCTTTATGAATGTCAAAGGTGTCCTTGGCAAGGAACACTATGGAAAACTGATTTCCACTTCAACTCAACTCTGCGAAGATATGCTTGACCGTGCCTTGGTTGCAATGGTTCCCAGTGAGGGATTTGGCGTGGATGGTTATGTGCGTCTTTCCTATGCAACCTCTATGGAAGTCATCAAAACCGGTCTTGACCGAATTGAAGAATATCTTAAAGGTGAGTGCAAAGAGGTTGTCTACAAAGACAACAACATTGGATAAATTCCATTTTAGGAGGCGATAACAATGAAGATTGGATTCATTGGAGCCGGAAATATGGCATCCTCATTACTTGGAGGGATGCTTGCTGCCGGCATGATGCAACCTTGCGATGTCATCATTTCTGACAAAGACGGTGCGAAATTAAAGGAATGGGAAGAACAGCGCGTTCGTGTGACCCAGGAAAATAAGCAAGTTGTGTTAGAAAGTGACATTGTTTTCTTTGCGGTAAAACCTAATATTCTGCCTCTTGTTTTACAAGAAATGGATGCGCCGGCTGAGAAGATTTATATCTCGATTGCTGCAGGTGTAACTCTTAGTTTTCTGGAACAACAGTTAGGCGCTGATAAAAAAATTGTTCGTACTATGCCGAATACCCCAGCATTGGTTAGATGCGGAATGACGGTGGTTTCTCCGAATGGAAATTTAACGAGCGAGGAGCAAACTGTGATTTTGAATTTGTTTGAAAGTGTTGGCGATGCCATGATTCTTCCTGAAAAAGAACTGGAAATTGCGACGGCACTTCACGGCAGCAGTCCCGCGTATGCGTATATCATGATGGATGCAATGGCAGATGCCGGCGTCCGACATGGGCTGACTAAGGCAAATGCGTTAAAACTTGCCGCCAAAGCATTAGAAGGAAGTGCCAGAATGGTACTGGAAACAGGCGTTCATCCTGAACAGTTAAAGGATAATGTTTGTTCCCCCGGCGGAACAACCATTGCTGCAGTCAATGAACTGGAACGCACGGGATTCAGATTTTCTTTGCAATCGGCGATTGATGCATGTATCAAGAAAAATCAGGAAATGAAACAATAAAAAAAGACCTTGTAACCATTTTGGTTACAAGGTCTTTGCTTCTTATTTTCTCGTGACTTTAATGGCAAACCAAATGAAAGAAACAACCAGATAGATACCAATTAGAATCATAGGAATTCTTACATTCCAGTACGAAGAAACATTCAAAGCGGGATTACCAAGCAATGTGCGAAGAGTGCTTTCCATCAAAGGACGAATTTTATTATACAATGCCAGCCAGAGAGAAACCAAGGTGCAAACAACACCAAAGATTGCATAATGATTGGCACGGACCGCCCCTTTTTGTTTACCAAGTGCAAATAAAACAATGCTGCCAACAGTAAATACACCGGTAAAAATCCACATCATAGGTTGCATTGCAAGAATGGTACTGCTGTTGTTGTAACCCTTTGAAATAAGGAGTAAAGCCAATATGCCTACAACACCCCAGGTTAAATTGATGAGATACCAGTTGGTTAATCTTTCATTTTGTTCTTTTTTGCTGATTTTCTTTTCGTTACTCATACTTATATTCCTTTCTTTGTTACATTTCGTTTTTTTCGTACATAATCATGGAAAGCATGGCAGAAGACACTGTTTCTGTTCTTAAAATTCGCTTTCCAAGTCCAACAAGGGTAATTCCGGCATCCTTTGCCCTTTCAGCCTCTGCGTCAGAAAAACCGCCCTCAGGGCCAATTAAAATTCCAACACTGGTAAAGTCTTTGGAAGATAAAGCCTGTTTAAGAGAACATTCACCTTGATGACCGAGTAATTCATAGGGCATCAGGGATAAATCCATGGACATCATCTGTTTGATTGCTTCGTCCAGCGTGACGGGAGGAAGCACCTTTGGAACCTTTCCCCGTCCGCATTGCTTGGCGGCCTCTAAGGAAACTTTGTTCCAGCGTTTTAATTTTTCTGTTTCTTTCTTCCCGGGTTCCAATTTGGAAACGCAACGCTCAAGCGCGGTTGGAACAATGGCGGTTACACCAAGTTCTACCGATTTTTGAATGATAGATTCCATTTTTCCGGTTTTTGGAATTCCCTGAAAAATTGTGACTTCTGTTCGGGGTTCTTGCTCGGAATAAATTTTTTTCAAAATCGTTGCATGGCACTCTTTGGCATCGATTTTTGTCAGTTCGGCAATATATTCCCAGCCGCTTCCGTCAAACAACAGAATACGCTCACCTGATTCCATACGGAGGACTCTTGTGATGTGCGAAGCATCTTCCAGAATACAGGCGGTTTCACCGGAAATATTTTGCGGTTCGGTAAAAAAACGCCGCATACAATTTCTCCTATGTTTTAGTTTCACTCAATATTTTACCATAAAAAAAGGGATTTGCAAGAACTTTCTGCAAATCCCTGAAATTGTTATCGTGCTGTAACACAAGCCCAATCGGTTTCTTTGCGAACTTCTACCAACGTAAATCCGGCAGAGGTAAGTGCATCGGTCACTTCATCAAGTCGTTCCAGAATAATGCCGGAACAGATGAAGATGCCATCCGGTTTCATAAACTGCCGTACAAAGGAAGAAAGTGCAATGATAACGTCTGCAACAATATTGGCAATTACAACATCATAAGTACCAAGTTCTGTCCGTACTTTCTCGTCGGTTAGAACATCTGCTGCAAAGGCGTGATAGTTTTGTTTGTCAAGTCCATTAAGGGCAAGATTGCTATATGCAACATCTACCGCGTTGGGGTCAATGTCAATCGCAACTGCATCCTTGGCACCCAAAAGAAGTGCGATAATGGAAAGAATACCGGAACCACAACCCAAATCGAGAACGGTGTCGCCCTCTTTTAAATGCTTTTCGATTTCTTCAATACAGAAACGGGTGCTTGGGTGAGAGCCGGTGCCAAAACTCATGCCGGGGTTCACCGTAAATACGGTTCTTCCTTGCGCATCTATGTCAGTTTCCCACGCAGGTTTAATCAGCACCTTTTCTCCAACAGGAATGGGATGAAAATACTGTTTCCAGATTTCGGACCAATCTTCGTCCTTGACAGAGTCAGAGGTGACGGAGAGTGCCCCGAAGCGGTTTTCCACGTCCATGGTTTTAAGTTCCAACATGGAATTACGTACCGCAGAAAGTTGTTCTAAGCCGGTGGCTCCATCGCTGAGATATAGAGTGATAGTAGTATCGGCATCTTTTAATTGCTCCAATGTTTCGTCTACATAATCCCAATATTTTCTGTTTTCTTCCAGAAATTCTTTAAAATCATCCTTGTCAGCAATTTCAATACCGTTGATACCAAGATTTAATAATCTTCCGCTGACAGGATCAATCCCATCTTTTGTCGTTGTAATTGTAACTTTAATCCAATCCATGATTTCTCCTAACTAAACAGTTCTTTCATTTTATCAAAGAATGTTTTGCTCTGCTTATATTTGGAGGCATCGACATTCTCGTCAAAGTTTCTGAGTAAGTCTTTTTGCTTATCATTCAATCCTTTGGGGATTTCTACTTTGATGGTGACATATTGGTCACCCCGTTGGGTAGAATTGATTTTAGGCACCCCTTTTCCTCTTAAACGGAAGACGGTTCCGGGTTGTGTTCCCTCAGGAATGGTATAGGAAACCTTTCCGTCAATGGTGGGAACTTGAACCTCTGCGCCAAGAGTTGCCTGAACAAAGGAAATGGGATAATCGCAAAGAATGTCATAGCCTTGGCGAACAAATAATTTGTGTCTGCGTACCCGAATGTTTAAAATTAAATCTCCGTTTGGGCCGCCCTTGATACCGGCATCACCTTCACCGCGAACGTAAACCTGTTGCCCGTCATCAATACCGGCAGGAATCTTAACGCGAACCTTTTTGGGTTTGCGAACGGTGCCTTCTCCGTGACAGGATTTACAAGGAGATTTAATAATGGTACCTTTTCCGCCACAGGAGTCACAAGGACGAACGCTCTGGAAGTTGCCAAACGCAGTACGTTGTACTGAACGCACTTGACCGCTGCCGTGACAAACAGGACAGGTTTCCGGACTTGTTCCCGGTTCTGCACCGCTGCCGGAGCAGGAAGAGCACTTTTCCAAGTGATTGACCGTAATATCTTTCTCAACACCAAAACACGCTTCTTCAAAGGTCAAATCAACGCTGTAACTGAGGTCGCGTCCTCGCTGGGGAGCGTTTGGATTACTCCGCTGACCGCCAAATCCGCCGCCGAAGAAACTGCTGAAAATATCTCCCATATCAAAACCGTCAAACCCACCAAATCCGCCGCCATAGCCGCCACCGCCGGCGGTCTGGTCAAACGCAGCGTGCCCAAACTGGTCATAGCGTTGTTTTTTTTCTGCATCGCTTAAAACTTCGTAGGCTTCGGTTGCTTCTTTGAACTTTGCCTCCGCGCCCTCTTTGTCATCCGGATTCAGATCAGGATGATATTTTTTTGCAAGTTTTCGATATGCCTTTTTAATTTCGTCCGAGGAAGCGGATTTCCCGACACCAAGGACTTCATAGTAATCTCTTTTCTCTGCCATAACAATATCCTCGTCTTATATCTGCAAATAGGCGGACAATGGAATGTCCGCCTGTTTGTGATTGCTTATTTGTCGTCATTTACTTCGGTGTATTCAGCATCGACTACATTATCTCCGCCGGGAGCCTGTGTGCCGGCATCAGCACCCTGTTGTGCTTGTTGTGCCTGCTGTGCAGCAGCGTAAAGTTTTTCGGATACTGCATAGAACTTTTGAGATACCGCTTCGGTTTGTGCCTTTACGGCTTCTACATCAAAAGATTCTGCTTTCAAAAGTTCTTTTAATTTATCAACTTCAGCCTGAATACCAGACTTTTCAGATTCATCAATCTTATCGCCCAACTCACCCAGAGTCTTTTCGGTTTGATAAACCATGTTATCCGCAGTATTACGAACATCGACTTCTTCTTTCTTTTTCTTGTCTTCTGCTGCAAACTGTTCTGCCTCTTTGACTGCCTTTTCAATATCTTCATCGGAAAGGTTAGTGGAGGAGGTAATGGTAATATCCTGTTGCTGACCGGTTCCCAAGTCCTTTGCGGTAACTTTTACAATACCATTGGCATCAATGTCAAAGGTGACCTCAATCTGGGGAACACCGCGGGGAGCCGGAGGAATATTCGTCAGGCTGAATCTTCCAAGTGTCTTGTTGTATGCAGCCATTTCACGTTCGCCCTGCAGAACGTGAACCTCTACGCTGGTCTGACTGTCAGCCGCAGTAGAGAAAATCTGACTCTTTTTGGTAGGAATGGTGGTGTTTCTTTCAATTAACTTGGTGAATACACCGCCCATGGTTTCGATACCTAAGGAAAGAGGAGTAACGTCAAGAAGAACCAAATCCTCTACATCACCGGAGAGTACGCCTGCCTGAATGGATGCACCGATTGCAACACATTCGTCAGGATTGATACCCTTGTGAGGTTCTTTTCCGATAAACTTCTGTACCGCTTCCTGTACTGCGGGAATTCTGGAAGAACCGCCAACCAACAAAACTTTATCAATATCATTGGGGGAAAGACCTGCATCACGCAATGCATTTCTGGTGGGTTCCATTGTTTTTTCTACCAAGTCAGCAGTCAAGGAATCAAACTGTGCTCGGGTAATGGTGATATCCAGATGCTTAGGACCGGTGGTATCTGCAGTAATAAAGGGAAGGTTGACATTGGAAGTCATAACGCCGGAAAGTTCGATCTTTGCCTTTTCAGCCGCCTCTTTTAATCTTTGGAGTGCCATTTTGTCCTGCCTGAGGTCAATTCCATTTTCTTTCTGGAATTCATCTGCCAGATAGTTCATGACCTTATCATCAAAGTCGTCACCGCCAAGACGGTTGTTACCGCTGGTTGCAAGAACCTCAAAGACACCGTCGCCGATTTCCAGAACGGACACGTCAAAGGTACCGCCGCCAAGGTCATAAACCATAATCTTTTGGTCAACATCTTTTTCAAGACCATACGCCAATGCAGCAGCAGTCGGCTCGTTGATGATACGCAAAACTTCCAGACCGGCAATTTTACCCGCATCTTTGGTTGCCTGACGTTGTGCGTCGCTAAAGTATGCAGGTACGGTAATAACAGCCTGAGATACAGTTTCGCCAAGATAAGCCTCAGCATCTGCTTTTAACTTCTGCAGAATCATTGCAGAAATTTCCTGCGGGGAGTAGTTTTTGTCATCAATGTTAACCTTTCGATCAGTTCCCATGTCGCGTTTGATAGAACTGATGGTTCTGTCTGGGTTGGTAATTGCCTGACGCTTTGCCACTTGTCCAACCAGACGCTCACCGGTTTTGGTGAATGCTACCACAGAGGGGGTAGTTCTTGCACCCTCAGGATTTGTAATAACGGTGGGTTCTCCACCCTCCATTACAGAAACACAAGAGTTTGTTGTACCTAAGTCGATACCAATAATTTTAGCCATAATATATCATCCTTTCTTTGATTTACATACTAACTTTTACCATGGAATGGCGTACCACTTTTTCTTGATAGAGATAGCCTTTCATGAATTCTTCCAATACTATGTTTTCTTCCCCATCACTTTGGGCTGTCATGACTGCGTTGTGTTTTTCGGGGTCGAACGGATTGCCAACTGCCTCAATGGCAGTTACGCCGATAGCCAAAAGGGCATCATCGAATTGTTTTTTTATCATTTTAACGCCATCTAATACACTATTTTCGTTTTCCCCGTCTTCACAGGTAGCAATGGCACGCTCCAAGTTATCCAAAACGGGAAGAATTTTTTCAATGGTGTCACAAACTGCATTGCTGTAAACTTCGTCCTTTTCTCTTTGAGAACGTTTTTTAAAGTTATCAAATTCTGCAGCGGTGCGCATCAAACGGTCGGTAAGAGTGGCAATTTCTTCTTCGGCTTGTTCTAAAGGAGATTTTTCTTCAGGAACTTCAGCCTCGGATTCCTCAACAGTTTCTTCTAACTCTTCCATAATTTCTTCTGGTATGGTGTTGTCTTGGGTTTGTTTCTTGCTCATTTACTCATCTCCTTTGCTGATTGCTTCACTGATTTTTTTCCGGTCAGGCGGGTAGTCGCCCTCCAAACGTTCGCTGAGCATTTTTCCTAATTGTTTGGAAAAAAAGTCAACCCCGGAAACCACTTTTGCGTAGTCCATACGCATGGGACCCACAACACCGATGATACCGGTAAGATTGGGGCCTGCTTTATAAGTGGAAAGAACAACAGCGTTGTTCTTCAGTTGCGGATGTTCATTTTCATCGCCTATGAATACGCTGACCTCGCCGCTTTCAATTGATGGCAGTTGACGGACAACGGATTCCAACTTTTGTTTATCGTCAAAAAATTCTAGTATTTCTTTAATTTTAGTGATTTCGTTATATTCAGGGAAGCGGAGGATGTTGGTGGAACCCTCTAGATAAACCTCTCGCTTGTCAATTTCCGAAATTGCTTCATCCACCAATTCCAGCACAGAGGAAAGAATCTCATGATTTTCTCCAATCGCATTGACTACTTCGATGATCCGATTCAAATTGATTTCGGAACGGGTATACCCTGCAAGATTTTGATTGAGGACATCGGTCATTTGGGAAAGAGTTGCATCACTTATCGGTTCCCTTAGGCGTAGCAACTTGTTCTTTATCAATCCGGAACTGTCAGAAACAATGACCATTAAGGTTTTTTCGTCCACGGCAACCAGTTTGATTGCCTTGATAGAACCATATTCCATGCTTGGTATCATGCCGAAGGTTGGCAGATTGGTAAAATTGGAAAATGCTGCCGATACATCTTTGACAATCTTATCCAATTCGCGGATTTTATGAAGCATCGCCCCACGTAACTGCTGAATTTCAGAATTTGTCATACGATAGCGTTCCATCAATGAATCAACATAAAACCGAAATCCCTGACTGGAAGGAATGCGTCCGGCAGAGGTATGTGGTTGTACTAAAAAACCCATTTCTTCAAGGTCGCCCATTTCGTTACGGATGGTAGCGGCGCTAAGATTCAAGTCAGTTTTTTTCGCAATACTGCGAGAACCAACCGGCTCGGCATTTTCTATATACCCCTCAACAATGGCACGCAATATAGATTTTTTTCTCTCATCCAATGCCATAGTTCGCCCCCCCAATCCATTTTTGTTAGCACTCTCCTTGATAGAGTGCTAAAACCTTTACAGATAGAATATCATGGGATTGTTATTTTGTCAAGGAAAATATATACAAATATAAAAGAAAAAACAGAGGTTCTATTAGGAAATCATTTCATTGTGATTTTTTATAAAAAGGGTTGAAAAGAAGATTTTTTGGTGATACAATAAATAGTTAGAGTGAATGAAAAAAAGAAATTTCGAGGTAACAGATATGGAATTTCAAGTAATATCAAACTATCAGCCCTCCGGCGACCAGCCTAAGGCCATTGAGGAACTTTCTAAGGGTGTTTTACGCGGTGATAAATTCCAGACTTTGCTTGGGGTTACCGGCAGCGGCAAGACATTTACCATGGCGAATGTAATTGCAAAGGTACAAAAACCTACTTTGGTTCTTGCACACAACAAGACCCTTGCTGCACAACTTTGCAGTGAGTTCAAAGAGATATTTCCCAATAATGCAGTAGAATATTTTGTGTCTTATTATGACTACTATCAGCCGGAGGCGTATATTCCCCATTCTGATATCTATATTGAAAAGGATGCGTCTACCAATGAGGAGATTGATAAACTGCGTCATAGTGCAACTGCGGCTTTGTTTGAGCGTAAAGATGTTATCATTGTAGCAAGTGTATCCTGTATCTATGGCTTGGGCGACCCGATTGACTATAATAACATGGTGGTTTCTTTAAGACCCGGCATGATTAAGGATAGAGATGAAGTCATTGCCAAACTAATTGAAATTCAATATGAGCGCAACGAGATAGAGTTTACCCGCAACAAATTTCGTGTTCGCGGTGATGTGTTGGATATTTTTCCGTCGGAGTCATCCGGAAATGCAGTTCGTGTGGAGTTTTTTGGCGATGAAGTCGATAAAATTTATGACTTTAATCCGGTTACCGGTGAAGTAGTGGCAGAGAGAAAACATGTTGCAATCTATCCGGCATCCCACTATGTTACCACACCTGAAAAAAGAGAGCGTGCCATTGAGGGAATCCGTCAGGAATTAAAGGAAAGGTTAGAGGTTTTAAAGGCTGAAAATAAATTAGTGGAAGCACAGCGGTTGGAACAAAGAACGAATTATGATATTGAGATGATGCAGGAAACGGGGTTTTGTAACGGCATTGAAAACTACTCCAGACATATGAGCGGAAGAGAAGCGGGCACTCCGCCGTTTACGCTGATTGATTATTTGCCGAATGACTTTCTTTTGTTTGTCGACGAATCCCATGTTACCCTGCCACAGGTGAGAGCCATGTTTGCAGGTGACCGCTCCAGAAAAGAAAATCTGGTCGATTATGGATTTCGTCTACCATCGGCATTTGATAACAGACCATTGACCTTTGATGAGTTTTATAGCAAATTGAATCAAGCCATTTTTGTCAGTGCGACACCGGCAGAGTTTGAGAAAGAGGAATCTACGCAAATTGTAGAACAGGTAATCAGGCCTACCGGACTTCTCGACCCTGAAATCGAGGTTCGGCCCATCGCAGGGCAAGTAGATGACCTTTACAGTGAAATAGTGAAACGAAGCCGGAAAAATGAAAGAGTTTTGGTTACAACATTGACGAAAAAGATGGCGGAGCGTTTGACAGAATATTTGGAGGATATGGGTGTAAAGGTAAGATACTTGCACTCAGACGTTCAAACCATAGAACGAATGGAAATTATCCGTGATTTACGTCTTGGTGTTTTTGATGTGCTGGTTGGTATTAATCTCTTAAGAGAGGGATTGGATATTCCTGAGGTTTCATTGGTTGCCATTTTAGATGCCGACAAAGAGGGTTTTTTGCGCAGTGAAACATCTTTGGTGCAAACCATAGGCCGTGCAGCAAGAAATGCCGAAGGCAAGGTGATTATGTATGCTGATACCATAACCCGCTCCATGCAATATGCGATTGATGAAACCAATCGGCGCAGAGCGCTTCAGGAAGCGTTTAACCAAAAGCATAATATTACGCCAAAATCTATCCGCAAAGCCGTGTATGAAGTAATTGAAGCAACACAAGATGTGGATGCATCTGCAAAGAGGATGACAGAAAAACGCAGCGGCAAAGATGCAACAAAGATCATTGCAGAACTTACCATCGAGATGAAAAAGGCAGCAGAACTTTTGCAGTTTGAATTGGCTGCACAAATTCGGGATGAAATTAACCGGTTGCAGGCCGATATGGAAAAGGAGTAAAGTATGTCAAATAAAAATATTGTGATCAAAGGAGCCAATGAGAATAATTTGAAAAACATATCTTTGGAAATTCCCAGAGATAAGTTTGTAGTTCTCACCGGATTAAGCGGCTCCGGTAAATCTTCTCTTGCATTTGAAACCATTTATGCTGAGGGACAACGGCGGTATGTGGAGTCTTTGTCTGCGTATGCAAGACAGTTCCTTGGGCAGATGGACAAGCCGGATGTGGAATCGATTGAGGGGCTTTCTCCTGCTATCTCTATTGACCAAAAGACAACCAGCAGAAATCCCCGTTCCACCGTTGGGACCGTAACGGAAATTTATGATTATATTCGTCTGTTGTATGCCAGAATCGGTGTGCCGCATTGTCCTAAATGCGGAAAGGAAATCAAACCCCAATCAGTAGACCAAATTATTGATGCCGTAAAAAATCTTCCGGAGAGAACAAAGATTCAGATTCTTTCTCCGGTTGCACGCGGTCGAAAAGGTGAGTATGTAAAAACCTTTGAAGATGCACGCAAAAACGGCTTTGTGCGTGTTCGTGTAGACGGTGAAATGTTGGAATTGAATGATGAGATTCCAAGACTTGATAAGCAAAAAAAACATACCATTGAAATCGTGATTGACAGGCTGGTTGTAAAGCCGGATATGGATAAACGATTGGCGGACTCTATTGAAACAGCCTTAAAGATGGCGCATGGATTGGTTTTGGTCGATGTGATTGACGGAGAGGAAATGATGTTCAGCCAGAACTATGCTTGTGATGATTGCGGGATTAGTATAGAAGAATTAACCCCGAGAATGTTTTCCTTTAACACTCCATATGGGGCGTGTCCTGATTGTATGGGGCTTGGAACCATAACTAAACTGGACCCTGATCTTGTAATTCCGGATAAATCTCTAAGCATCAATCAAGGTGCAATTCATGCAAGCGGATGGAGCGGGACAGAACCCGGAAGTATTTCAAGAATGTATTATGAGGGCATGGCGGCACATTATGGATTTAGTTTGGATACACCTATCAAGGATTTGCCGGCGCATGTATTAGATGTTCTCTTATATGGTACACGGGGCGAAAAATTAAAACTGACCTATGACCACAAATATGCGAAAGGTATGAAATTTGCACGTTTTGAGGGTGTCATCAATAATTTGCAACGCCGACATACGGAAACCAATTCTGAATGGATGAAAGCGGAAATTGAGAGTTGTATGGTTGAGATGCCTTGTCATACTTGTGGTGGCACCAGATTAAAAAAAGAGACCCTAGCGGTAACCGTAAACGGATTGAATATTCATCAGGTTTGTCAGTTTTCGATTGCCAATGCCCTTGAATTTTTTACGAATCTAAATTTAAGTTTGTCAAACAAAGATAAAATAATTGCAAAACATGTACTCAAAGAAATCAATGACCGTCTACGCTTTCTTGTAAATGTCGGCTTGGATTACTTGACGCTGTCCAGAAGTGCCGGTACGTTGTCGGGCGGCGAAGCGCAAAGAATCCGTCTTGCAACCCAGATTGGGACCAGTTTAATGGGTGTGATTTATATTCTGGATGAGCCAAGTATCGGACTTCACCAGCGGGATAATGATAAACTGATTGCAACCCTGAAACGCCTTAGGGATTTAGGGAATACGCTATTGGTTGTAGAACACGACGAAGACACTATGCTTGCAGCAGACCATATCATAGATATTGGGCCGGGAGCGGGAGTGCATGGCGGAGAAATTGTGGCTGAGGGAACCGCGGAAGAAATCATGAAATGCGAACGCTCTGAAACCGGTTTGTATCTAAGTGGGAAAAAGCGAATTCCTGTTCCTGAAATCCGCAGAAAGGGAAACGGAAATTCGTTGGAGATTCTGGGTGCGGCAGAAAATAATTTAAAGAATATCAATGTCAAGATTCCATTGGGGACCCTAACCTGTGTAACTGGCGTTTCGGGAAGCGGTAAAAGTTCGTTTGTAAATGAAATTATGTATAAAGAATTGGCGAATCAATTAAACAACGCCAAAAGGCACCCTGGGAAATTCAATAAAATTAAGGGTGTTGAGCATCTGGATAAAGTAATTGCGATTGATCAATCGCCGATTGGCAGGACGCCGCGTAGCAATCCGGCTACCTATACTGGTATGTTTGGAGATATTCGTGAATTATTTGCAATGACACCGGAGGCGAAGGCGCGAGGGTATAAAGCGGGCAGGTTCAGTTTTAACGTCAAAGGCGGACGTTGTGAGTCTTGTAGCGGTGATGGTATTATTTGTATTGAGATGCATTTTTTGCCGGATGTTTATGTTCCTTGCGAGGTATGTGACGGAAAACGATATAATCGTGAAACTCTTGAAGTACGTTACAAAGGAAAAAATATTTATGATGTCCTTGAAATGACAGTGGAAGAGGGATGCGAATTTTTTGCAAACATCCCTAAAATTCAGCGTAAACTTCAAACTCTGTTTGATGTTGGACTTGGCTATATCAAAATCGGGCAGCCGTCTACAACGCTTTCCGGCGGTGAGGCGCAACGGGTAAAACTTGCAACCGAACTGAGTCGAAGAGGTACCGGAAAGACAATTTATATCTTGGATGAGCCAACAACAGGTCTTCATACTGCGGATGTTCACAAGTTGATTGAAGTCTTACAAAAACTCGTGGATGCGGGCAACACTGTAGTAGTCATTGAACATAATTTGGATATTATTAAAACAGCAGATTATCTCATTGATTTGGGACCTGAGGGCGGCGATAAAGGCGGAGAACTCGTGGTTTGCGGCCCACCGGAAAAAGTTATAAAATGTTCCAATTCTTACACAGGTAAGTACTTGAAAGAATATTTAAAAAAGAAATAGAAAGAATTTGTGAAAATCCGTATCAATGCGCAATTATTGATACGGATTTTTCGGCAAAATTAGAGGATTTTATCATAATTTCTTATTGACGGAAGGTGAGGAAAGTGGTATAATTATTTGAAATGCAAAAATGAAAAAGTAAAGCGTGGAAGTGATATAGGGTGAACAATGAAAAAGTAACACATACCCCGAAAGGTCTTTCAGATATCCTTTGGGATGAGTGTGATTTAAAATTTAGAATAGAATCAGTTGCGCGTGAAGTTTTTTTGAACCATGGATATCGCATGGTACAAACACCAACTTTTGAATATTTTGATGTTTATCATACTGCAACGCCGAATAAAGCCGAGAGTATGTTTAAATTTTTTGATGTCAATGGCAGAATGCTTGCATTAAGACCAGATTTTACAACATCGATTGCCCGCCTTGCGGCAACTAAGTCATTGGGCGAGGAAACTCCGCTTCGGCTTAGTTATTCAGGAAGCACATTCCGTAATGATGAAGCATTTAGTCAGGCGCGGCAACGGGAATTTTCTCAGGTTGGAATTGAGTTAATTGGCGAAAATAGTGCGAAAGCCGATGCGGAAGTGATTCGGGTTGTCATTGAAACACTGTTGGCGTCCGGTATGAAGCAATTCCAGATAGATATTGGGCAGGTTGGATATTTTATGGAACTATCCAGGCAGGCGAACTTAACCCCTGAACAGGCAGACGAACTCAGAACCCATATCAACGACAAAGATTTCGTTGCCATTGACCAGTTTTTAAATCAAGTTGATATTCCTGAAAATTTAAAACGTATCTTTGCAAGTTTGCCGACTCAGTTTGGCGAATGCTCTGTCATTCGTGAGGCGATGAAACAAGAAGGAATTGGCAACAAGGCGAAAGCCGCCCTTGAGAATCTGGAACAAATTTATGGACTTCTTGAGGAACAGAATTTTGCACAGTATATCTCTATTGATTTGGGTATGGTTCCGCATCTGGATTATTATACCGGAATGATTTTCAAGGGATTTACTTATGGAATTGGATTTCCAATTTGTTCCGGTGGTCGATATGATACCTTGATGGAAAAGTTTGGGCGTAACCTGCCGGCAACCGGAGCAGCAATTGGTGTCGAACGCCTGATGGCAGCACTGCAAGATGAAAAAGCGGTAACGGAATCAGAAAGTTCATCATCTGACTATGTTACGGTTGCACTTGCCAAAGGAAGATTGGCTGAACTTTCGATTGAGATCTTTGAACGGCTTGGTTTTGACGTTGCGGAGATGCAGACCAAAACCCGCAAACTAATCTTTACTGATTCCAAGAAGAAGTTTAAATTTATTCTTGTAAAGGCGTCGGATGTACCTACCTATGTAGAGTATGGTGCTGCAGATATTGGCGTAGTGGGTAAGGATACCTTGCTGGAAAGCGGCAAAGATTTGTACGAGGTGCTTGACTTAGGATTCGGAACTTGTAAAATGGCGGTTGCCGGTCCTGCTGAATTAAAAGGCAATCTGGAAGGCAGAAATATTATGCGGGTTGCAAGTAAATATCCGCAGATTGCAAGGGATTATTTCCACGGTGTTAAAGGACAGACCGTTGATATTATTAAACTGAACGGCTCTGTGGAACTTGGCCCCTTGGTTGGTCTATCTGAAGTGATTGTTGACATTGTAGAAAGCGGGAAAACATTACACGAAAATGGTTTAACTGTGTTGGAAGATGTCTGTCCCTTGAGTGCGAGATTGGTTGTCAATCGTGTCAGCATGAAACTTCACAGAAAAGAAATTGTAGAATTGATTGAGCAGATAAAAGGAGAATTAAACTGATGCGTTTATATCCGGCAATTGACATGATTGATGGACAGTGTGTCCGGCTGGTACAGGGGGATTACTCCCAAAAGACAACCTTTTCCGAAGACCCGTTGGCGGTTGCCCTGCGTTGGCAAGAACAAGGTGGAGAGTTGATCCATTTAGTAGACCTTGACGGCGCGAGAAACGGAGAAATGCCCAACTTTGATACGGTTTGTCGCATTGCTAAAGAATTGGATATTCCGGTCGAAATCGGAGGTGGGATTCGTGATATGAGAGCAGTTAGCCAATATTTGGAGCATGGAGTACATCGTGTCATCTTGGGAACTGCGGCAATTAAATCACCTGAATTTGTCAAAGAGGCAGTTCGCGAATATGGCAAACGCATTGTGGTTGGGATTGATGCAAAAGATGGTATGGTTGCTATCAGTGGATGGGAGGAAGTAAGTCGCATTTCGGCACTCTCCCTTGCAAAGCAAATGGAGGAAATTGGTGTTTCGACGCTGATTTATACCGATATCGCAACGGACGGAATGCTGAAAGGCCCCAATCTTTCTGCAATGCAAGAGATGGCAGAGTATGTCCCCATTGATGTAGTAGCATCGGGCGGCGTTTCTTCACTGAATGATTTGGAGCAATTAAAAAAGACGGGGGTTGAGGGTGCAATTGTTGGCAAAGCACTTTATACCGGACATATAAAACTTACAGATGCAGTTCGCATTTGTAAATCAGTATAAAAACAGAAAGAAGGATACTAGCATGGATTTTTTGAATGAATTAAAATTTGATGAAAAAGGATTGATTCCCGCCATTGCACAAGATGCAATCAGTGGAGAAGTACTAATGTGTGCTTACATGAATCAAGAAAGCCTTACAAAGACGCTGGAAACCGGGAATGCAACCTATTTCAGCCGTAGCCGTCAGGAATTATGGGAAAAAGGTTCAACCTCCGGACATGTACAGAAGGTCAAGGAGATTCTTGTGGATTGTGACGGGGATGCGCTGGTATTAAAGGTTGAACAGACGGGTGCTGCGTGTCATACAGAAAACCCCTCTTGTTTTTATCGTAAGGTTGTAGACGGAAGGTTGGTTGATATCCCAACCGGTCTTGGAAGAACCCCAAAAATTCTCTATGATGTTTACGACATTATCGTAGATAGAGTTAAAAACCCCAAAGAAGGTTCTTATACCAATTATTTGTTTGAAAAAGGTATTGATAAGATGCTGAAAAAGGTTGGCGAAGAATCTGCGGAAGTTATTATTGCATCTAAAAACTATGTGAAATCAGAAGTTCAGTATGAAACCGCAGATCTTTTGTATCATCTTTCTGTTGTGTTGGTAGAACAAGGATTAACATGGAATGATATCTTTGAAGAACTTTCTTCAAGATACAATAAATAGGAGGGAATAAAAATGAAAATCGGAATTGAACATATTGGAATTTTTACTGAAGACACCAAATCTTTAAAAGATTGGTATATGAAAATGTTTGATTGGAAAGAAGTTTATGACAATGGTAAAGGCACTTACTTCTTAAAAGCGGATGATGGTGTCATGATTGAATTTTGTCAAACTGAGATTGATGGCGGAAAACATCCGATGAAGGCAACTGGAATTCGCCATATCGCAATCTCGGTAGATGATTTTGAGGGTTTGGTTGAAAAACTGATGAATGCAGGAGTGAAAGTTCTTACTGAAGCAACTGTTTCGGATAAAGGAATTGGAACTATGTTCTTTGAAGATCCGGCAGGAAATGTTCTGCATTTGATTCATCGCGTTTCCCCGCTTTAATCCAGTGTTACCGAGGTTAGGCCGTTGGATGATTGTTCCTGTCTTGTTTCTTCTATGTAGCATGTATATGTTTGGACTACGCATTTGGCAAGGAAGAGCGGAAAATTGGAAAATACAAACAGATTTTTCTGCAAACCAAGAATTTGGGGAAGTTGAAAAGCAGGAAGAGGAACGATTGAATCTAAACACTGCCACAAAAGAAGATTTGATGAAACTTGACGGCATTGGAGAAAAAACTGCAGAACGGATTCTCGATAAGCGTGAGCAGTTGGGTGAGTTTAAGGTAATTGAGCAACTAACCGAAGTCAAGGGAATTGGAGAAAAAACCTTTGATGAAATAAAAGATTTTATTACTGTAGAATAGAGGAATGATGTATGGGATTCTTTACGCCTTCTTATGATAAACCCGGTAAAGGAATTGATAAAGATGCACCGCAAAAGCGGAGTTTCTTTCGATTTTTTGAAATTTTCTTTCGGAAGTTCTGGAAACTGATTTCTGTCAATCTGCTTTATCTTCTTGCCTCTTTGCCGACCTTGATTTTAGTTTTCTGGTTATCTGGTATTATTTCGGGAAATATGCTTATGTCAGAAAATGTGCAACTGCTTTTGCAAAATATTGCAGACCAGACGGCACAGGCATCGGGTGGCGATGCGGCACAGACCTATAACATGTTAGTTGTAAGCATTGATTTGATTGTTCGGCTTGGAGTGAGTTTGCTTTTTATGGTTTTATGGGGTATGGGCCCTGTGACTGCAGGAGTTACTTATATTTTCCGCAACTATGCAAAGGAAACCCATGCGTGGATATGGTCTGATTTTGTGAAAGCACTGAAAGATAATTTCAAACAGTCTTTGATTGTATTTTTGATTGATGTCTTTACTTTTGTTGTATTATACAATGCTTTTGTTGTATACGGCTACATGTCGGGGATGATGAGCGCGATGCGGTATATTATTGTTGTGATTGCGTTTGTCTATACTTTGATGCACCCGTATCTATATCAGTTAATGGTTACATTTGAAATGAAACTTAAAGATTTGTACAGAAACGCATTGTTGTTTGCGATTGGCAAATTACCATCTAACCTATTGGTTACGGTGATTTTATTGTTTGTGCATTTAGGTGGCGCTTATTTTGCAGCCTTCCATACCGGTGGATATATTATCATTGCATTACTTGCACTTTTGTTGTTAGAATGTTTGATTTTGATTAGTTTTTCAGGTCTTTTGGTGAACTTTAATGTGTATCCCAAATTAAAACCTTTGATTCCTGAAGAAAAGAAAGTAAAAAGCCTTAGCGAAGAAGATTAACGAAAGAAAGGGAGGTAATTATGATGTTTTTAGAATCAATCTCTACCTCCGGCGACTTAAAAAAACTTTCTTTGGATGAACGTTATCAGTTGGCAACGGAAATTCGTCAATTTTTAATTTCCCATGTTTCAAAAACAGGAGGACATCTCGCAGCGAATCTTGGTGTTGTTGAATTGACACTTGCATTGCATCAGGTGTTTGATGTTGACTATGATAAAATCGTATGGGATGTAGGTCATCAATCTTATACCCATAAAATCCTTACCGGAAGAAAGGAACAATTTGTAACCCTCCGTCAGTTTGGAGGAATGAGCGGATTCCCTAAAACTGAGGAGAATCCAGCAGATGCTTTTAATACCGGTCATAGTTCTACATCCATTTCAGCTGCCACTGGTTTTGCGGTTGCAGCAAAATTGAAAGGTGAATGCAAGACGGGAGTTGCGGTGATTGGTGATGGAGCATTGACCGGAGGAATGGCGTTTGAGGCGCTGAATCATGCGGGGAGTTTGCAGATTCCTTTGGTTGTTGTTCTCAATGATAATGGAATCTCTATTTCCCGTAATGTTGGAGGTATCTCTAAACGATTAAGGAAAATCCGTAATACCCGCAGATATTTTACCTTTAAGACAAACTTTAAATCCGTGTTAGACAAAATTCCATATATCGGTGATTCCTTGAAACGATCTATGGGTTTGATAAAAAAAGCAGCAAAACGCCTTATTGTTAAGGATATGTTTTTCGAGGATTTTGGTTTTACCTATTTGGGGCCTGTGGATGGACATAACCTAACTGACCTTGAGGTTATTTTGCAACAGGCAAAAAATCTAAAGAAACCTGTTGTTGTTCATGTGCATACCAAAAAGGGAAAAGGATACTTGCCTGCAGAAAAAAATCCGGGATTCTTTCATGGTGTTTCTGAGTTTGATATTACGACGGGATTACCGATGCAAACCGCAAAAAAAGATTGGTCTGGCTTCTTTGGTGAAACCCTTACCAATCTTGCAACAGAGAATCCTGACATCCTTGCGATTACTGCGGCAATGCCGTTAGGAACGGGACTTGAGGTTTTTCGTAAGCAATTTCCCAAACGATTTTTTGATGTGGGAATTGCCGAACAACATGCAGTTACATTTGCAGCAGGACTTGCAAAGTCCGGCTTTGTTCCATGTGTTGCAGTCTATTCCACCTTCCTGCAAAGAGCCTATGACCAGTTGCTACATGATGTGGCGCTTCAGCATCTGCATGTGGTATTTTGCCTTGATCGTTCGGGGTTGGTTGGCAAGGATGGGGAAACCCATCAGGGATTATTTGATATTTCATATTTGTCCCATTTACCTGGATTTACGATTCTTTCTCCGTCTAATCAAGACGATTTTGAAATGATGCTTGCTTATGCAATTAACGAATGCGATGGTCCTGTTGCCATCCGGTATCCCAGAGGAGAAATTACTTCCCCTACTTGGATTGTAGGCACTGAAGTACATAAAAGCACTTTGGTTCAAGATGGTACGGATGTCTTAATCGCCGCCGTGGGAGCCACGGTGTTTGATGCACTTGCGGTTGCGGATTTGTTAAAAGAATCAGGGATAAGTACCGCTGTGCTAGATGTTAAATCTATCAAACCTATGGACGATGCCTCGCTTTTGCGTTTTTGCAAGGGAAAGAAAGTGATTGCATCTTTGGAAGAAAATACAATGATTGGTGGCTTTGGTCAGCAATTGGAATTCATGTTAAAAAGAAATGTAGAGATTTTTGCTTATCCTGATAGGCCAATTGTTCAAGGGAATACCAATGAAGTGAAGAGAAAATATGGATTGTTGCCGGAACAAATTGCAAAGCGCCTGCTACAATCCATGCAGTGAGGAACGATATGGCTAAACAACGTTTAGATATCCTATTGGTTGAAAAAGGACTCGTCGCAAGCCGCTCTATGGCACAGTCTATGATTATGGCAGGAGAAGTTTATGTCAATGAACAAAAAGCCTCCAAAGCCGGAGAAATGATGTGCGGTGATGAACGCATTGAAATACGCGGAAAAAGCCTAAAGTATGTAAGCCGCGGTGGATTAAAACTTGACAAAGCGATGAGTGTATTCCCTATTGATTTACAAAATGCAGTATGTATGGATATTGGGGCGTCTACCGGAGGCTTCACAGATTGTATGCTCCAAAACGGGGCTAGTAAAGTTTATGCGGCCGATGTCGGATATGGGCAGTTGGCTTGGAAACTCAGACAAGATGAAAGAGTTGTGAATTTGGAGAGAACCAATATCCGTTATGTTACTGAAAAAGAAGTACCTGAACTGTTAGACTTTTTCTCTGTGGATGTTTCCTTTATCTCTTTAAAATTAGTTCTTCCGGTTGCCTATCAGTTGTTAAAAGAGGATGGATTTGGTGTTTGCCTGATTAAACCTCAGTTCGAGGCTGGTAAAGATAAAGTTGGAAAAAAAGGGGTTGTACGTGACAAAGCAGTACATCTTGAAGTCATTGAGCATGTGCTTGCGTTCACTCGTGAAATTGGATTTTGTGTTTTGGGCTTGGATTATTCGCCGGTGAAAGGGCCGGAGGGAAATATTGAGTATTTAATGTTTCTTGGCAAAAAAGGAACCGATATCAATCCGGACGCTGATGCGGTGGTGGAGGCATCCCATATTTTAGATAGGTGATGGTATGAAAAAAATTGCATTGATTCCCAATGTATTGAGGGATCTGGAACTAAAAGAAACCAGAAAAGTCGCTGATTTTTTACTGGAACAGGGCAAAGAAGTCTGGATGGAAGAACGATTTCAAACAGAATCCTCATCGCAAATTTACTATGCTTCTCTGGATGATTTGATGAGGAATGCAGATTTGGCCGTTGTTTTGGGAGGCGATGGAACGATTTTGGACATTGCGCCTCAAGCCGCACAAAATGATATTCCTGTGTTAGGAATCAATCTGGGAAACCTCGGTTTTCTTGCACAAGCAGAAAAGGGGGATTACTCGATTTTTCATGATATTTTTGCAGGTAATTATGAACTTCGCAAATGCATGATGTTGGATTGTTCTATTGTTAAAAATGGTGATGTAATCAATCAGTTTGTTGCTTTAAATGATGTGGTTGCATCCGGTGATGGGTACTCTCGTATGATTACAGTTTCTGCTTCTGTAAACGGAACCTGCATCGGAACCTATTCGGCGGATGGCTTGATTACTGCGACAGCGGTTGGGTCTACGGCGTATTCGCTTTCTGCAGGCGGAGCAATTATGCATCCTGAAATGGATGCGATGATTTTAACTCCGATTTGTCCTCATACATTGAAAGCCCGTTCCATGGTGATTCCCGGTAGCAATGTGATTGAAATTACATCGTGCCCGCCGTATCGTTCCTCTGTTTTGGTTATGATTGACGGCAAGCGACGGCATGTTCTTGAAAAGGATGAACAAATGAGGATTACCCGTTCTGATGTTCAGATTCGTTTGATTTCTACCAAGGAAAGAAACTTTTTTGACCTGTTAAGAGAAAAATTATCGGATTAGATTTTAAGAAAGGAGACGGCACATGCTGAGAGAACTTCATATTAAAAATATTGCAGTCATCGAAGACATTACCATCTCCTTTGGCGATGGATTTCATGCACTGACCGGTGAAACCGGTGCAGGTAAATCTATATTGATTGATTCGATTAATATGGCGCTTGGCGGACGGACGGCAAAAGACTTGATTCGTACCGGGACGGATACTGCAACAGTAGACTTAGTTTTTGAGGTCTCTCCTCGCGTTGAAGCGACACTTTCTGAATCAGGCATTGAATGCGAGGATGGTCTTTTGTATATCAATCGACAGATTACCGCAGATGGTAAGAGCAGATGCAGAATCAACGGTCACATGGTTCCGCTTGCCGTCTTAAAGGAAGCGGCAGATGTTTTAATTACCATCCATGGCCAGCATGACAACCAAAGTATTTTGTCTCCCAAATCTCACATTCATTTTGTTGATGATTACGGATGTTATGATGAACTATTACAGCAATATCAAGAGCAGTATAAAAAAGTTCAAGGTTTAATTTCTCGGTTGGATGGTCTGTTAACCGACGAAAGTGAAAAAATGAGGCGTAAAGAACTTCTTGAATATCAAATTCAAGAAATTGAATCTGCCAAGATTCGTGTCGGTGAGGAAGCGGAACTGGAAGAAAGAAGAACCTATCTTTCTCATATTGAGCAAATTGTTGAAAATAGTGGAAATGCATACCAGTCATTATATGGCGACGACAATCAATCGGCTGCCTATGACGGAATCGCCAGCGCGGTTCATGCCCTTGATGGAATACATACTTATGATAACAGACTTACGGCATTTCATCAGACGCTGACCTCTGTTCTTGCTGATTTGGAAGATGTCACACATGAATTAAAGTCTTACCTCGATTCTATTGATTATGAGCAAGGTGAACTTGATTTTCTGGAAGAACGCCTACAGACTTTATCTCATTTAAAGCGTAAATACGGTGGCGGAGAAGAAGAAATTCTTGCGTTTCTTGCAAAGATTAAGCAGGAACTTTCTGAAATTGAAAACAGCGATGCACTACAAGAAGAATTGCGTGCAGAACTTCAGCGAGAAAAGAGAGTTCTTTCACAACTTGCCTCTGATTTATCGGTAAAAAGACGCGAAACAGCAATTGAACTTCAGACAGCCATTATGCAGGAACTTTGCGATTTGGATATGCAAAAAATGCGTTTTTCTGTTTCAGTACAACCGCTGGATGAGGATTATACTCCATGGGGAATTGACAGGGTTGAGTTTTTGATTTCCGGCAACCCCGGAGAAGAATTAAAACCTCTGGCTAAGATTGCCTCTGGCGGTGAAATGTCCAGAATTATGCTTGCAATGAAATCCATTCTTGCCGAAAGCGATATGGTGGAAACCCTAATCTTTGATGAGATTGACACCGGTGTTAGCGGACGGGCGGCACAAAAAATTGCAGAAAAAATCTGTATGCTTGCAAAAGAACGTCAAATTTTGTGCATTACCCATCTCGCACAGATTGCAAGTATGGCGGATACGCATTTTTTAATTGAAAAAACATCGGATGAAATGTATACAAAAACAACGGTGACACCACTTGATGGAATAAATCGAAAAAATGAACTTGCGCGTATTATAGGCGGTGTTATGATTACGGAACTTACGCTTGATGCGGCGCAGGAAATGTTAGATATGGCAGAATCATTGAAAGAAAGGCGATAACATATATGGCAATGGAACAGGTTGGCTATGTTGCCCGAATTGATGAAACTGAAATTATCATTCGTGTTGCGCGGGAATCTGCGTGTGGCGGAAACTGTGGTGCTTGCCATGGATGCCCGTCAGATGCAATTCTTGTTGCTTGTCCCAATGATGATAAACAACCATATTTCATTGGAGAAGAAGTTAGGCTTCGTATGCCGAGTGAAACTTTTTTAAGCGGAACGCTTTTAAGTTATGGATTAATGACGGTTGCTATGTTACTGGGAGCGATCCTTGGATATGTGGTTACCAATGTAGAGTTTGGATCTGTTTTGGGTACGTTTGCCGGATTTGCAGTCGGAGTGCTCGGGATGCGTTGGGCGTCTCGTTGGCATAGAGATACCATTCAAGTAATACGACAAAATGAGGGAACAAAATGATCAATAAAATGGATACGCCAAAAAGAATCACGATCTTTGTTGGCTATTATGGAAGCGGAAAGACTGAGATTGCAGTCAATTATGCACTGCAGTTACGCAAGAGCGGAAAAAAAGTGGTGATTGTAGATTTTGATATTGTCAATCCCTATTTTAGAACCAAAGATGCAGAAGAGATTTTGCATGCCCATGGGATTCAGGTTATTGCGCCTGCATTTGCAAATACCAATCTGGAAAATCCGGGAATCCCGCCTGAAATCTATAGTATATTTACGGATAAAGATACCTATGCAATTTTTGATGTAGGCGGAGGAGAGGATGGAGCGATTCCCCTTGGTAGGTATTATCCATACCTGAAAGATGAGGACTATAATCTGTTCTTTGTTCTGAATGAGCGAAGAATGATAACCAAAGACATTGACGGAGCGCTGGATGCATTTATGGAGATTGCGGCGGTAACCCGTATCCCTGTGACAGGAATTATAAATAATACCCATTTGAAACAGGAAACAACGCCGGATATGCTTCTTCAAGGACAACTTCTTGCGGAGGAATTAGCAAAGAAAACCAATCTTCCCATAGTTGCAATCAGCGGGAAAGAGGAAATGCTGAAATCCTTGCCGAAAGAATATCAGTTGCTGGCGTTTCCGATTCAAACATATATCAATTTGCTATTTTAAATAAGGAGGAGATAGAATATGGCAAGAGTAACTTTTCGTACCGAACGTTGTAAAGGATGCGGACTTTGTACCATTGTTTGTCCCAAGAAAATCGTTGTCATGGATGCAGAAACCATCAATGAAAAAGGATTTCATCCCGCAACCGTAACGGAACAGGAGAAATGTATTGGTTGTGCAATGTGTGCAACGATGTGTCCTGACTGTGTGATTAAAGTCGAAAGATAGAAAAGAGGAGAGAGCAATATGGAAAAGAAAGTATTGATGAAAGGTAATGAGGCGTTAGCAGAAGCAGCAATGCGCAGCGGTTGCAGACACTTCTTTGGATACCCCATTACCCCCCAAACAGAACTTGCTGCATATATGGCAAAACAGATGCCCAAGTGCGGAGGAACATTCTTGCAGGCAGAAAGTGAAATTGCAGCAATCAATATGGTTTATGGTGCCGCAGGTGCCGGTGCAAGAGTTATGACCAGTTCTTCAAGTCCTGGTATCAGTTTGAAGCAAGAAGGTATTTCTTACATAGCAGGCGCGGATTTGCCCTGTGTGATTATTAACATTGTTCGTGGTGGCCCCGGTCTTGGCGGTATCCAGCCGGCACAGTCTGACTACTTCCAGGCAACCAAAGGTGGTGGCCATGGTGACTATCGTTTGTTGGTTTATGCTCCGTCTTCAGTTCAGGAAATGGCTGATTTGGTTGGTACAGCCTTTGATAAGGCTGACCAATACAGAATGCCTGCAATGATTCTTGGTGATGGAATGCTCGGTCAAATGATGGAGCCGGTCTCCTTTAAAGAACCGATTGACCCAGCAAGTCTTCCGCAAAAAGATTGGGCAACGACCGGCACCGGTATGAAGAGAAAGAAAAATATTATCAACTCTCTTTATTTGACACCGGATGAACTGGAGGAACTTAATAATAAGCGTCAACAAAGATATGAATCTATTCTCAAAGACGAAGTAATGGTAGAAGAATATCAGACTGAAGATGCTGAACTTATCTTCGTTGCATATGGTACTATTGCGAGAATCGTTATGTCTGCAGTGAACACGCTGCGTGAACAAGGGATTAAGGCAGGTTTGATTCGCCCGATTACACTTTGGCCTTTCCCGTCCGAAGCCATTGCAAAACACGCTGATTCTGCAAAAATGTTCCTGACAGTTGAAATGAGTCAAGGTCAGATGGTAGAAGATGTTCGTCTCGCGGTAAATGGAAAGAAACCTGTGTATTTCTATGGAAGAAATGGCGGTATGATTCCTGAGCAAGATGTAATTGTGGAGCAAGCCAAAGCGTACTTGAAGAAATAGGGAAAGGAGTAAACAAGAATGGAAACAGTATTTGATAGACCTCATGCACTCAGTGATGTAGTTACCAACTTCTGTCCCGGTTGTACCCACGGGATTATTACTCGCCTTGTGGCAGAAGTCATTGACGAACTTGGCATGGAAGGAAAAGCGGTAGGCGTTGCACCGGTTGGTTGCAGCGTTATGGCATATAATTTTTACGAATGTGATATGCAGGAGGCTGCACATGGTCGTGCTCCGGCAGTTGCTACCGGTATTAAGCGTGTGCATCCTGAACACTTGGTATTTACCTATCAGGGAGATGGTGACCTTGCAGCAATCGGTACGGCTGAAACTGTACATGCGGCGGCAAGAAGCGAAAATATTACCATTATCTTTGTCAACAATGCCATTTATGGTATGACAGGGGGACAGATGGCACCGACCTCGCTGGTTGGTCAGGTATCACAGACTACCCCTTACGGTAGAAAGGTGGAAGATCAGGGATATCCTATTCGTATGTCTGAAATGCTTTCTACTTTGCAAGGTGCGGCTTATATTGAGCGTGTCTCTGTAGATTCTGTACCAAACATTAAAAAGACAAAAGCAGCAATCAAAAAGGCGTTCCAGTGTCAACTTGATAAAAAAGGATTCTCGTTGGTTGAGGTTCTCTCAACTTGTCCGACCAACTGGGGTAAAAGTCCTGAGGAAGCCCTGGAATGGTTAAGAGAAAACATGATGCCACAATATCCCTTGGGTGTATATTGTGATAAAACAAAGGAGGAAGAGTAATGATTACAAAAATCATTTTTGCCGGATTTGGCGGTCAAGGTGTTTTGTTTGCAGGTAAGACACTTGCTTATGCCGGTATGGACAATGATATGCAAATTTCCTGGCTTCCTTCTTACGGCCCGGAAATGCGTGGCGGTACCGCTAACTGTTCGGTCATTCTTTCTGATGAACCGATTGGCTCTCCGGTTATTACTGCTCCGGATGTATTGATTGCAATGAACAAACCGTCTCTTGAGAAGTTTGTTGATACAGTTGTTCCCGGAGGTTTGATTGTACTTGATAGTTTCTTGATCGATACCAAGGTTGAGCGTGATGATGTAGACGTTGTTTACATTCCCGCAAAGCAGTTGGCAGAGGAAAATGGCAATGCCAATCTTGGTAACATGGTCATGTTAGGTGCAGCACTGCGTTATGAAGGAATGATTTCTCCCGAAGCGGTTTATAAGAGTGTGGAGGAGCATACGCCTAAGGCTCGTGCTGCTCTTGCAGAAGTCAATAAAAAAATGATTCAACTGGGGTATCAATATTAAGATATGTTACTTTCAATTAGCCAAATGAACAAAAGTTTTGGCTCAGTGCCAATATTGCGAGATATCACAATGACCATAGAGGACAATGTCCGCTATGGTCTTATTGGCGTTAATGGGGCGGGAAAGTCCACCTTGTTGAATATTATCACCAATGAACTGAATCATGATGAGGGTGAAGTTTATCGTGCCAACGGTTTACGGATTGGTTATTTAAAACAAAATACCGGACTTGAACGCAATAATACCATCTTGGAAGAGATGCGTAAAGTGTTTGATGACGTTAAGCAAGCAGAAACAGATATGAGAAGGTTGGAAGAGGAAATGGAACAGATTTCCGACCACGAATCTCTGGTATATCGACGTATTACCCAGGAATACACAAGAAAACAGGCGTATTTTGACAGTAGAGACGGGTATCAGATTGACGTGAAAATCAAGACTATTTTAAATGGTATGGGATTTCAAGACAAAGACTTGGATACTGCGATTCATACCTTAAGTGGTGGCGAAAAGACCCGACTTGCAATTGCACGATTACTGTTGGAGGAACCGAATTTATTAATTCTGGATGAACCGACCAACCACCTGGATTTTAAAACTCTGACATGGCTTGAGGAGTATCTGCTTACCTATCGAGGCGCAATTTTAATTGTATCGCATGACCGTTATTTTCTCGATAAGATTGTGCAACGTGTTTTTGACTTGGAACGTGGGAATCTGGTTTCTTACAAGGGAAATTACACATCCTATCTAAAACAAAAAGAAGAGCGAAAAATCAGGCTTCAAAAGGAATATGAGGCACAACAGATTGAAATTGCAAAATTACAAGACTATGTAGATAAGAATCTTGCAAGGGCCTCTACCTCAAATAGCGCAAAATCCAGAGTCAAAACGTTGGAAAATATGGATGTAATAGAGAAGCCGGACGGAGATTTAAAGCAGATTAAACTTCATTTTGATACGATTAAGGAATCCTACAAAGATGTATTGACGCTCAGTGAGTTGGCGCTTGCAGTTGGAGAAGAAAAGAGAGTGTTGTGCGAACATATCAATGTTTCGATAAAGCGTAAAGAAAAAATAGCAATTATTGGTAAAAACGGAATAGGTAAATCAACACTTCTGAAAACAATATTAGGTCAAATTCCACCACATGCAGGAGAATATGTTTGGGGTAAAAACACAAGTATCAGTTATTATGAACAAGAAAACCTGAACTTGAATCCTGAAAGGATGGCAATTGACGAACTTTGGGATCGTTTCCCCCATATACCGGAGGCGCAAATTCGCAAAGTACTTGGGAATGTATTGCTGACGAAGGAGGATGTTTTCAAAAAGGTCAAGGTCATCAGCGGGGGAGAGAGGGCGAGACTGGCACTTGCTATTTTAATGCTGGAAAAATCCAATGTTATGCTATTGGATGAGCCGACCAACCATCTGGATTTGTCTTCTAAGGAAATTTTGGAAGAAGCATTAAACAACTATGACGGAACTTTGTTATTTGTTTCCCATGACCGGTATCTTCTTAACAAAATACCAAATAAAATTATTGAAATGACTGAAAATGGAATTGTAATTTATGAGGGAAATTATGATGATTATTCCAAGCGTCAAAAAGAGATTGAGCAGCCCAGTGTAACTGTCGTTTCAGAAAAAACAAAACCGCAATCCGGTAGTTTTAAAACCAAAGAGCAGCGTCGTAAAGAAGCGCAACGAAAGGCAAGAATTCGTGAGTTGGAAGAGCATATCGCTGTTCTCGAGGAGGAAATTCCGGCGCTTCAAGCAGAAATGGCAACGGAAGATGTTTATACGAACTATCAGTTGATGGCGGAAAAATCGTCTAGGATTGATGAAAAAAACAAAGAACTGGAAGAGGCGTATCACGAGTGGGAAATACTTCAGGAGGAGTCATTATGAATTGTGAAACCTGCAAAAACTATATGTTTGATGAAGAATATGATGGCTATATCTGCTTAGTGAGTATGGATGAAGATGATGTTTACCGGATTCACTCGTACAAAGAATGCCCATATTACCAGTCGGATGATGACTATTTAATTGTAAGAAAACAAAAATAAATCAGCAGGCGGAATTTTGAAGTGAACCCCAAAGTTTAGACAAAATTAAATATTAAATTCCTTGTGAATGAGTTCGGTATTGTACCGGGCTCATTCCTTTTAGTTTCATGGAAATTCTTTCGTTGTTGTAGTAATCAATATATCTTCTTAATTCATC
>JAZQFW010000027.1:0-32619 GCA_045539735.1 Ructibacterium sp. | reverse complement strand
TGTATCATTTAAGCCACTTACGCCAAAGTCCACAAACACATCTACCAATGTCCAGTTAGGATTACTTTCAATTTCATTCTTATAGTGATCTCTCTGAGTTTCAAGACTATTTTCCTGTTCTTCACTTTCCGTACTTACTCTGCAATATGCTGCAACATTAAGTTTGGCTTTATTATCTTTAACCTTTGGAAATATCGTGGCAGGTATCTCAGTTACTTTCTTCATCGCAAATCACCTCCAGATATTTCTCTATAACATTCAGCTTCACATCAGCAGATAACCAGCACATAAAGTGCATTGCTATTTCCTTATGTGCGTAAGTTCCGCCATTCTTCCCCTGCCTTGAAGCGATTCCGATAGAATTGGTTTCATTTATCCATATTTTTGGCGTTAAAGATTTTAATTCCACCGGAATGGAAAGAAAATTTTCATTGTGTTTATTCTCCCATAAAGTAAGAAAATCAACAGTGCCACTATCTCTTAACCACATTTGAATAGTGTAACCAGTTAATTTTTGTGATTTACTTCTTGCTAGCTCTGTTAAAGAAATATATCCCGGATTCTGCTCTGCCAAAGTGCTTTTTATCTCTCTTTTCTTCTTTCTGAATTCGATACCCGGATTTTGAATTCTGTTATATTTCCAAACTTCTAATTCATCATACAGATTTTCTAATACTTCGTTATACACCTCCTCACTTATAATTTCATTTTTCAACAGTGGCTTCATATACTGCTCTCTTGCAATAATATACCGAAGCTGATTTTGAATTGCCGATTTGCTCATTGCTAATTCTCCTTTCATTTTGATAATAGAATTATATAACAAATCGGCAATTTCATCGCTTTTCTAACTTCTTATATATCTGCAACGCAGCTCTTTTCCCCGCGTGCCATGAAATAATTATCAAATTCAATAATGTGCGGAACATACTTTTGATTGTTTATTGTCTTGTCTATAACATCTCTTGTCCATGTGTCTTTACCTGATGGAGATTTAATTCCTTTGTTGAACAATTCTGCCTGAATATTCTGTAGGCTGTGTCCATTCATGACCATTTCAAAAATCATTTGAACCACATCTGCCTCATCTTCTTTAATATAAACAAAACCTTCTTCATCACGTCCAAAGCCATAACATATTCTGCCGAACAGTCTTGATTCGAATAAATTCAGTCTCTTCATTTCTATGTCCTCCTCTTTATCAAAAAATTTTTTAAATACATTTTGTTCCATTCTAATTCCTCCTTTACACAAACAAAAAGCACATCTTGATTTCACTCAAAATGTGCTCACATTTTATATTTTTTAATTTTTAAACCTTACTATATATGATCTTATCTGTATCTCAAATTTCTTGATATTCTCCTCATTAATTGTTTATTCTGTATATTCCTAACCGAAATTGCTATTAAAATTGCACATAAAAAGAGCTAAACATTACTATAAGAATGTTATAAAAGGTGTATGTCTCTTTTATGATTTTGTCAAGTCAGGGACAAAAAATTTTGTAGGGGCGATTCACGAATGTCCCGCGGGCGATTCGTGAATCGCCCCTACAAGTTTTCCTTGAATACTTTCCATTAAAACCCGCGAGAATACTGGATTTTCTCGCATCCGATAGTATATGTAAATATTATAAATCGGCAAACTAATTTTTCTTTATTTTTTTAAATTCGTGTTGTCATTCTTTTCTTTACATATGTAGCGATACCCGCAACAATGGCTCCTACTAAACAAGAAGCTAGATAATATTGCATAGTAATAACTGTCATTAAACCGTCTCCCAAGCTTAGTTCTTCATATCCTGTGATTGCGGTATAAATCTTTAATTCTATTCCAGAAAACATATAAACTATCATTACAACAAAAGATATAGAAAAACAAATGCTCAATGACTCAAAATATTCCCGCATAGAACTCCTTATTAGTAAAAACATAAGCGATATACCCGGCAAAGCAGGTAGGAGTATAATCAATATATTATGAAACAATGCGTACTGCTCGCTATATTCTCCTGCAAATATTGTAAATCTCATAATATTATTCACTAAAAAGTAAAACAATGGCGAAAAAATACCAATTAAAATATTTTTCTTCATATTGCACTTCCTTTCATAAAATTCGACATAGTTCGTGTCAAGTCAGGATTAAAAAATATTATTTTCTTATAAGATTTTTCTTAGTTTTATTAATTTTTGCACTCTGCATTAACAACACAACAATATGCCCAATCAATGCTGCCGCTGAAATAGGAATTGCAAAACCAGTAAACACAACATTGTTTATCAACCCAAAAAAGAAAAACATAGTTCCGTCATTTCCTATAGGAAAATCAGGGGCGATAATATAAAAAATCAAGAAGGTTACGATAAAACATATATTTAGTTTCTTAATTTCTGGAGATTTTTCAAAATATTTTGCAGCAGACAAATTCATATAAAAGAATATTACACTATGTATAACAGGGACTAATAATAGTGTCAGACAAAATCGAAACCACCCCATATTAAAAAACCAAGAAGCAACACCAATTGCTATCGAAAGCATCGATACAATAACACATCTCTTTTTTCCACTGAAATAGTTTTTTCTTACGCTCTGTATGCATTTTATGATACCAAAAACAATCAATCCAATCACTGCTAAAAATCTTAGCAACCAAAGAGAAACATTGTCTATATAATTCCATAATTCCATAATTCCATAATTCCATAAAAACACTTAATCTTTCCACCTACCGCACGCCTTTCGACAATATTCGCCATCTTCTACGTTATAGTCATACAGAATCCATACTTCTTAACTCCATTATAAAACAAACTCCCATGATTTTCAAGAGAAAACATCATGGGAGTTTTGTTGTCTATTTTTCAATGGCAGAAAGGATACCGTTGAATATCTTCTCGATTTCATGCAATTCTCCCTCTTTATTTTTCAGGAGCCATTGCTTGCGATAGCGTTTTAACCACGCGGGGACATCCAGCATTTGTGTTAAGGAATAACCTGCTATTTTTGCATAAAGTTCAATCATTGCAAGGGTTCCCTCTGCCGCAATCAAAAATTCTTCCGGATAGATATCGTTGTTCCATTTTTCCTGCTTGAGGTTGTCAATCAACTTAAGTGCAGTTTGCTGATATTCGCTTACCACATCTTCACAAAGCAATTTGACATCTCGCTTTTCCTCCGAAATCGTATTGGAATAAAGCGCACAAAGGTCTTTCCAGAGTGAACACTCCACTTCGGGGTTCAAATCCGGTTGAGGAACTCCGCGTTGAAGTTCACCCAAAATCTCCAGATAGCGATATGCATTCTCGTTTTGATAAACCAAAGTATTCACCTTACTTCGGAACGCATCATCAATCTCTGTGGAAACGGACCATGATTTTTCGGCACCGAGAACCAGACCGTACATTGCCAAATCCATACTTGCAGTATGGCCATAGTCACCCCAGTTGGTATTGAGTACACCAATGGCACCATAGCGGTGACCTGTTTCTATCATTCTGCCGATGTTGATTTCCGCTTTACGAGGAATCTCGCTCATCCCCCACCAAGAACTGGTACCGGGACATACCATCTGCGGTTTGTTTAGCAGACTAAATTCTTTGATATCATCTTCTCGAACATTCTCATCATACCACCATGTCAAAAATTCCATATTCTCCGGAACTTCATTGATGACTTCCCGATGGTTAAGAAGAACATCCGACCACATCATCACAGTTTTGCCTTTAGACTGGACATAATTAATTATTTGCTTTGCAAAATCTACATAGAGTTTACCTGCATCCATTTCCTGGTGCTTACCCCGTTGCAAATCAAACGTTTCGTCACAACAGATGTTGAACCGATTGGAACGGAACAGGGGAACGCATTGATCAATCAGACTTTTGATTAACTCAATACTTTCCGGATGGGTTGGGTCAATGGTATGATGCACTTGACGTTCCATCCAGTAGATTTTCTTAGGCTCAAAGTTCTCAATCTCCCTGAGGTGATGATACTTCTCTTTTTGGAGCAGTACATACAGATGCCCAAAGGTTGCCATTGCCGGAATCAGTTCAATAAAGTTTTCATAACAATATTCATCCAGTTCCCGTACCTCGTCTTGGGTCATGCAACCTGTTCTATCAATACTGTCAGCAAATTCGCGAAAGGCAAAGGTGTGTTCCACATTCAGTTGCAGGGAATTGAGTTTATAGTATGCCATCTCATCCACCAGTTGCTTAAACCGGTCCAGGGTGAGTATCTGACCTCTGGTAATGTCCTGCAAAAAACCACGGTAGGCATAATCCGGCTCATCCTCAATATGGAAACAGGGCACAGACTCATTGGCAAAAATCTGCCGTAATGTCTGGATTCCGTAAAAAGCACCCTTGCTACTATCCGCTTTCAGAGAAATCTTATCCTCCTCTGCCGTAAGGGTATATGACTCACTCTCGCCGTTTCCTACCTCAACAATAAAAGGAATTCCATCCGAAGATAGAGGAAGTTTTTCTGTTGCCTTTTTTAATCGTGCACCCGTAATTTCTCCATGGATACGGAGGGTTTTCTTGGAAAGACAACCCTCTGTTATTTCCAGTTTTTTTGGGCTTGGAATTAAATTCAGCATAATACCGCCTCCTATTTTCCTGCTTTGGAAAATGCCTCTTTATCGCAGATGAGAACCACATCTGGATGACTCTTAAGCAGAGTTGCCGGAACATTGGTGGTAATTGCATCGGTCATCAATTCTGCCACAACATTACTCTTGGAAGTACCGCTTGCCAGAAGAATAATCTTTCTTGCATTTAAGATGGTGGACATGCCCATGGTAAGTGCCTGTGTGGGCATTACTTCATCTTCATCAAAGAATCTGGAGTTTGCTTCCAAGGTATTCTCAGTAAGACCGGTCAGGTGAGTATAAGCATGAAGATTTTCCTCCGGTTCGTTGAATCCGATATGACCATTCTGACCGATTCCAAGAATCTGCAAATCAATACCGCCGGCTGCTTGAATGCTCTTTTCATAGTTTGCACATTCTTCTTCCGGAGTTTCAGTTTCACCGTTGGGGACATGAGTTTTCGCCTTATCAATGTTGATGTGGTTAAACAAATGTTCATCCATAAAATACTGATAACTCTGGCGGTTGGATTTTTTGATGGGATAGTATTCATCCAGGTTAAAACTGGTTACTTCTGCAAAATCCAGTTCCCCTGCCTGATTCATAGCAATCAGGTTATCATACATACCAATGGGGGTGGAACCGGTAGCAAGACCAAGCACGCAATCCGGCTTCATTTGAATCTGACCCGCAACGATTCTTGCGGCTTTGATAGACATTTCTTCATAGGTATCGCAAACAATTACTCTCATCATGATACACTCCTAATTCATAAATTTAATGATTACGCACGCTTACTATAATCACAAATTTATTATAGAAAGCGTGCATAGAAAAATCAAGCATTTTTAGTTGCAACTTAAGCGTTTTTTAGTTGCTTTTTTACGATTGCATTCAGTTCTTCTTCCTTTGCCGTGATATCTGCAACCAATTTAAACTGGTTTCTGGCACGGTCAAGGTTGTGATGCTCTCTGTGAATTTTGAAATAGGTATCTCCGTTTAAATAGTCGGTAAGGAAACGGATTCCGCATTCATAGGTCATCAACTTTGCAGAGAACGGAAGCAATTCAATTTCCCGCTCCGTGAGAGAATTTTTAGTTTCCTTCAAATACCCTTCTGCAAATTTTTCAAAGGGTTCTGTATCAAACCATACCTTGCTCAAATCCACCTCATCCTCTGCTCCGGTGGATGCACCCATACGGAGCGTATCACCAAAGTCATAAAGCATGCTTCCCGGCATTACGGTATCGAGGTCAATCACACAAAGCGCCTCGCCGGTTACGGCATCAAAGAGAATGTTGTTGATTTTGGTATCGTTATGCGTAACACGGACCGGAATCGAACCATCCTGAATGCCGTCTACCACTACATTTGCCATCTTTGCTTCTCCTAAAGCAAACTTGATTTCCTCCTGCACCGATGCAGCACGTCCGGCTTTGTCTTCCGCAATGGCTTGTTTGAGCGCCTCTACCCGTTTTGGGGTGTTATGGAAATCTTTGATAGTTTCATACAGTTTTTCAACCGGAAAATCACTAAGCATGTTCTGGAACTTACCGAACCCTCTGCCGGCATGGTACAAATCTTCCAGAGTCTTATCATTTTCAACGGTCTTGGTTCCGGAGATGAATTTATACACACGGAACACATTTTCATCATCATAGTGATAGCAATTTTCACCATCGACCGTTTTAATTACTGTCAAAGTTTCCACATCGGGATTGCCACCAGCGGCTACAATCTTTTCTCTTAAGAACGAAGTTACCGTTTCAATGTTATTCATCAATGCATCCGGATTGGTGAAAATTTTGGTGTTGATTCTTTGTAGAATAAACTTTGGAGTTTCGGTACAATAGGTATCATTGATGTGTCCGTTTCCATAAGGGTCAATGGTTGACTCAATCCGAAACTGACGCAAGATAAAGTTTAAATCAATCTTCTGCATGACGCGTTCTCCTTAATCGTAAAGTCCTTCAGCAATTTTTTGTTCCATTGCCGCTCTGACAGAGGGGGTATCCTCTTTATAGGTTACGCCGTACCAACGCTCGGTGGTTTGCAGAACGCTGACAGGTGCATTTTCTTCCTTGATTCTAACACTGATGGATGTGGGGAGCAGGAATTCTGACTTGGGTTCTGTAATACGAGTGTCTAAGAACTTATGGAAATCTTTTTCCAGATGTGCAAAGATGCCCTTATCCAGACCCCACATATTCATAGATACCGTGGTATCCAAGGGGAATCCGCTATTCTTATCCAGCGCAGTATGCTCGGTTACGGATTTCAAAATACCAT
Organism: Ructibacterium sp.; assembly: GCA_045539735.1. Lineage (GTDB taxonomy): Bacteria > Bacillota > Clostridia > Monoglobales > Monoglobaceae > Ructibacterium. The sequence goes on along the minus strand of JAZQFW010000027.1, from coordinate 25,727 downwards.
TTTCCACTTCACAAACACCGCGGGAAACAGTACCATTTTCGGTCAGGGTATTGCCCAATTGGTAGCCAACCATACACATACCGTCATTGTCTACCATCCAATCATGAATCATCTGATAGGAGGAGCGACCATAAAAATCATCCGCATTGATAACTGCAAACGGTGCAGAAATTTTTTCTTCTGCGCAAAGAATGGCATGACCGGTACCCCAAGGTTTTTCTCTGCCCTCGGGCACTTCATATCCCTTTGGCAGTTTGTAAAGTTCCTGGAACGCGTAGTCAACATCTACCATTTTCTCAATACGTTTACCAACCGCATCACGGAAGTCCTTTTCGATTTCTTTTTTAATGATAAAGATAACCTTATCAAAGCCCGCTTTTACTGCATCATAGACAGAAAAGTCAAGAATAATTTCACCGTTGGGACCAATCGGTGCAATCTGTTTACAACCGCCGAAACGGCTGCCCATACCAGCCGCCATAACTACAAGTTCTGTTTTTTTCATAATAAATTCCTCCTATGTATTTCTCTTATTTTTGAAATCCGTTGGGATTCTGTGTCTGCCATCTCCAAGTATCCTGACACATATCCTCCAGCGTCTTCTTTGCTACAAATCCGATTTCTTCTTTTGCTTTTTGAGGGTTTGCATAGCAAGCATCAATATCACCGGGACGGCGTGCCTCAATTTGGTAAGGAACCTCCTTGCCGCAGGCTTTGCCGAATGCCGCAATCATATCCAGCACGCTGTAACCGTGACCGGTTCCCAGATTGTAGGTAACCACACCGACGGAGTTTTCAATCTTTCTCAGTGCACACAGATGCCCGTCTGCCAAATCCACAACATGGATATAGTCACGCACGCCGGTGCCATCAGGGGTATCATAATCGTTACCAAATACATGGACGTATTCCCGCTTGCCAACCGCAGTCTGTGCAACATAGGGCATCAGGTTGTTGGGGATACCCTTGGGGTCTTCCCCGATGGTTCCGCTTACATGGGCGCCAACCGGATTGAAGTAACGCAGAATCGCAATGTCCCACTCGTTATCAGAAACATAGAGGTCACGCAAAATTTCCTCAATCATGAGTTTAGTTCTGCCATAAGGGTTGGTACAAGAAAGCGGGAAATCCTCGGTAATCGGTACGCTTGCCGGCTTTCCGTATACAGTTGCAGAAGAACTGAACACCAGTTTCTTGACTCCATATTCTCCCATAACTTCACAAAGGTTCAAGGTGCTGACCAGATTGTTCTCATAGTATCTCAGCGGAATGGCAACAGATTCACCTACCGCCTTAAGACCTGCAAAGTGAATAACCGCATCAAACTTATTTTCTTCAAAAATTTGCTTAACCGCCTCTTTGTCCAGCAAATCCTTTTCATAAAACTGCATGGTCTTACCGGTGATTGCCTCTACCCGACGCAACGATTCCTTGTTGCTGTTACAGAGGTTATCCACCACCGTTACTTCATATCCCGCCTCCAACAATTGAACACAGGTATGGCTTCCGATATAGCCGGCACCGCCGGTTACTAAGATATGCACAAAATCGCCCCTTTACATTTTATTGGAATTATGATACTATTATAAATGATAAAAAAACAAATTTATATAGGACAATCGTCCAGAAATATTTGTTTTTCGTCCAAAACCCTTTGTGAGGTGGCTGTCATGAATGAATATTCTCTCCATAAGGTCGAACAACAGGTGAATATTGACGGTATCTACTCCCTGTTTAAGGTGCATTATAAGAACGGATTTCACTTCCCCGGTGAAGCACATGACTTCTGGGAATTCTTATACGTGATAAAAGGTTCGGTCTGCGTTACTGCAGATGAACGCGTTTACAACTTAAGTGAGGGCGAAATTATCTTTCACAAACCGCTGGAAATGCACAAAATTTCTGTCGAGCAGGATAAGGGTGCCACTTTGTTGATTGTTTCCTTTGAACTTACCGGAACCCTGACCCAATATCTTGAGGACAAGGTGTTTCATTTAACGGCAGAGCAACAGCAGATTCTCACCGCTATGCTTCGGTATATCCGCACACAGGTGAAAGAACATGAAGTTCCGGAGGACACTCCTTATTATCAGCAGTTTCTGCTTCCGGCAAAAAGTTCCCCACTCTATCTACAACGGGTCATCACTTATCTTTATCAGTTACTCCTCTCCCTTGGAGATGACGGAAGCGTCGCCGGAACCCTTTCCACCAAAGACGCACTTTCTTTCCGCAAAGCAGTGCGATATATGACTGAACACATCGGCGAACAACCCTCTGTCTGCGAAATCGCTAATGTCTGCAACATCAGCGAATCCGGTTTGAAACGGATTTTTGCAAAATACGCAGGGCTTAGCGTACACAAGTACTTTCTGAAACTGAAATTCAAAGCCGCAACGGAATTACTGCAATCCGGCATGAATATTAACGAAGTTACCGACAAACTAAACTTTAGCAGCCAAAGTTACTTCTCCGTTTCTTATAAGCGGGAAATCGGAGAAAACCCGTCACAAGTAAAATAAAATATAGACGTCGAAAAAGGAAGTTATATTTTGTAAAATCGTTTTCGTCGCTGTACGATGGTACTGCAGAGAACGATTTTGCAAAAAGCAAGCAACGGCAAGGAAAACATCGAGTTTTCCTTGCCGTTTTTAATTTACATATACGGAATATTGTGAGCATCTGCTCATCAAGTATCATATATTTCTTCGCTTGCGGTAGAACGACTTTTTCGACTGTCTAAGATTAGTCTTCTTTCGCCATTCTCTTGTATACTTCGTATCTTGCAGCCAGGTCTTTCTCTGCTTTGTCGAAGAGTTGCTCTGCGATTGCAGGATAGCCTTTCTGGAGCATCAGGTAACGGTTCTCGCCCATCATGAAGTCTTTCACGGTGCCGGTCGGCTCTTTAGAATCCAGAACAAACGGATTCTTGCCTTTCTCAGCCAGTTCAGGATTGAATCTCCACAGGTGCCAGTAACCGGACTCTACTGCTTTCTTTTCTTCAGCAATGGAGTTACCCATACCGCCCTTAGCCTTGATACCATGGTTGATACAAGGAGCGTAAGCGATAATCAGGGACGGACCCGGATATGCCTCTGCCTCTTTGATTGCTTTCAGCGCCTGAGCCATGTTTGCACCCAGAGCAATCTGAGCCACATATACATAACCATAGGTGGTAGCAATCATACCAAGGTCTTTCTTCTTCACTTTCTTACCTGCAGCGGCAAACTTAGCAACTGCTGCGGTAGGAGTAGCCTTAGAAGACTGACCGCCGGTGTTGGAGTAAACTTCGGTATCTACAACGAAGATGTTGATATCTTCGCCGGAGGCAATAACATGGTCAAGACCGCCGTAACCGATGTCGTATGCCCAACCGTCACCACCGAATACCCACTGAGAACGCTTAACCAGGAAGTCGGTTCTGTCAGCGATATCCTTGATGGCAGGATTGCTCATATCTGCACTCTGAATCAGGGCTTCAATCTTCTCAGCCGCTGCCTTGGAGCCGTTTGCACAGTTCTTAGCGTCAATCCATTCTTTGAATGCTGCAGCCAGTTCAGGAGATACAGAATCCATAACTTCATTCATTCTGGATTCCAGAGTCTGACGAACTTTCTTGTTTGCAATTACCATACCAAGACCGAACTCAGCGTTATCCTCGAACAGGGAGTTTGCCCAAGCCGGGCCTCTGCCGTTCTCGTCCTTGCAGTATGGCATGGACGGAGCGGAACCACCCCAGATAGAGGTACAACCGGTTGCGTTTGCAACCATCATTCTGTCACCGAACAACTGAGTAATCAGTTTGATGTACGGAGTTTCACCACAGCCTGCACATGCACCGGAGAATTCCAGATAGGGCTGTGCGAACTGAGAGTTCTTCACATTTGCAGCAACATCTACCAGATTTGCCTTGTTGGAAACCTTTTCAATGCCGTAGGTCCAGTTGGGTTCCTGTGCTTGAGATACATCATCAATCGGCTTCATAACCAGAGCCTTGCCCTTAGGAGCCGGACATACATTTGCACAGACGCCGCAACCCAGACAGTCAAGCGGAGATACCTGAATTCTGAACTCCAGATCCGCAAAGTCTTTACCGATTGCTTTCAGGGTATCAAAGCCTGCGGGAGCCGCAGCCTTTTCGTCAGCGTTCACCAGAACCGGACGGATAGCCGCATGCGGACATACCAGAGAACACTGGTTACACTGGATACAATTTTCAGGTACCCAATCAGGAACCAGAACGGCTACGCCGCGTTTCTCATAACGGGAAGTACCGGTTTCAAAGGTACCGTCTTCTCTGCCGTTGAATACGCTAACCGGCAGTTTGTTACCGCGTTGACCATTGACCGGATCAACAATGCTGGTGATGAAGTCAGGACGGTCGCTGTTATCAGCCGGAGCATCAACTGCATCTTTCCAGGATGCGGGAACATCAATCTTTCTAAGCGCGTCAATCGCACCATCAACTGCTGCGCAGTTCATGTTAACAATTTCGTCACCCTTCTTGCCGTAGGTCTTCTTGATTGCATCTTTAATCAGAGTAACGGCCTCGTCAAAAGGAATTACCTCAGACAGTTTAAAGAATGCACTCTGGGTAACCATGTTGATACGGTTCGGACCCAATCCAACTTTAACTGCAACGTCAACAGCGTTGATGGTGTAGAAGTTGATGTCATTCTCTGCAATGTAACGTTTTACATTAGCAGGAAGTTTTTCATCCAGTTCTTCCGGAGTCCATACGCAGTTCAGCAGGAAAGTACCGCCCTTTCTCAAGCCTTCCAGTACATCATACTGATATACATATGCAGGCTTATGACATGCGATATAGTCTGCTTCATCCAGCAGGTAAGTAGACTTAATCGGGGTCTTACCAAATCTCAAGTGGGACATGGTAACACCACCGGATTTCTTGGAGTCATAGTCAAAGTATGCCTGTGCATACATATCGGTATTATCGACAATAATCTTGATAGCGTCTTTGTTTGCACCAACGGTACCGTCGGAACCAAAGCCCCAGAACTTACAACGGGTAGCACCTGCGGGAGCCGCATTCACTCTCTCGCCCAGTTCCAAAGACAGGTTGGTAACATCATCATTAATACCGATGGTGAAGCCTTTCTTGGGTTCTGCTGCATCCAGATTGTTAAATACTGCCACCAACTGAGTGGGGGTGGTATCCTTAGAACCAAGACCAAAACGGCCGCCGATAATCATGGGTGCATTGTCGCAATCCTTATACAGGTTGCATACATCCAGATACAGGGGCTCACCCAGAGAACCGGGTTCCTTGGTTCTGTCAAGAACTGCAATCTTTTCAACGCTCTTGGGCATTACATCAAAGAAGTATTTTGCAGAGAAGGGTCTGTAAAGGTGAACTTCCAGAACACCAACCTTCTCGCCCTTCGCGTTCAAATAATCAACGGTTTCTTCCAAAGCCTGGCAAACGCTGCCCATAGCAACGATAACCTTTTTAGCATCCGGAGCACCATAGTAGTTAAAGGGTTTGTATTCACGACCGGTAATTTTGGTGATTTCTTTCATGTAATCAGCCACGATATCCGGAACTGCATCATAGAACTTGTTACAAGCCTCACGACCCTGGAAGTAGATATCGCCGTTTTGTGCGGTACCTCTTAAAACCGGATGTTCCGGATTCAGGGCACGGTCTTTGAATTCTTTAAGTGCATCCTGGTCTACCAGACCTTTCAGGTCTTCGTAGTCCATAACTTCAATCTTCTGGATTTCGTGAGAAGTACGGAAACCGTCAAAGAAGTGCAGGAAAGGCACGCGGCTCTTTAACGATGCCAGATGTGCAACGCCGCCCAAGTCCATGGTTTCCTGTACAGAGCCGGATGCCAAAAGTGCAAAACCGGTCTGACGGCAAGCCATAACGTCCTGATGGTCACCGAAGATGTTCAGCGCGTGAGCAGCGATTGCTCTTGCACTAACATGGAATACGGTGGGGAGCAGTTCACCTGCAATTTTGTACATGTTAGGAATCATGAGAAGCAAACCCTGGGATGCGGTGAAGGTGGTGGTCATTGCACCAGCCTGCAGAGAACCGTGTACAGCACCTGCTGCACCAGCCTCGGACTGCATCTCAACAACTTCTACGGTCTCGCCAAAAATGTTCTTTTGGCCTTTGGCACTCCATTCATCCACATATTCTGCCATTGTGGAAGACGGGGTAATCGGGTAAATGGCTGCAACTTCAGTAAACGCATACGCGCAATGAGCCGCCGCACAGTTACCGTCCATGGTCTTAAATTTCTTAGCCATGTCTTTTGCCTCCTTAGTATATATTAAATGTTTATTATTTTTTCAAATTCACATTCCAATCTAGTATAACATACTCTTAGCATAATTTCAAATAGTTTTTTCAAAAAAATAAAATATTTTTTGGATTTGGTTTACTATTTGATTCTTTTGTGATAAAATACTTAATAAATTTAGTAAAATTGAGAAAAATCGGAGTTGATATTCATGTGGCGCAATGAGTTTAAACGCTATTTGGGCATCTTTTTTGTCGGCGTTGTTTTGATCGCCGTTTACAAAACCTTTGACAGTATGGACAAACTGTTTGACGGAGTCCGGAATCTGCTTTCCCTCCTGACACCGTTTGTCATCGGTATCTTTATCGCTTATGTTCTTGCCATCCCTTGCCGCAAATTGGAACAACTGTGCCAAAAGACCAAACTTTCCTTTCTGTCGCTCCATCGGCGAGGGATTGCAGTTGCAACCATCTATCTTTTATTTCTTGGCGTGATTGCCTTGCTTTTGGTAGCAATTTTCCCCTCTTTGGTACGAAGCATCACTCAGTTTATGGAACAACTTCCTGTTTTGATACAGGGATGGGTCAATTGGTTTAATTCCTTGGGTATTTACACCATTGACCAACGCAGCATCCAGACACTGCTCTCCAACGAATTCTTTTCTCTTGACCGGATTTTGGGTGGCTTTAGTTTTGATAATGTTAACCGTTACGCCAGAGGGGTTATGACTTTCGGCAGCACTCTGTTTAACATCTTTTTAGGATTGATTATCTCGGTCTACCTCCTCCTTGACCGCAAAAACTTAAGAGAAAGTTTTCTTCGTCTTGCCCGTGCCTTTGTGCCGGAAAAGCACCGCCGCATCCTCCACCGCTATCTCAGCAAAATCAATGAATTTGTTACCTTGTATATATCCTGTCAGTTGGTGGATGCCATCATTGTGTTTATCCTGTCGTTTCTTGCACTTACCATTATGCAGGTGGAATACGCTCCCCTGCTTTCTCTGATGGTTGGTTCCTTTAATCTGATTCCATATTTCGGTGCCATCGTTGCAACCGTACTGGCAGGATTAATTACCATCTTCACCAAGAGTTTTACCGCCGGTCTCATTGTCGTCATTGTCCTGATTGTACTTCAGCAACTGGATGCCAACCTGATTCAGCCTAAACTTCTATCCGGTTCTTTAAATATTCGTCCGATATGGGTTATTATGGGGATTATTTTAGGCGGAGGTCTCTTTGGAATGCTTGGCGTCTTCCTTGCTGTCCCGCTGTTTGCCCTGCTGCGCATCATTATCCTGGATATTCTGGAACTAAGAGAGAGACACCCGCAATCTAATAATGAAAAAAGCACTTCCTGAGGATGATATTGTTTGGCTGCGCACAGGGGACGGTTCCTTGTTCTTAGGCACAACGAACCGTCCCCAGATACTTCGCCAAAGTGCAATTGCCCATCGATAGACAATCAAAAAAGCACTTCCTGAGGAAGTGCTTTTTAATTCTTATTTCAAAATCTCAACTTTTTTCATCACAATGGGGGTCTTGGGCTTATCCGCATTGTCACGGGGCGTCTTCAAAAATTCATCCACGGTTTCCATTCCCTCAATCACTTCACCGAATGCAGCATACTGTCCATCAAGATGGGGGGCTGCATCATAGCAGATAAAAAACTGGCTGGAAGCAGAGTTCGGGTGATTGGAACGAGCCATAGATACCACGCCTCTGGTATGCGAGAGGGTGTTTTTAGTATAGCCGTTGTCTGCAAACTCACCCTTAATCTTCTTTGCACTACCGCCGGTGCCGTTGCCTTTGGGGTCACCGCCTTGTGCCATAAATCCTTCGATAATGCGATGGAATGTCAATCCGTCATAAAAACCGGATTCTACCAATTCCAGAAAGTTCTTCACCGTTGCCGGTGCATATTCCGGTGCCGTTGCAATCACAAAAGTTTTCCCGTTTTCCATCGTGACTTTTACCTTTTGCGAAACAGATGGATCAACACTCAACTGAACCTCCGGCGTTTCCGTTGCCGTACTGGTTGCCGTTGCCTTTGCTGATTCTTTGGTCCCTGTTTGGCTTGTGGTTGTTTTTTCACCACAGGCAGAAAGTGCCAGACAAAGAATCAATAATGCCATAAGTAAACTTAACTTCTTTTTCATCTTTCTTCCTCCAAATCTTTTTCAACTATGTTACACCCAAACCTTCCTCTTGTCAAGAAAAATTCGTCGCATTTTTGCACCTTGTTTTTTCCGTGAATGAAATGTGAAGAATCTGTAAAAACTTTCAAAATGACCTTGTTTTTTCAGTTCGGGTATGCTATAATGGCATTTTAACGAATACAATAATTTCCAGCAAATGTTTGATGCAAAATTTAGGAGGAGATTGCGTGAAAAGATATATCAAAGGAATCGGCTTCTATGTACTGCTGTTCTTTCTCATTGTCTTTATTTTTACGATGACATCCATGCCCCAAGAGGGATCAAAACAAATCTATTCCGACCTGGTCGTAAAGATTCAGCAAGGGCAAGTAACAGAACTGTCAGTCGTGGACAATATTGCCAAGGCAAAATTAAGCGACGGTTCCGTCATTGAAGTGGAGGTCCCCGGCGGTTATCTTGTTTTAAAAACTGATGCCGGTGATGCCATGCAGCAACAAATTGAAGAAGGCAAACTAAAAGTGGAAACCCCGCTTCCTTATAGTCCGCCTTGGTGGCTGAGTTTGCTTCCCTCTTTGGGACTTCTTATTATCTTTGTTGTGTTCTGGTTTATTATGATGCAACAGGCAGGCGGTGGCGGCGGTGGCCGCGGCGTTATGAACTTTGGCAAAAGCAAGGCACGGCTTACCACAGACGGTAAGACCCAGAAAACCTTTGAAGATGTTGCCGGCGCCGATGAAGAAAAAGAGGAATTAAAAGAAATCGTCGATTTCTTAAAAGACCCGGAACGGTTCCGTCAACTGGGAGCCAGAATCCCCAAGGGCGTGTTGCTCGTTGGTCCTCCGGGAACCGGTAAAACCTTACTTGCAAAAGCCGTTGCCGGAGAGGCAGGGGTTCCCTTCTTCTCTATCTCCGGTTCTGATTTTGTTGAGATGTTTGTAGGTGTGGGTGCTTCCCGCGTTCGCGATTTGTTTGAAAACGCAAAGAAGAATGCCCCCAGCATCATTTTTATTGACGAGATTGACGCCGTTGGCCGTCACAGAGGTGCAGGCCTTGGCGGCGGGCATGACGAAAGAGAGCAAACCTTGAACCAACTATTGGTAGAGATGGATGGATTTGGTGCCAACGAGGGCGTTATTATCATTGCCGCAACCAACCGTCCTGACATCCTTGACCCCGCACTTTTGCGTCCCGGTCGGTTTGACCGTCAGGTTGTGGTGGATGCTCCTGATGTTAAGGGCAGAGAGGCAATCTTAGGCGTTCATGCAAAAGGAAAGCCGCTGGCTTCCGATGTAGACCTTTCCATTCTTGCAAAAACCACAGTTGGATTTTCGGGTGCAGACCTTGAAAACTTGATGAACGAAGCAGCGCTTGCCGCAGCCAGAAAAGGCAATACCGAAATCACAATGGAGGATTTGGAAGAATCTATCATGAAAGTAGTTGCCGGACCGGAAAAGAAATCCAGAAAGGTTCCCGAAAAAGCAAAAAAACTGACCGCTTATCACGAGGCAGGTCACGCAGTTGTTTCCAAAATGCTCCCGACACAGGACAGAGTCCATCAGGTTTCCATCATTCCGCGCGGGCGTGCAGGCGGATATACCCTGTCACTTCCCAAAGAGGATTCCTATTACAGTTCCAGAACGGAAATGCTTGAAGAAATCGTGGTTCTGCTTGGCGGACGCGTTGCCGAGGCTTTGGTTCTCAATGACATCAGCACCGGTGCTTCCAATGATATTGAACGTGCAACCAATATTGCAAAGGCCATGGTTACCCGTTATGGTATGAGCGAAAAACTTGGAACCCGCACCTTTGGTGATCAAAACAATGAGGTCTTTATCGGTCTGGACTATGGCCAAACCATTGATTACAGCCAAGAAACCGCCGCGTTGATTGACGAGGAAATCAAGCAGATTATTGACGCTTGTTACCGTCGGTGTACTGAAATCCTGACCGAGCAGATGGACAATCTGCATAAGGTGGCAGAACTTCTTCTGGAAAAAGAGAAGATTGAGGGCGATGAATTTGACGCAGTTTTTGAACCATCTGCTGCAGCCATTGAAGCACCTGAATCCACCGATTTGGAACCGGAACAAGAATAATGACATTTCTGCACGCAGATTCTTGCCGGAATCTGCGTGCTTTCGTTTCATTCAATCATAAAAAAGGAGTGACACCATGAACAAACTTACCATAGATTCCAGAGGCAAAATCAATCTTGCCATTGATGTAATCGGAAAGCGGAAAAACGGCTATCACGATGTCGCCATGATTCTTCAAGAGGTGAATCTTGCTGACAGAATTAGCCTCACTTTACGCTGCGACGGCAATATTACGGTTGATTCCGACATGCCGTCCTTACCCAACACCGAAGATAATCTGGCATTCCGTGCGGCAAAACTATTTTTTGAACGGTTAGGTCGCTATGACGGCGTAGACATCTTTTTAGAAAAACACATTCCTGTCGGCGCAGGTATGGCCGGCGGTAGTGCAGATGCAGCCGGCGTACTCAAGGGGTTGAATCTGTTATACGGCTCTCCCTTTTCCACCGAAAAGTTGATGGAACTTGGAACCTCTTTGGGGGCTGACGTTCCATTTTGTATCCTTGGCGGCTGTGCTCTTGCCGAGGGGATTGGGGAAATCCTTACCTCTCTTCCTATGCCGCCCGCCCTCAAATGCGTGATTGCCAAGCCGGAACCCTCGGTTTCTACCCGATGGGTATATGAAAACCTAGACTTTACAAAGAAACCTGACCGCCTTAATGTTTCTGCCGTGGCAGAGGGAATCAAAAATGGAAATCTGGCAGCAATCTGTAATCATGCCGGCAACATCTTAGAAACGGTCACCATTCCCGCCTATCCAGTGGTTGGCTGGCTAAAAGAAGCATTTTCCTCTGCCGGCGCAGTTCTGACCCTGATGAGCGGAAGCGGTTCTGCTGTGTTTGGATTGTTTGAAAGCGCAGAGGCTGCCAAGCAGGGTGTCGAACTTGCCGGACAGTACGCTGACGAAATTTTTATTCTGTAACTAAAGAGCCGAACATACTGTTCGGCTCTTAGTAATTTTCGGAGAAACAGGGTATATTTTCTTTTTGCCGGTTCATACTACCTTTGAGGTGATGAATCGTGAAAGAAACAAAAAAGAAAGAAAGCATCTTTGCCAAGCGGGGGTTTTTTATTACATTGATCGTAATTACCTCGTTGATGGTAATTACTGTGGTGATGAATCTGGTGCTTCCTTCGGATGAAACTACGAAGGAACTGGATCAGGAAATCTGGAAGAGAGCCGTAGAACAATCCGCCAAGACCTATGATGACGGTTTAACCCATGTGTATACCGAAGATGCCGTTGCCGTTCACAACGACACTCTGCCCGTAGCATCAGAACCGGAAGAAACGGAGCCTCCTCAAAGCGACGAGGGTTCTTCCTCCGTTTTCTGCGCTCCCATCCAAGGAGAAATCCTAAAAGATTACTCTGCAGAAGATCTGCAATATTCTGAAACCATGGAGGACTGGCGTGTCCACGAGGGAATTGACTTTGCTGCAGACGAGGGCACGGATGTAGTAGCCGCTTTGGGCGGAACGGTAGAAACCGTGACCGAAGACGGCATGATGGGAACCAGCGTATTGCTATTGCATCCTGACGGAACCAAAACCTTTTACGGAAATTTGCAGGAAGGAAGCACAGTCAGCGAAGGAAGTCAGGTGAACACCGGCGATGTAATCGGGAAAGTAGGCAGAACTGCCACCTTGGAAATCATCGAACCGCCGCATCTTCATTTTGAAGTCATCGCTCAGGACGAGCCAAAAAATCCCCATGACTATCTCCCCGGTATCGCCGGAGAATAAATTTGAAACAACCGGATTACCGGTTGTTTCTTTTTGGTAAAATTGTTTTTTCTGTCCCACTTTAGTGAATTATTTTTGTAGTTTGCAATAAATTTTTATTTTTTTGAAAAAAAAACTATACAAATGAATGATTTTGTATTAAAATAGAACTATATTATTTTGAAACACAAAGGAGCGCTTTTCATGAAGAAGATGTATGAAGGAAAAACAAAAGATGTTTATGCTCTGGACAACGGCAATGTAATGCTGAAGTTCAAAGATGATTGCACCGGCAAGGACGGTGTGTTTGACCCGGGTGAAAACAGCGTCGGGCTTACCATTGAGGGTATCGGAAAAGCAAACCTGAAAACCTCTGTACACTATTTTGAATTGTTGAGACAAGCAGGCATCAAGACCCACTATGTTAGTGCCAATGTGGAAGATGCCACGATGGAAGTTCTTCCCGCAACCGTATTTGGTCACGGTCTTGAAGTTATCTGCCGTCTGGTTGCAACCGGAAGTTTTATCCGCAGATATGGTGAATATATTGAAGACGGAACCGTGCTTGAAGGCGGTTATGTAGAATGTACCTTTAAGAATGACGAAAAGGGTGACCCGCTGGTTACCGGTGAAGGTCTGGCTGCGCTGGGCGTTATGACTCCGGCTATGTTTGAAAGCATGAAAGAACAAACCTTGAAAATCACCAAAATTGTTGCAGATGACCTTAAGTCCATTGGTCTTGATTTATGGGATATTAAATTTGAGTTTGGTTACAACAATGATGAAGTTATCCTGATTGATGAAATCGCTTCCGGCAATATGCGCGTGTATAAAGACGGCAAAATTGTGGAACCGGTAGCATTGACCGAGATGATTTTAAACAGATAACAATCAACAAGCCAAGCTAAATTATGCTTGGCTTGTTATTTTTACAAAAGAAAGGGTGTCATTTATGAAACATGCCGGCTGGCTACAAAACAAATGGATGCGCGCAGCAATTCCCGCGCTGCTTTTGCATTGCAGCATCGGCACCGTATACTGCTGGTCAATCTTCAGCCAGGAAATTGCGGATTATATCGGCTTTTCCAAAGGCGCAACCGAATGGGCATTTAGTTTTGCCATCTTCTTCCTTGGTATGTCTGCCGCTTTTTTGGGGAACATCGTAGAGAAAGATATCCATAAATCTTCTCTCATCTCCACGATTTGCTTTACCCTTGGTATGGCAGGCACCGGATATTTTATTTACTACGGCGGAATACATACAGGAAGTCTTGTTGCCTTACTTGGAATTTATCTTTCCTATGGCTTTGTTATGGGAATCGGTCTTGGTACCGGTTATCTTTCGCCGGTGAAAACCCTGATGCTTTGGTTCCATGACCGCAAAGGTCTTGCAACCGGTCTTGCCGTTGCCGGATTTGGTGCGGCAAAAGCAATCGCCAGCCCCATTATGCAATGGATGTTGGAAAACCTTGGTGAGGGTGGCATTTATAAAATGTTCCTGATTCTTGCCGCGGTCTATTTTGTCATGATGTTTCTTGGGCATCTCCTATTAAAAAAGCCGGAGGATTGGCACGAACCTCAAAGCAAACAGGAATCCAAAAGCCTGATTTCAGTTTTAAAATCAAAATCAATTACCAATTATATTGGCATCTGGTTGATGTTTTACATTAACATTACCTGTGGTCTGGCTCTTCTCTCACAGGAAAAAATGATTGTGAAGTGTATCGGTCTTGCCGGATACATTGGGATTATTTCCACCCTTTCTGCCATCTTCAATGCAGGCGGCAGAGTATTCTTCTCCGCTTGGGCGGATAAACTGAAAGACAGAAACACGATTTACAAAATCATTTTTATCCTCTCCATCGTGCTTACTGCATTGGTTATCGTAACCGGCGGGATTGAACATGGCTCCGGAAGCCTGATACTATCCGCTCTGGTTCTTATCCTTATTATGGTGGTCAATGCCGGCTACGGCGGCGGATTTTCCAATGTGCCGACTTTGCTTTCCGACCACTATGGCATGAGCAACATCAGCGCCATTCACGGAATTACCTTATCCGCATGGGCATTTGCAGGCTTAAGCGGAAACCAGTTGGCATCCTGGATTGTCAATCATTTTGGACAAGAAGTCATCATCCATGGAAACACCGTCAATCCGGTTGGTTACCAGGTAGTACTATATGTCACGCTTGCACTTTACTTGATTGCGTTATTACTGAGTGTCTTCCTGGTGAAACCCACGAACAACAAAGAATAAACGAAAAATCGAGGTCTTTGACCTCGATTTTTTATTTGGTATAAATTAGTTCGTATTGTTCTCCGTCTGCGATCTGCACACCGCTTACCCCTGTTTGCAGCGTTTCTCCGTTTTGGGACAACGCCCAAAAACTTTGATTGATTGCATAGTCTGCCACGATACCGTTGACTGACTTCACATACAACCCATAGGGACCTTGTTCGCCTTGAATCAGTTCATGTTCCAACAGGGCGTCTGCCAAATTCTCTTTATCGGTATGCAAGGTAAATGTGACTGATTTCTCCTCTGCCTGTACCAGGACAGTAATTGTTTTGCTACCGCTTCCAACCGTAGAATCCGCGGTGAACTTTGCCGAACTCCACACATCCTCCGACTCCTTGAGAACCACACAGGACGTCATGGAAAGAAGTATCCCAACAACCAAAAGTAACGATATTGTTTGTTTCATTGTAAAAACCTCCGCTTCACTATCCCAGCAAGATATCAAATACCAGCATCAGGCAAAACCCGGCAAGAAGTGCATATGTGGCACCTCGCTGACTGCCGTGGGCATGGGTTTCGGGTATCATTTCGTCGCTAATGACATAAAGCATGGTTCCACCTGCAAACGCAAGAGCGAACGGCAGAATCACCGATGCCACACGCACCGCAAAATATCCCAACAGGGTTCCAAGCACCTCAACCAGTCCGGTTGCCAACGCCGCAACAAAGGTGCGTTTGGGGCTGATACCCGCCGCCAGCATAGGCCCGATAATCACCATGCCCTCCGGTATGTTCTGAAGCGCAATACCTCCGGCAATCAGGATTGCCTCAGCAGCATTTTCAGTTCCAAATCCAACACCTGCAGCAATTCCCTCGGGGAGATTGTGAATGGCAATCGCCGATACAAACAACAACACTTTGCTAAGATTGGCATTGTTATGCTTTTCATCCTCCACGCCTGCAAGTTTGTGAAGATGAGGCACAAACCGATCCATCATATTCAGGCACAATGCGCCGACAAAAATCCCAATCACTGCGATAGGAAGACCAAACTTCCCGCCGTATTCCACTGAGGGAAGCACCAACCCAAGCACTGCTGCTGCAAGCATGACTCCCGCTGCAAAGGAGAGAATTATATCGCTAAACTTGTGGGACAATCCACGAAAGAAAAATCCTATGACCGACCCAATCAGGGTGGCGCCGCCTACGCCTAAGGCGGTTAGCAAGACCATCTGCATCTTGTATTATACCTCGTAATCTAATTTAAATTGTTCGCCGCAGCCGTAGTTTTCATAAACATAGTCAATATCTTTATCGCCTCTGCCGGACAGGCAAACCAGAATGGAACCGGATTTATGTTCCTTGGCATAACGAATTGCATAAGCAACCGCATGCGCACTTTCAATCGCAGGAATAATTCCCTCGTATCTGGACAAGAGGAAGAACGCCTCCATTGCCTCTTCATCGGAAACAGTATCATAATGGATACGATTCAAATCACGCAGGAGCGCATGTTCCGGTCCTACGCCCGGATAATCAAGCCCACTTGCGATGGAGTAAACCGGCAAAGGCTCGCCGTTTTCATCCTGAAGTAAATAACTATCAAAACCATGGAGTCTTCCCTTGGAACCAAATTTCATCGTTGCAGCATGGTCACCGACTGCAGAGCCTCTGCCTAAAGGTTCCACTCCATATATTTCAACTGGATCTGCAAGGAATGGCACGAACATACCAATGGAGTTAGAACCACCGCCAACGCAAGCACAGACTGCATCCGGCATGATACCGGTCATATCCAGAAATTGTTCTCTTGCCTCAATTCCAATGACGGATTGGAAGTCACGCACCATTTTGGGGAATGGATGCGGGCCGAGAACTGAACCAATACAATAAATTGCGTCCTCATACTCATTCAGATAGGCTTCAAATGCCGCATCTACTGCTTCTTTCAGGGTTTTTAGTCCCTTGGTAACAGGAACGACATTGGCGCCCAGCATCTTCATTCTTATTACATTAGGATGCTGCTTTTCAATATCAACCTCACCCATGTAGATATCACATTCCATGCCAAAGTATGCCGCCGCAGTTGCCAAAGCAACACCGTGCTGACCAGCTCCGGTTTCTGCAATGAGTTTCTTCTTACCCATATATTTTGCCAAAAGCCCTTCACCCATACAATGGTTGAGTTTATGTGCGCCGGTATGGTTCAAATCTTCACGCTTTAAATATATCTGGCAATTGCCAAAAATCTTAGAAAGCCGCTCACAATGATACACAGGTGTAGGTCTTCCCTGAAATTCCTTACGGATTCTTCGAAGTTCATTGATAAACTGCGCAGAGTGACAAATTGCCTCATACGCATCATCTGCTTCTTTGAATGCAGGAACTAATTTTTCGTCAATGAACGCCCCACCATAACTTCCAAAAAATCCGTCACTGCTGGGATATTCTTTTAAATAATTCTCAAAATCTTTATACTGATTCATGTCAAACATTCCTTTACTTCTTAAATATTCTTTTCATTATACCACAGAAAATGATAAAAGTCTAGACCGGAATTGCTTCTTCCGATTCTTTTTCCAATTCCCGATAGGCTACCTTGCCAACCAAAGTCTTGGGAAGTTCGTCACGAAACTCATATTCTCTGGGCAAAGCATATTTTGCAATACTCTTTTCACAATGCTCTTTGATGGATTGCTTGATTTCTTCGGTTGGGGTATAGCCGGGTTTTAAAACCACATACGCCTTTACCTTTTGCATCCGGTAGTCATCTTTGACCCCGATGACCGTACTGTAAAGCACAGCCTCATGGGCATCAATCACATTCTCAATCTGGGAGGGATAAACATTATAACCGCTGGTTACAATCATCCTTTTTAGTCGCTGCACAAAGAAGATAAATCCATCTTCGTCCATGTATCCCAAATCGCCGGTATGTAAATAGAGTTTGCCGTCATCGTGCACCCGCAAGGTCTGGCTGGTTTCCTTGGGGTTGTTGATATATTCTTTCATCAAGGTAGGACCGGTCAGGCAAATTTCTCCCATGACTCCGGCATCCACCTCATCGTTGGTAGAGGGAATTACAATCTTATAATAGGTATCCGGAAAGGGAATACCGATACTTCCCTCACGGTAGTATTCTTTAGGTGTCAGACAACTTGCGGTGACACACTCCGTGGTGCCATAACCCTCCCGCACCTGAATGTTGGCACCATGTTCCTTTAAGAAACCGTCTACCTTTTTCTTTAACTCTATGGAAAGGGAGTCCCCACCGCTGAACAGACCTTTCAAGCAGGATAAATCCACTTTTTTCATATCCTCGTTCCGCATCATTGCCTCAAAGAGAGTGGGTACGCCTGCCATATAATTGGGGCGGTATTTTTTAAAATAACCTGCAAACTCCTGCACTTTGACCTGAGGAATCAGGACGCATTGACAGCCGTACGCCAGTATGGTGTGAATTCCCACGCCCAGACCGAATCCGTGAAAGACCGGCATCACAGAAAGCATAATATCTCCTGCCTCCAGACATTCGGACGCAGCCGCCGTTTGCATGGCAAGAGCGTTAAAATTAAGGTTGGTAAGCAAAATGCCTTTTGAAGTTCCTGTGGTTCCGCCGCTGAACAGAATGACCGCCGCGTCTTCACCTTTTCCGGTGTCAATAACTTCTTCCTGACATTCTTCCGCTTTTGCCAGAAAGTTCTTCCACGAAATGGTCCAACTCGATTCTTTTACCTTTGGCTCTGAACCCACAAATTTATAGAGAAATCCTTTCACTGCAGGTAATACTTCTTCAATTTTTGCCACAATCAGCGTTTCCAGATTGGTCAAATCTTTGATGTTTTCGAACTTGTGATAAAACTGGCTTAAGGTAATGGCTACTCGGCTCTTGGTTTCTTCCAAGTAAAACTTAATTTCATTTTCCGCTGAAAGAGGGTGAATCATGCTTGCGATTGCCCCAATTTTATTAATGGCATAAAACATAATCACCGCCTGCGGTACGTTAGGTAGGCATACGGTAACAACCTCGCCTTTCCTAATCCCCATCATCAAAAGCGCCTTAGCACAGGCATCAACCTCTTTGATAAACCGAGCGAAAGTGACCGAGCGCCCCTGAAAATCATAGGCAGTATACTCCGCGTAGGATTCCTGCGCATTTTTTACCATGCGATAAAGAGAAATATCCGGATACTCCAAAGTGTGGGGGATATCTCCATAATACTGAAACCATTTTGCATTAGAACTCAAAATCAACTTCCTCCTCCAATGTTTTATCCAGCAAGGACGGGTTTTCAAACAGATGCTTAATCAGTTTGAGGGAGCGGGCAAAATAAAACCCGTCTGCAATTCTCTCGTCCAGCGTGACCCCAATGGATACTACATCCCGAGCCTCGCCCTCACCGTTTTTGTTGATCATCCACTCTTTATGAATTTCTCCAATAGTGATCACAATGCCATTGGTACCAAAGTTGTTTAAATGATGGTAAACCGCGTCACATTTTATGCTTCCGAGGTTGGAAAGGAGCACCGTGCAGTAGTTGGTGTCTACACTGCTAAATGCTTTGGGCATCAAGCCATGTACATCCGCAAAGTTCATAAATGCCATAAACAGGGTCATAATGGGTTTGGGTAACTTTTTGATGATATTAAGAAGGTCGTCCACATGCTGCCCGCCATCTTCTTTTTTGGCCTCTTTGACCTGAGGAGAAAGTTTGTCGCAAATGGCACAAACATTGTCGCTGTCTTTGGGTCTGTATATCATCAAACTTTCCTCTGCATGGTCCAAAAACTTCTTCTTGATGGTAAACCCCATAGAAATATCATGGCGCATATAATAGCGTTTGCCGGAGATGTACCGGTTTAGAAGCGGACGCATCCGAATGGTGCGAGCCACCGCCGCAATCATGCAATGAAACATGGTAACCTTTCGCTCACCGGTTTCATTTTTCGATTTGATGTATTCGAGCAGGTTGGTCACATCAATCTGCTGATTGATATAAACCTCTGCCTCGGTACGTTTTGGCATCAAATATGCCATATAAAAATGCACTCCGTCAATATCACGGATGCGGTAAGCATCCGCTCTGTCCCCCCATTTTCTCATCTTGTTCCCCCTCTTTCGCATTCGACGAAATTCATCAAACTACAAGTATTTTCATCATATCACAACTGTACTTTTTTTGCAATGCTTTCCTGTTATTTTTGCTATTTACTTTTTTTACACGAAGTGCTATACTGAACCCATGAATGGAGGAATGAAAATGTTTCGGATAGGAATCTTAGGTTCAGACAACACCCATGCACTGCACTTTTCAAAACTATGTAATTTATCGGATGAAAACGGAAATTATGTCTACGATGATGTACGAGTTACTGCTCTTTACGGAAGGGATGATAACCCGGAGCATACCAAAACAGTGGCAGAGCAGGGATGCGTGGAGTTTATTGCACAAAAGCCGGAAGAGTTCATCGGCAAGGTAGATGCTGTCATGGTAGTGAACCGAAAGGGTTCTCTCCATGTACCGGAAATTCTCCCTTTTATCGAACAAGGCTATCCTGTTTGGATTGACAAACCCATTGCAACCTCTATGAACGATGTTGCAATCTTAAAAGAGGCTTGCGAGAGAAATCATACCCTGATTACAGGCGGTTCTACCATCAAATACAACTACGATGTACTGACCATGAAAAATCGGATTGACAGTGGTTTCTTTGGCGAACTCTTAGGTGGTGCTATGAACTTTCCCGGAGATTTGGAAAGTCCACATGACGGCATCTACTTCTATACCTCTCATCTGGTAGAAATGATGTTCACCATTTTTGGATATGATGTCAAAAGCGTCCTTGCCACTGAGGTGAAGCACAATCAGTTTACTGCAATTGCCAAGTATGAGGATTTTCAGGTTGCACTAAACTTTTTACCTGCTGGTGATTACTTTATGACGGTATATGGAACAGAACATTCCATTACGACTCAAATGGACATTTCTATTATCTATAAACTGGGATTTGAACAGTTTATAACAATGCTCCGTACCAAAAAAATGCCTCTCTCCTTTGATAAACTGGTAAAACCCGTGTCTGTCATCGATGCGATAGAACGTTCTATCAAAGAAAAACGCGAAATTATTTTATAAATAAAACAAAAAGGGTACGCAAAGCGTACCCTTTTATGTTGGATGAAGCAAATGCTAAAAATCATGTCGAACGCCACAACCTATTTGATACTTTTCAAAGATACATACAATCTCTTCGATTGCTTCAAAATCAGAATATTCTTCGTTTTTTATTACCTCTTGTATTTCTGATAGAATTTGTATCGCAGTTGTATCGGCAATCAACGATGCATCAATCTCAAAATCCTCAATTCTGAATTTGATAAAGTCTGTGATATGTCTTTTCAAAAGTTCAACTTTTATATTCATTTCTTACTCCTCCAATAAAAAATGCGCAGCCGAAGCCACGCACGAAAAATGCATAGCCTCAATGCTGCGACACATCTTTTACGCCATAAGGTGCAAAAATAGAGGATGCATTTTTACCAATATAAAATGCACCTATTATGGCTTAAATATTCAGATGTGTCGCAAATAAAGTATAACACATAAAGGAATAAATTGCAAGAAAAAAACACAAAAGGGCACGCAAAACGTACCCTTTTGTGTTTGGCTTTCGTGTACATAATAGATGCATGATGATTTTAATGAAATATCTCACTTCGTTCGATATGAAATAATCCTGACGGATTATGAAATATTTTTCTTTTAGAAAAATGTGAAATAAAATACGCCTTTTTTCATATGCCAAAGGCATATTTCATAGCGAAGCTATTTCATATTTCACACGCCAAAAGGCGTATTTCATTGAAAAAAGCACTTCTCACGAAGTGCTTTTTTCTGGCTCCTCCAGTTGGACTCGAACCACGTCCGTTTGCAACATCAATTCAATTGCGCCGCACTTTCGACGGCTTATTTCATTGTGTTGCTGCACCACCTCCGCGCTCCCTGCTTCGTCCACCGGACGCGGTCGCTGCTCGGTCCCCTGCGTCCGCAAGCGGCTCGTTGGTTCGAACTCAAACAAAAACAATACGGAAAGGCACCCTATTGGGTGCCTTTTCGTATTGGAAGAGCCGAATGGTTTAGATGACTCTTGCATTTAGCTAAACTTTTATAATTAAACTTCTTTTTTATACGCTTTGTAAAAATGCATAATATTCATATCTTCAGGTGTATCAAGCCCATGAGAGCCTGCATTATCGTCAATTTCATGGCAGCCATGATCCATGCCATATCCCATGAACACATTATGCTTTTTCCAATGCTTTTGTATGAGGGAATCAAATGTTGCATATGCAGTTGTATTTACTTTTATTTCAGAAAGCGCATTTATACTTTCAGGTCCTTCTTTATGCATACAAGAATCATAATTCCATGCGTGAATCGCTATAAAATCATACTCATCTTCCAAAATCAATTCACAAACCTTTGCATGTACCTCTTCAATAGTCGGATAAGTAAAATAAGCCATCTCTCTTTCTAAAAAGATACACGAAAATGTACATTTGGTATGTGCCACAATTGCAGGCTTTTTTCCTGCTCTTATTAAAGCGTCAAAAACAGTATCAGCCTTTAAAACGGGTCTTTCGTATTTTCTTATTCCATGTGCTTCGGGTTGTGTCCCGGTGTACATTGTTGCAAAACAAACCGGTGTAACTGTTGGCATTGGTGCAGCAAATGGAACTTTTATATCTGTTCTTTCTTCAGTTTCGCTAAATAAATAAGGATACTTTTCATAAAGCCACTGTCCTATCGCATCAGGATTATACATAAATATTCTATCGGCTTTTTCACATTTGAAAACAGTATTTGCATAATCTGTCATCTGGACATTTCCTTTTGCAGCACCATTTGGTGCCTCAACGCCCATCATATCACAAAGTGCACCCGCAATTGTATCAAGTGATGCTCTATTTACATTATCGTTCATAATAAATACTCCTCGTTTTTTACTATATTAAAATTTCTTTTGGTTTTCTGTTTTCAAAATAATAAAAACTGTCAAACCCACACATTTTTAACAAAGACATAGCCTCAGAGAAATTTTCTCCGACAGATTCTTCCTCATGTGCATCACTACCTAAAGTCACCATTTTTCCCCCAAGTTCTTTATACATACATAGTATTTTATCAAGACTGAAATTATATTTTCCTTTATCATCTTTCAAATACACCGTATTTAGCTCAAGGGCAATATTTCTTTTTATAATTTTTTCAAGTATAATTCTTATTTTATCTTCAAAAATCATTATATCACTATTTCGACCCCATTTTCCTGTTATATACCTTACAGGACAGTGTATATGTGCCAAAATATCAAAATCAAAAGCATCAACAGTTTCAGAAAGCAAATCAAAATAGAGTGAAATATACTCGTTGATCTCTTCATCTGTTTGCATAAACTGCCTAAAATCTATTCTATTATATGCCAAAAACCATCCTGCTTTAGGAACATAATGCACAGAACAAAGTACGGCATCAAAACCTCCTAGAGAAAGTACTTCTTCTGCCTTTTGAGGTGCAATAGTATATTCGCCAAGCTCTATTCCTGTTAAAATTTTCAACTTGCCGTCATACTTTGCTTTCGCTTTTGAAACATCCGCTATTAATTTTTTTATTCTCTCATACGTATTACGTTCATTATAAAAATTCATGTCTGCATGATCAGTAATTAAAATACCTCCTATACCCTTTTCTATTGCAGAAAGGCATAACTCATCCACAGAATTTCTACCATCTGAATTTGTAGAATGAGTATGGCAATCAACAAACATTTTTCCACCTCCCAATACAAACATTATAATTGCTAAATACAATATTACAATTGACAATACGGCTTTTTTTATGTATAATTCTGCTATAAATTTTTGTAAAGGAAGATGTATTATGGATAAAACATATACAAAAATAAGATATTCTTTAGGCAAAGGATGCAGTCTTAGCTATACCCACGGATTAAGTGCCGAAAATTCTACACTTTCCTTTTCGCATTATACAAATAGCTGTATGTTTTATTATTTTATGAAGGGTGCCGGTAATATAAAAATAGAAGGAAGAACTTATGATATAGAAGAGGGAGATATTATTTTGATTAATCCATCTGAACTTTATCGATGTGAAATATGCAACAGTATTTTTCACGAAAGGATTGTTCTGCGCATAAATCATAGTATTTTAGATAATTTTTCAGATGACGCCTCGGATCTAATTACTCCTTTCTATACAAGAACAAAGGGATTTAGAAATCTTGTATTGGCAAAAGCTGCTGAAGAAACAGGAATTCAAAACTTATTTCAAGAAGTTTTCACACTTGCAAAAGGTATGTCACCTTGTGAAAATGTTCTTGCAGTTTGCAAAACAATAGAGCTTATTTCTCGCCTTGTCAATCTTCTACGAGCAACCGATAACATAAAAGAACCAAAAACCGAAAATCCGATAATAAACGCTGTTCTGTCATTCTTAAATAATCATTTTTGCAATAAAATTTCTGTTAATTCTGTTGCGAAAACATTTAACATAAATGAATCATACTTGTTGCATTTATTTAAAAAGCATGTTGGTATGTCACTATGGAATTATGTTACATATAAAAGATTAAACTACTTTAATGACCTTATTTGTCAGAATTTCTCCATAGAGGAAGCTTATCTGATGTCAGGCTTTCAAAATTATTCCAATTTTTTTCGTTTATATAAAAAACATATGAATATTACACCTTCAGAATTCAAACAACAGAAAATAAAAAATCGTCAATAAGTCCAAATCAGCGTTCTTTAATGGCTCCCCCCTGTTGGGCTCGAACCACGTCCGTTTGCAACATCAATTCAATTGCGCCGCGCTTTCGGCGGCTTATTTCATTGTGTTGCTGCACCACCTCCGCGCTCCCTGCTTCGTCCACCGGACGCGGTCGCTGCTCGGTCCCCTGCGTCCGCAAGCGGCTCGCAGGCTCGTTGGTTCGAACTCAAACAAAAACAATACGAAAAGGCACCCTATTGGGTGCCTTTTCGTATTGGAAGAGGCGAATAGTTTAGATGCCAGTTTCTTTGTTAAATAAACACCTATTCAACCTTCATCATTCTGTATCCGACACCTATATGCGTCTGAATATACTGCGGCGAGTCCGGAAGCTTTTCAATCTTTTTTCTAAGTGTTGTCATAAACACCCGAAGAGAACCTATATCTGTTTCCCATGCGCTGCCCCAAATTTTCTCTGCAATAAATTTATGCGTAAGCACCTTTCCTACATTTTGAGACAACACACAAAGCAGCTTATATTCTGTCGGGGTAAGGTGCATTTCCTCATTATCAAGGTATGCACAGCCTGCAGCATAATCAACTTTAAGCTTTCCGTTTGTGAAAATTGATTCTGATGCTATCGATTGGTTTTGATAGCTTAATCTTCTTTGTGTAACTCTGAGTCTTGCAAGAAGTTCTTCAACAGAGAATGGTTTTGTTAAGTAATCGTCAGCGCCACAGTCTAATGCCTCTATTTTATCTGTATCCTCACTTCTTGCGCTGATAACAATAATCGGCATATTAGACCAAGAACGTATTTTCTTTATAACTTCAATTCCATCTATATCAGGAAGCCCCAAATCAAGCAGAACAATATCGGGATTATGCGAAGAAGACTGCATAATAGCATCGTTTCCATCATTTGCAGTTAAAAACTTATATTCATTAGCCTTTAAAGTTGTGGATATAAGATTGCGTATAGGCATATCATCTTCAACAACCAAAATTGTCATTGTCTTATTCATTTATATCAATCTCCTTTACCGGCAGTGTAAATGTAAACACAGCACCATGCGCCTTGTTGTCTGATACAGCAATTTCTCCGCCGTGTGCCGATATGATTGTTTTGCAAAGAGCAAGTCCCAAGCCAAGACTTCTTCTGCTATCGGCAATTTTGTTTGCTCCTGTATAGAACATATCAAACACCTTGTCTTTAATATCATCTGCAATGCCTTTGCCGTTATCTGCAATGCTGACCGAAAGCATATTACCATTTTTCTGTGTACTTATCGTGATCTCTGAGCCTTTCGGTGTATATTTAATTGCATTGTCAACAATGTTTATTATCACCTGAACGATAAGCCTTACATCTACATCCACAAGCAGTATATCTTCATTTTCGCATACCGTTATTTTATGCTCAACACTTCGTTTGTTAATGTGATTTAACGCTTC
>JAZQFW010000026.1:0-31677 GCA_045539735.1 Ructibacterium sp. | reverse complement strand
AGCGCCATATCCTTAAACGCACAGGTAGGGCCATGCCAAAGTTCCAAAATATAGCGGTTTTCATCCAGTTTCACAACCGGCGCAACATCTTCACTGCTGAATTTGCCGCCACCATAAGCCGCCTCAGTGCACGCTGACAATTCTTTTGCAGTAAAATCTGTCAAATATTTTTTTAAAATCAAATTTGCCCGCTCAATATAAGAAAGGCTAACCATTTTCTTAAATTCCGCTTGGGTAAGCGCAGGAATTTTCTCCGGAACAAACAATCCGCCCTCTTCGGACAATCCTTTTTTGATTGCTTCTAAAGATTTAAGTTGTAAGGTTTCATTTCTTGTACTTTTATAATTCATGATATCATCAACTCCGTCAAATAGATTTCCCTTTTAGAAAAACAAAGGGAGTGCGGTATGTCGCACTCCCTTTAGATTACCACAGAAACGATGCTTCGTCAATCTTTTTCCGAAAAACCGTTCGCAAAAATTCTACAACTTAAGCGATGTATTTCTTTACATTCGCACCAGCCTGACTTTCTTCTGCACTTACCATCATGGTGAAAGAAACATTGAACTTTTCTTCCAGTTTTTCCAGATTAGCAACCAGCACTTCCAAATCTTCCATGGTGCCGTTGGGAACACTCTTAAATACGCTGTCAATGAAGATATGGGTCACATCATAGTCCTGTGCGATAATACCGCAAATTAAACCTTCAAACATCTCCATGCTGCGAACATCAAAACCCTCGGTATTGACCATTCTTGCTTTTTTGCTGATGTCATGCATCAGACGGGTTCCCTCGGTAATGCAAACAACATTACCCTTTTCAATATCAATGGCTGCGTTGACTGCCTGAATCAACTTCGGGGTTTTACCGCTGCCCTTTAAACCAATATGAACTTTAATCATTATGAATTCCACCTTTCTTGGTTGAAATTTTAACCTTGTCTATATTCTAGCATAAACAAAGAAAAGAAACAATACTTTTTTCAAAAATTTTTGGAGATTTTTTCTTAATGAAGTCTTGCCTCTAGTTCGGCTTTCATATCCTCATAACCAGGCTTGCCGAGAAGTGCAAACATATTCTTTTTATAACTCTCAACCCCAGGTTGGTTAAAGGGATTGACTCCTAAAAGATAACCACTGATGGCACAAGCCTTTTCAAAGAAATAAATCAACTGCCCCAAGGTCGCCTCATCCAACGCTTTGAGTTTAAGAATCAGATTCGGTACGCCTCCGTCTGTATGGGCAAGCAAGGTGCCCTCAAATGCCTTTTTGTTGACAAAATCCATGGTTTTACCTGCAAGGAAGTTTAACCCGTCCACATTATCCGCATCTTCTTCAATCACAATATCCCGCTTGGGGTTCTCCACATAAAGTACCGTTTCAAACAACAAACGCATGCCATCTTGAATATACTGCCCCATGGAATGAAGGTCTGCCGAGAAGTTTACGCCCGCCGGGAAGATACCTTTTAAGTCCTTACCTTCACTTTCACCATAGAGTTGTTTCCACCATTCAGTAAAATACTGAAGTTCCGGGTCATAATTGACCATCATTTCAATGTTTTTTCCTTTTTGATGCAAAATGTTCCGAATCGCCGCATACTGATAACACTCGTTTTCCAAAACATTCTCAGAGGCATACAATTCCCGCGCCTCCTTAGCACCCTGCATCAAGGCGTCAATATCAGCACCGCATGCCGCAATAGGAAGCAGTCCAACCGCAGTCAGGACAGAAAATCTGCCGCCTACATCATCGGGAACCACAAAGGTTTCATAGCCCTCTTCATCTGCCAGATTTTTAAGTGCACCCTTTGCCTTGTCTGTGGTAGCGTAAATACGCTTTTTTGCCTCTTCTTTACCGTAACGGTTTTCCATGTACTGCTTCAGCACACGAAAGGCAACCGCAGGCTCTGTAGTAGTTCCGGATTTGGAAATAATATTTAAGGAAACTTCTTTACCCTCAAGGCAATCCAGAATCGAATTTAGGTAATTGGGACTGATGTTATTTCCTGCAAAAAGAATTTGAGGCTTTTCACAACTATTGTAAAAAGGACCTGTCAAAAAATCAATGGCAGCCTTTGCGCCTAAGTACGAACCCCCAATACCAATGACAACCAAAACATCAGAATCTTTACGGATTTTTTCAGCCGCCTGTTTGATGCGGGCAAATTCTTCTTTATTATAATTTACAGGCAAATCTACCCAGCCTAAAAAATCATTACCGGCTCCGGTCTTGTCATGGAGCATATGGTGCACAGTTTTAATCTGTGCCTGTAACTGGTCAATCTCCTCCTGACGGAAAAAGCCAAGGGCATTTTGATAACTAAACGAAACATTTTTTGCCATACTTTTCTTCCTTTCTATTTAGGCAAACGCCATCTTTAAACTGTCTTCTCTAAAGTCTACCATATTTGTCAATTTCATGCAAGCGTTTCTATAAAAAATATTTTTTTGATTTTTGGGAATGATGTTTATTGCGGACGATGTGTAAACATCAATCACGCGGTACAATTTACCAGCATAAATTAAGCACATCCGTCCACAATAATAGTGTAACCGAAAATCAATTATTTCATTTACAAAGGAGTGAAAACAAATGGCTAATTCTAACAATAACAGCAATAACTATGTTGTTCCTCAGGCAAAAGCTGCTATGGAACAGTTTAAAATGGAAGCTGCAAATGAAGTTGGTGTAACTTTGAACAAAGGTTATAACGGCGATCTTACCTCCAGACAGGCCGGTTCTATCGGTGGTCAGATGGTTAAGAAAATGATTGAAAAATATGAAAAGGACCTGAGCAACAACGCCTAACCTTTCATGATGCAATCACAAAAAAGACCGAAGCATTCGCTTCGGTCTTTTCGATTCTTAATAAATGATTCTGCGTGCTCCGGCAAAACGTCTTCCGTAATAGGAGCCATCAATACTAGTGTATTTTACAACATCACCGGTGTGGGGTGCATGAATCATCATGCCGTCACCGACATACATGCCAACGTGCCCAATATAGCCGCCGCCGGAACTGCTGTAAAAGCCAATAATATCACCGGGTGCCAGATTCTCTCTGGAAACTGCAACACCATTGCTCATCTGAGCACTTGCTACGCGGTTTAAATTATAACCGAGTTGTTTGTATACATACTGCATAAAACCACTACAGTCAAATCCCTTCGGGGTTGTTCCTCCATAAACATAGGGAACACCAAGAAACTGTTTTGCAATTTCTACAGCCGCCCGACCGCCGGTAGCGCTGAATTCAGGAAGTTCACCCTCATAAACAGCGAAAAATTCATCCGATACATAACCCATCAGACCATCGCCGTTGTAGGCTACATTTACCCAACCGGGTTCCATCCAATTTACTTTTAAATATGTACCTGCAGGTACGCTTGCTACGACTTCGGCATCCTCAGATGCAGACGCTCTCACATTTAATACGCTTGCATTTACAATACCATAATATTGTCCAAAGTCACTAGGTTCTTCTGTTGCAGACACGGGTGCCAAAATAAAAGCAGATGTTGACATCACTACACAAAGTGCCGCAACGATTCTTCTAATACTTTTCTTAAACAAAACTAAACCTCCAAATTTTTGAAAAAAAATCCATGCTTACTTTTCCGACTTCACTTCCTTCCAGCATTTAATTTTTTATTCCATTTTTTGCATCCCAAAGAATGCGAGTTTATTATACCGTTTTTCCTATCAAAAGTCAACCAAACTCGGCGTTTTAAGCCCATTTTTACTCGTTTTTCCGGATAAAACATGCCCTGAAACCATCAGTTTCAGGGCATTTCCTTGAATTGTGAACAAATTGTTAACATTTTGATTTTTGCGTCTATTTTTCAAAAATTTCTGTTAAAACCTGGGTGACAGCATCCGCCATTTTGACAAAACCAAAGTCATTGGGGTGGCATCCATCTACCGTTGCACAGTCCCAATACTCCTCTCCAAGATAGGTATTTCCATCCACAAAATAAACATTATCACCGTTGGCTTTTGCTTTTTCATAATTCTCTAACGCACAATCATGCGTGCGGATAATCCAACTTTTTCCTTGGGAAGAATACGGAGCCGTCATAATCACAATGGGCAGATCGGGATTCTTCTCCCTGATGATTCGATAAAACTCAGCATGGCGTGCTTGGAATTCAGGATTACTTGCATCATTATAAGTATAATCCATCACAAATACCGACATTGGCAAAGATGCAATGTATTCTGCCATAATCGGCTCACCGTGAGCATTGCCGGAAAAACCAAGGCAGATAAAGTCAACCCCTGTTTTTAAAGAGGCAATGGCTGAATAGTTATTACCGGGTCTTGAGGCACATCCACCCTGTGTAATTGAGGAACCGTAATACACCACCGGTTTTTTGTCCTTATAGGGTTTTAGTTTATGTAA
Organism: Ructibacterium sp.; assembly: GCA_045539735.1. Classification (GTDB taxonomy): domain Bacteria; phylum Bacillota; class Clostridia; order Monoglobales; family Monoglobaceae; genus Ructibacterium. Next base: position 27,272 of record JAZQFW010000026.1, on the reverse strand, counting down.
GGAAGCATTTTCATCCAGCCCCATGTACAGTTCATTTACATCGCTGTAAAGCGGAAAATGAATTAGAATTTTCCGTATCTTCTTATCGCCAAGTTCTACCAAGGAGTCAAAGCCCTCTTTGTCATCAATCTTCGGAATAAAAGATTTGAAATAGCGAAATCCCTCTCCCTCGTCCAGATACAGGTCAAACCCCGCACTGCCTACCACCGGCATGTGTGGCATTCTGCAAAGTTCCGCTTTCATACTGAGTGCCACATAAGGAGAATCTGTTTCCATGGCAATTCTACCGCCTGACGTGTTGGTATGAAGAATAGAAACCCCTTGACTGGTCTTATTTGCGACCTCTGTATCCTTCCGCCTGAACCCTCGCTCATCGCAAAGCATACCATAGATAGCAAACAAATCCCCATTGACCGGAATCCAACGAATCCCCTCTTTTTCTATGGTACCTTTTACCTCTAGATTTTTATCTACATCACTAATTTTAGCCATACTTTTGCCTCCCATATTCCAATTGCCCCCATTTTAGCATAGCGCTTCCCTTTCGTCAATAATATTTTTGAAAAAAATGTTTGCAAATTTCACATTTTGTGGTATACTGATTCTATATGTATTAGTATAGAAGACAAGGAGGGCTATCTATGCTCCAAAGCATGACCGGATTTGGTCGTTGTGACACCGTCATTGACGGGTTTCGGGTTCAGGTACAGATGAAATCTGTGAACCACCGTTATAGCGATTTTACCATAAAAACTCCAAGGCACTATGGATTTTTGGAAGATAAACTCCGTAATCTCGCCATGGCATCCATTGCCAGAGGTAAGGTAGAAATCATCCTTTCTCTGGAACGGGAGGAAAGTGATGACAAGGTTATCACCCTTGACAAACCGGTGGCAGAGGGTTACATTAACGCACTGCGTGGGCTTTCTGACTATGGTTTAAATGATGATTTAACCATCTCTTCTTTGACCGAGTTTCATGACATCTTCCGCGTAGAACATCAGGAAATCAACGAAGAACAAATCGAAGCCATTGTTGCTGAAGGATTCTCTATTGCACTCAATGAATTCATTGAGATGCGCCGCACCGAGGGAATTCGTTTGGAAGAAAGTTTGCGCCATCATCTTGACGCTTTACTGCATGAAGTTTCTATGGTTGAAGAACTGTCACCCAAAACGGTAGACGCTTACCGCCAAAGATTGCGTAATAAATTAGAAGAAATCCTTTCCGACACCATGATTGACGAGGGGAGAATTTTAACAGAAGCCGCTATTTTTGCAGACAAAGTTGCCGTAGACGAAGAAACTGTCCGCCTGCGCAGCCATGTCAAGGCGTTTCTTTCTGCCATGGAAACGGATAAGCCTATCGGCAAGAAACTTGACTTTATCGTACAGGAAATGAATCGGGAAACCAATACCATTGGTTCCAAAGCCAATGATTTGACGGTTTCTTCCCATGTAGTTGAGATGAAATCCATCATCGAGAAAATCAGGGAACAGATTCAAAATATTGAATAATACATAAGAGAGGCTAACTGCTATGAAACTGATCAATGTAGGATTTGGAAACATTATTGCAGGCGACCGTGTGGTTGCCATTGTCAGCCCTGATTCTGCGCCCATCAAACGTATCATTCAGGAATCCAAGGAAAAAGGGTTATTGATTGACGCCACTTGCGGACGGAGAACCCGTGCCGTCATTATTACCGACAGCGACCATGTCATTCTCTCCGCAATTCAAACGGAAACCATTGCAGGGCGTGCTGATACCAGAGAGGATGCTGACAATGAGTAAATCCGGAACATTATTTGTCCTTTCCGGCCCCTCCGGCGTAGGGAAAGGCACCCTGTGCGAAGAAATTTTGAAAGATAAGGATGCACTTGCCCTTTCGGTATCCATTTCTGCTACCACCCGAAAACCTCGCAGTATTGATAAAGAGGGCGTCACCTACTATTTTAAATCCCGCGAGGAATTTGAATCCATGATTCAAGATGGTGCATTTTTGGAATGGGCAACCTATAACGACAACTATTACGGAACCCCTTTGGCTCCGGTTCAAGAGACATTGAAACAGGGCATCAATATCATGCTGGAGATTGATGTACAAGGCGCGCTTCAGGTTAAGGAAAACTTTCCTTCCGGTGTATGCATCTTTGTTGCTCCGCCGGATATGGAGACCCTTAAAACACGACTTCAGGGGCGCGGAACCGAATCCGAAGAAGAGATTTCTAAACGAATTGCTGCCGCTCAGTGGGAAATGCAGCAACAAGATAAGTATGATTATGTGGTTGTGAATCAAAACCTTGACGATGCTGTCAAGGAAGTCAAAGATATTATAAGATTAAGGAGTGTTGTATTATGATGATTTATCCCCCGATTGCAAAGTTGGTTGAAAAAACCGGAAGCCGTTACACCTTGGTACTGGAGGCTGCGAAACGCGCTCGTCAGTTGGCTGAGGGTGCTACCCCTCTGGTAGAAAGAACCTCTAACAAGGAAGTTTCTGTTGCTACCGATGAAATTTTTGAAAACAAACTCAATGTATTCCCCATGGCAGGTGTTGATGTCACCGAACCGGTTGTTACTGATGATACTGCCGAAGAAACACAAGAAGACTAATCAAACATACAGAGGCCGGTTCTTTCCTATGACATAGGACCGGCTTTTTTCATGGAGGCACTCATGATTGCAACTGTTATGCTAACCGATACCTCCCATTCCATCAGCCGAGGATTTGATTACCTTATCCCCAAGGAATGGGAATCTGTAATACAGCCGGGACTTCGGGTTCTGGTTCCTTTTGGTGTGCATAATAGCAGTACCGAAGCACTGGTAACTGATATCAAAGAGACCAGCGAATTCCGTCGGTTGAAAACACTGATTCGCCCTTTGGACGAATTTCCCATTTGCTCTCAGGAGTTTTTGGAGTTATGCACTTGGATGCAGCGACGATATTTTTGCTCCTTTCAACAAGCATACAAACTCATCAAGCCTCCCTATATGGGAACCAGGGTCAGGAAATGGCTACTGTTAAAACAGGAACCTGTGCAAAAGAAACTGACTCCAACCCAACAGTTATTTTTAGATAAACTGAGAGAATTGGACGGTTTTGCAGAACTTGAGGAATTGGAGGCAGAACTCAATAAACGGGGATTGATTCGCACCGCCTCTGCACTCCAAGAACTCGGGGTATTGGAAATTTATGAAGAAATCGGAGACTCTATCACCTTTTCTTATATTCGCAAAGCACATCTGGAAGTAGGTCTTGAAGACGGCTACGCCCTTTCGGATGAACTTCGTGCCAAACGGGCATCTGTGCAGGCGGATATGGTTCTTGCTCTCTGCGATAACGGCGATATGGCAACCTCGGATTTGGTTCTTGTAACTGACGGAAATTATGCCTCATTAAATGCATTAAAAGACAAAGGCATTGTTACCATTTATCGGGAACAGGTCAATCGCGAGGTTTATGCGCCTGATAATTACACACTCTCTTCCGCTTACACACCCACGGAAGAACAAAAACCTATCATTGAACATCTCAATCATTTGATTGAACATCGTTTGCATGAGAAGATTCTTCTTCACGGTGTCACCGGAAGCGGAAAAACCGAGGTGTTTCTTCAAGCCATCGCCACCTGTATTGCACAGGGAAGACAGGCTATCATGCTGGTTCCCGAAATCTCATTGACGCCACAGATGGTAGACCGATTTGTCAGCCGTTTCGGCAGTTCCGTTGCCGTGATGCACAGCAGACTCTCCCAAGGGGAACGATTTGACCAATGGCATAAAATCAAACGCGGCGAGGTCAATGTGGTGGTAGGTGCAAGAAGCGCCGTCTTTGCCCCCTTTGACAACCTCGGCATTGTCATTCTGGATGAGGAACATGAATCCAGTTATAAATCCGAACTGGCACCTCGTTACCACGCAAGAGAGATTGCTATGATTCGGGCACAGAAACATGCCGCACCTGTTTTGATGGCATCTGCAACTCCCTCTGTCACCTCTTACTTCCATGCAACCGAGGGACGGTACCGACTCTTTGAGATGAAAAAAAGATTCAACGACAACACCCTGCCCTCTGCGCGCATTTGTGATATGCGGAGCGAACTTTTGGATTATCATAATATGTCAGCCATCAGCATCCGTCTGCAGGATGAACTCAGGCGGAACTTGGAACGGGGAGAAAAGAGTATTCTCTTTTTGAATCGACGGGGTTACAACACCTTTGTATCATGCAGAGAGTGCGGTCATGTAATGGAGTGCAACCAATGCAGCATTGCTATGACCTATCACCGAAAAACTGACCGACTGACCTGTCACTATTGCGGTCATACCCAAGAAAACCCTACCGTCTGCCCCTCCTGTGGTTCTAAATACATCAAGTTTTTCGGCACAGGAACTCAAAAAATTGAAGAAGAACTTCAAACTCTGTTTCCTGACGCCAGAATTTTGCGTATGGATTTTGATACTACCTCCAGAAAAGGCGGACACGAGCAGATTCTCAACCAATTTCGTCGTGGCGAGGCTGATATCCTGCTTGGTACCCAGATGGTGACCAAAGGATTAGACTTTCCCGATGTCACATTGGTTGGAGTTCTTGCGGCGGATGCGTCATTGAATGTAGATGACTTCCGTGCGGGAGAGCGGTGTTTTTCCTTGATCACACAGGTCTGCGGCAGAGCCGGCAGAGGTGATTTGGAGGGTCGGGCGGTGATTCAGACCTATCAGCCTGAGAATGCAACCATTCAATTTGCCAAAGACCAAAACTATATCGATTTCTATCAAAGTGAGATTCTCTATCGCAAACGGATGGACTATCCTCCATTTTGCGACATTGTATATCTATTGGTTTCCGGCGAAGATGAATCTTTGGTAAAGCAAGAAATTGCTAACATTAGCGAATTTATCAAAAACAATGACAAAACCGGATGCATCCGTTCCCAGTTAGGTCCGGCTCCGGCTCCGATTGCAAAGATTAAAAACAAATACCGGTATCGGCTTTTAATCAAAGCGAATCCGGTAAAGCAACTCTTCCCTCTGTTACATCAAATCAGTCTATCCCATAACGAAAGTAATACCAAAAATATGCTTGTGATTGACATCAACCCATCCAATATGGTATGATGATATAAGTACTAACATAAGGAGAAAAATTATGGCAATAAGAACCATTGTCACGGTAGGAGACCCTGCCTTGACCAAAAAATGCAGAACTGTTGAAACCATTGACCAACGCATCCTCACTCTGCTTGATGATATGGCAGATACTTTATACGAATCCGGCGGTGTTGGACTTGCCGCACCACAGGTAGGTGTACTTCGCCGCGTTGTGGTCATTGATATTGATGATGGATTAATTGAACTCATCAACCCTGAAATTATTCATGCCGAGGGAGAACAAACCGACGCAGAGGGATGTTTGAGCAACCCCGGAAAATTCGGTATGGTTACCCGCCCAAACAAGGTGACCGTGCGTGCCATGAATCGGGATGGAGAATTGTTTGAACTCACCGGTGAGGGTTTACTTGCCCGCGCATTCTGTCATGAACTTGACCATTTAGACGGAAAGATGTTTATGGATTTGGTGACCGAATGGGTGGAACCGGAATAACTTTCTTGGTCTATCTACTAAGGGCTGCGCACAGGGGACGGTTCCTAGTTCTTAGGCACAACGAACCGTCCCCATGTGCTCCGAATGGGTGGAACCGGAATAACAAAAAACTGTAAGGACAAAGTCCTTACAGTTTTTTATTACTTTAATGCAATTGCCTGTTTTGCTTTTTCTGCAACTGCCTTGGCATCCAACCCATAAAGTTCAAGGAGTGGGTAAGGTTTACCGCTTCTGCCAAACACATCCTGCGTTCCCACACGGAGCATGGGAACCGGAACAGTTTCGCAAAGAACCTCTGCAACCGCAGAACCAAGACCGCCAATCACGTTATGTTCTTCTGCCGTCACAATCGCACCGGTTGCCTTGGCGCTATCAATAATAATCTCACGATCAATCGGTTTGATGGTTGCCATGTTCACCACTCTCGCACTAATACCCTCAGATGCAAGGAGTTCTCTTGCTTCAAGCACAGCAGGAATCATCAAGCCGGTACCAATTAAGGTGACATCGGTACCCTCTGCCAACACCACGCCTTTACCAATTTCAAACTGATAACTGTCATCAAAGATAACCGGAACTGCCAATCTGCCAAAACGCAGATAAACAGGACCATCATACTCAATCGCAGCCTTAACTGCCAAACGGCTTTCCGTTGCATCGGCAGGATTGAGAATCACCATACCGGGAATGGTACGCATAATGCCAATATCCTCCAGACATTGGTGGGTTGCACCATCTTCGCCGACAGAGATTCCGGCATGGGTTGCACCAATTTTTACATTCAGATGAGGATAGCCGATGGAATTGCGAATCTGTTCAAAGGCTCTGCCTGCCGCAAACATCGCAAAAGAACTTGCAAACACGATTTTCCCGCAGGAAGCAATTCCTGCCGCAGTTGCCATCATATTCCCCTCTGCAATACCCATATTGATAAACCGTTCAGGATACGCTTTCTTAAAACCCTCGGTTTTGGTGGACTTGGAAAGGTCGGCATCCATAACAATAATATTCTCATTGGCACCAAATTCAACCAACGCATTGCCGTATGCTTCACGGGTTGCAATTTTATCTCCGATTTGATAACTCATGATACCTTACCCCCCAATTCTTCCAAGTATGCATCCAGTTCCTGAACCGCTTGTTCATATTGCTCCTTGTTGGGAGCCGCACCATGCCAGCCTGTCTGATTCTCCATATAGGAAACGCCCTTACCTTTAATACTGGTTGCCTGAATCAAGGTCGGCTTATCTTTTACCGTTTTCGCCTCGGCAATTGCCGCTTCTATCTGGCTAAAATCATGAGCATCAATCTGAATGACATTCCACAAAAATGCTTCAAACTTCTTGTCAATCGGGGTTGAGTTCATAACCTCACGGATGTCCCCGTCAATCTGCAAACCGTTAAAATCAAGGAATACCGTCAAATTATCAAGGTTATAATGTGCTGCAAACATGGCAGCCTCCCATACCTGTCCTTCCTCTATCTCACCGTCACCAAGCATTGCATAGACACGATAATCCTGTCCGCTGAGTTTTGCAGAAAGTGCCATACCACAAGCGGCACTGATACCCTGTCCCAATGAACCGGTAGACATATCAACACCATTCACACCTTTCATATCCGGATGTCCTTGCAGATAACTATCGATGTGTCTAAAGGTCTTGATATCCTCTTTGGGAATAAAACCAAATTCTGCGAGCACCCCGTAAAGTGCAGGAGAACAATGCCCTTTGGAAAGCACAAACCGGTCACGGTTTTGGTTTTGTGCGTCCTTGGGGTCTACCCGTAATTCCTTTGCATACAAATATGTAAGAATATCAGCCGCCGATAAGGAACCGCCCGGATGTCCCGCTCCGGCACTGTAAACAGCCTCTAACGCCATTTTTCGGACATGGACTGCATGAATCTGTAACTCCTTGATTTGTCCGTCTGTCATGTTACTCATACCTCCTGTGTATATTGATTCTCTGTTTCTTCGTGAAACAGATATGTCATTAACTGAGAAATTCTCTCATTCTCCTTTTTGAGATAGAGATAGCCAAGCAATGTTTCTACCCCTGTTGCCGCCCGATAATCAGCAAGATGCGCATGTTTTGGCACCTGAGATTTGGTATTTCTACCACGGTGGAACACCGCTTGTTCTTCCTCCGTCAGTATTGGCTCTATACGACGGTAAAACTCCGCCTGCGCCTTGGCACAAACCAGTCTGGTTGCTTTCTTGTGCAAATCGTTAACCCGATGGTCACTCTTTGCAATCAGGTAACTGCGCACATACATCTCATACACACTGTCACCAATATAGGCAAGGGTCAACGCACCATATTGATTGGGAGCAAGAAATTGCCCGTCAAAACTCTTTTTGATTTCTTCCAGCATAGGATTTTCCGCCTGTTAGATTTTAGTAAGTTGTTGTCCCTGAGGGGTGTCTTTGACCGCATAACCAAGTTCCTTCAGTTTGTCACGCAATGCATCAGATTCCGCCCAGTTTTTATTCTTTCTTGCCTCCGCGCGGGCAATCAGAATTTCCTCTACATCAGAAGAAACCGATTCCTCTTCTTTGCCCAGGATGCCAAGCACACTGCCGAGTTCTCGAATGGTATCAATCACCGTTTGAATGACCGACTTCGCAGTACCGCTTTGGGCAGTAATCTGTTTGTTGGCATCGGCAACTGCCTCAAATATCACAGAAATCGCATCCGCCGTATTCAAATCATCGTCCATAGCACTGATAAACTTTTCTTTATAGTTCGCCATTGCCATGACCAATGCATTCTCTTCTTCGGTAAGCATCCTATCTTCGGCGCTTTCCATAAAGAATGTCATCGAAGAAAGGCAGGTATAGATACGCTCAAGTGCGGATTTTGCCGCCTCCATCAAGTCCTTACTAAAGTTAATCGGACTGCGATAGTGTGCCGACAACATAAAGAAGCGGATTACTTCATACTCAAATTCCTTGGCAACATCACGAACCGTAAAGAAGTTCCCCAAAGATTTGGACATCTTGCGGTTATCTACATTGATATAACCGTTGTGCATCCAGTAGTTGGCAAACTGACAGCAGTTTGCCGCCTCGCTTTGTGCAATCTCGTTTTCATGATGGGGAAAAATCAAATCCTGACCGCCGCTATGAATGTCAATGGTTTTGCCAAGATAGGTATTTGCCATTGCACTACACTCAATATGCCAGCCGGGACGGCCCATTCCCCAGGGACTTTCCCATGCAGGTTCTCTCGGTTTCTGCTTCTTCCAGAGAGCAAAATCCATTGGGTCTTCCTTATCATCATTGACATCAATTCTGGCACCGCTTTCCAAATCTTCCAGAGGCTGATGGGAAAGTTTGCCGTAGTCTTTAAACTTTTTGGTGCGATAATAGACATCGCCATCTACATTGTAGGCATATCCACCCTCAATCAAGGACGCAACGAGTTCAATGATTTCCTTAATGTTCTCCGTTGCTCTGGGATGCACCGTTGCCGGACGAATTCCCAGCCCTTTGGCATCGGTAAAATATTCGTCAATATACTGGTCAGCAAGTTCCTTTACGGTGATACCAAGTTCGTTTGCTTTATTAATCATTTTATCGTCAATATCGGTAAAATTCTGAACAAAGGAAACCTCAAAACCCTTATACTCCAAATACCGCCGCAGGGTATCAAAGATAATAAACGGGCGAGCATTACCAATATGAAAGAAATTATACACCGTCGGTCCGCAGGAATACATTTTCACCTTTCCTGCCTCTATCGGAATAAATTCCTCTTTTTTCCGGTTTAAGGTATTGTACAAAAACAATTTAGTATCAATCATGTTCGGTTTCCTCCCATTTCTTTTTTAATCGTTCAATTTCAGCACGCAGGCCGCAAAGTTCCATCGACACAGGGTCCGGAATGTGTACTTGGTCAAGGTCTGCAATCGGTCTTGCCATGGGTGATGCAGGTGCAATTCTCTTATTATCACGTTTAACAATATGTGCCGGAACGCCAACACATGTACTGTTGGGCGGAATCTCATTCAGCACCACCGCATTGGCAGCAATTTTGGAATTATCTCCTACCGTAAAGGGACCTAATATTTTGGCACCGCTTCCTATGGTTACATTGTTGCCTATGGTTGGATGCCGCTTTCCTTTATCTTTTCCTGTACCGCCTAGGGTCACCCCCTGATAAATGGTACAGTAGTCACCAACAATGGCAGTTTCTCCAATTACAACACCCATACCATGGTCAATAAAGACCCCTTTGCCAATCTGTGCAGCAGGATGAATTTCAATTCCTGTCTTCTTGCGGGTACGCTTGGAAATCCAATCGGCAAGGAAGTAATGCTTCTTTTGATACAGCCGGTGGGCAATGCGATATCCAATCAGTGCACGCACCCCGGGATAAAGAAAATAAACCTGTGCTCTGGAACGAGCCGCAGGGTCTCTCTCAAAGGCAATATTGACTTCTTCTTTCAATGATGAAAACAATCCCATTTCGACGACCTCATAGCCTTAATCATAAAAATTGATACATATATTCCTATTATACCCTATTTTTTTCACAGAGTAAAGCAAAAGTTTCAAATATTTCACTTGATTTTTTACTTTTTCTGGCTTATAATATGTATAAGTTGACAATATGGCAACCATTCCATCGCGAGAAAGGATGATTTGGATGAAAAAATGTTTGATTTTTATTTTTTTAGTACTTGCTGTTGCTTTGATTTTCTTTGCTCTGCAAGGAGATTTTTCCGTCATTCCTCCCTCGCCAAGTGTTCCGCCAACGATAAGTCAGATGCCGGAACCCGAACCCTCTGAGCCGCCGCAAACCGAAGCGCCAACTCATACAGAGGACCCCAGAAATGAGGAGCCTGTCATCCGCGCGGAAATCGCTAAACTGATTTCCGACGCCAAAGAACTGTTGAACGAGGGATTGAGCGATGACGCGTCTATGATTCTTCGGGATCTGCGAACCCGTGACCTGACCGATGCTGAACAAGCACAGGTAGATGCCCTCAATGCTGATATGTCAAAAATAGGTGAATAACTTAAAACCGTGTATTTCCAAAAGAAGTACACGGTTTTTTTAACTTTAAATCTTGCTGCGCACAGGGGACGGTTCCTGGTTCTTAAGCACAACGAACCGTCCCCAGATGCTCCGCCATTTTCTTTGGAAGTACACGGTTTTTTAATTGAGAATACCACCCAGTTTTTCAAAACTTTCCTCTATTTTTGTACGCAAGGGCAAGAACTGAGGTTGTTCCAGTTTAGGGTCATGCCTTAGCAGCGTCGCTGCTGCTCCCTGTGCCTCCTTTAAGAGTTCCATATCGGTCATCAAATCACCAATACGCATCTGAGGAAGTCCGTGTTGACGCGTTCCTAAAAATTCGCCTGGGCCGCGTAATTCTAAATCTTTTTCTGCAATTTTAAACCCATCATCGGTTTGACACATCGTTTCCATTCTCTGGCGGGCAAAGGTTCCCGCACTTGCACAAAATAGAATACAATATGATTGCCATTCGCCCCTTCCTACTCTGCCACGCAACTGATGAAGTTGGGAAAGTCCAAACCGTTCTGCGTTTTCAATTACCATCACAGTTGCATTTGGCACATCCACCCCGACTTCTACCACCGTGGTGCTGACCAATGCCTGAATCTCGCCTCGCAAAAACCGACCCATAATAGCATCTTTTTCCGCCTGTTTCATCCGTCCATGAAGTGCTGCAATCTTTTTCCCTTTCAGCACACCTTGATTCAGGAGCGCAAGATATTCCTCTACCGCATTTGCCTCAATGACCTCAGATTCTTCAATCAACGGGCACACAAAGTAAACCTGACGTCCCTCCTCCAACTGAGAAAGCAGAAACCGATTCACCTGTTCCCGTTTTCCCTCATCTACCGCAAGGGTCTTAATCTTCTTTCTCCCTGCAGGAAGTTCATCAATCAAAGAGATGTCCAAATCCCCATATAAAATCAAGGAAAGAGTGCGGGGGATTGGCGTTGCAGTCATGACCAAGGTATGTACCCGCTCACTCTTTTCCGTCAAGGCGGACCGCTGACGAACCCCAAACCGATGTTGTTCATCGGTAATCGCAAGGCCCAAACGAGCAAACTTGACATTTCCTGTAATCAAAGCATGGGTTCCCACCACAATTTGGGCACTCCCATCCTCAATGGCAGACAAGGCTTCTTTTCTCTCTGCCGCCTTTTGCCCTCCTGTCAAAAATGCCACACGGATATTCCACGGAGCAAACAAGCGAGTTAACGTTTCGTAGTGCTGCTTTGCCAGAATCTCAGTCGGCGCCATCATTGCCGCCTGAAATCCTGATTTCACCGCTGCAAACATCACCGCCGCCGCAACCACCGTCTTTCCGCAACCAACATCTCCCTGAACCAAACGGTTCATGGGGGTTTCTTTTCTTAAATCCGCAGAAATTTCATTGATCACCCGTTTTTGGGCATTAGTCAGTTCAAAGGGAAGTTTTTGGGCAAAGTCTGCGATGCATTTCACATCAGAAAACACGGGCGCAATCCCCTTTTTTCGTTCCTGTCCCGCCATACCGATCCCCATCTGCATGATAAAAAATTCTTCAAACGCCAATCGTCTGCGGGCATCCTCAAAATCCTGAAAGGTTTGGGGCGTATGCACCTGATGAATTGCCTGCGCGATATCCATCAACCCATATGCTTTGCGCACCGCCTCCGGCAACACCTCTTGGAGCGGTTCTTCCAACAATTGTAAGCCGTTTTCTACCGCCTCACGAATATGTCGCTGGGTAAGTCCTGCGGTGCAGGGGTAGATTGGCATAATTTTTCCGGTTTTCCCTCCGGCTTTTTCTGCATCTTCCATAACCGGATTAATCATTTCCGGCATTCTGCCGCGAAATCCTACCTTCCCAAATAAAATCCATTCTTCGATCCCTCTTAACTGCTTTTCCACATAAGGGGCATTAAACCATGTCACCTTGAGGACACCGGTTCCGTCCGTCATGGAAACCTGTGTCACTCTGGCACCGGTTCTGGCACGAAAAGAACGGATACCTCCCGCAGGAGATACCCGTACGCAGACGCTCTCTCCCTCGTTGAGGTCGGCTATTTCCCGGATATCCGTCCGGTCTTCATAGCCTCTGGGAAGATGATATAAAAGGTCTTCCACGGTGGAGATGCCGAGTTTTTGAAATAACTCGGCTCTTTTTTCACCGATACCTTTGAGATAGCGAATACTGTCTTTTCTTTTCATATGCTTACTCCACGGCAAGGAAATAATAATACACCGGCTGACCGCCATAAACTAGCGATACATCCAGATATTGATACTTCTTTGCAAGTTTCTGCTCCAACTGCTTAGCCAGTTCTTTCTCGGTTTCTGCACCATAATAGATGCTGATGACACCGCTTTCATCGGTAATCATACCCTCAATCAATTCTTCTGCAACTTCATTGATATCTTTGCCAAGACTCTTGATAGAACTTCCAACCATACCCATGATGTCACCTTTTTTAATTTTCATGCCATCCACCGTAGAATTGCGTGCCGCAAAGGTAATCTGCCCGCATTGAACGGTATCCATCATTTCACACATTGCCTCACGATTTTCCTCCGGCTCTAACCCTTCATCAAAGGCAAGCATAGCAGAAATTCCCTGAGGAATATTCTTGGTGGGAATCACAATGACCTTACAGTCAGCGAGTTCATTCACCTGTTCTGCCGCCAGAATGATGTTTTTGTTATTTGGCAGGATAAATACCGTTTCCGCATGGATTTTTTGGACGGCATTTAATAAATCCTGAGTACTGGGGTTCATGGTCTGTCCACCCTCTACCACAGCATCAGCACCGATTCCGGTAAAGACCTCAGTCAGACCTGTACCTGCAGACACCGCAACAAATCCGTATTTCTTTCTCTCTGACGATGTTTTTCCTTCCTCAGTTTGAATCTTCTCATCATGTTGATATTTCATGTTATCAATCTTTAAATTGGTCAATTCACCCAACTTGAGCGCTTGTTCAATTACATAGCCCGGATGGTTGGTGTGAATATGTACCTTCACAACCTCATCATCCTCAATGACCAACATGCAATCGCCTTTGGATTCAATCGCCGCCCGAAACTGGGTGGTTTTCCGCTCCGGTGATTTTTGAATCAAAAATTCGGTACAATATAAAAATTTAATCTCTTCGGACGCAACTGCACTTAATTTACTTTCCTTAGACTCAGGCGTTGATACACCGTCATCAAGCACAACCGCCTTGCCATCCAGTGCCAGATATGCACCCTCTAGCAAAGTGACTACACCCATACCGCCGGCATCCACTACACCTGCCTGTTTCAAAACAGGAAGAATTTCCGGTGTTTTGGAAAGGCTTTCCTTGGCAGCACCAAGCAGTGCTTCCATGAATGCTTTGGTGTCAGTATATTCTTCCATGTGCTGCTCTGCAAACTCAGCCGTTTCCCGAACTACGGTCAAAATGGTGCCCTCGGTAGGTTTCATGACCGCACGGTAGGCAGTATCTCTTGCCTGACATGCCGCGGCTTTGATTGCGGGAACATCCAATTCCTCTTTTCCCTGAACCGCCGTTGCAAGACCGCGAAGAATCTGGGATAGAATAACGCCGGAGTTTCCTCTTGCGTTTCTGAGTGCAGATTTTGCCAGAATATCCAGCATGTTTCCGCAACCGATATCCGTCCCTTCTGCCACCACAGTTTGAGATGCGGCACCAAAAGTCATTCCCATATTGGTTCCGGTATCTCCATCCGGCACAGGAAATACGTTCAAATCGTTAATCGGCTTACGATTGTTCTGCAGGTGATTGGATGCAGACACAATCATAGCAGATAATAGTTCACTCTGTATCATACAGTTTTTCCTCCTTGCGACTCCGCTTATCCTTAGTGATGTACCCGAATGCTTTCTACATGAACCGTAACGGAACGCACTTCAAGTCCTGTGGCTTCCTCTACCTGATATTTGACATTGCTCTTGATAATTTCCCCAACAGAACTAATGTTGACACCATATTCCATGATTACGTACACAGAAATATCCAGCACATTGTCCGTCACTTTGACCTTGATACCGTGATCCATCTGTTCCCGTTTCAAAAGTTTAGCAATGCCGTCTTTCCCGCTGCGAGTTGCCATACCCACAACACCATAACATTTGGTTGCCGCAAAACCTGCAAGTTTTGCAATTACTGTATTGGAAATTTGAATCAAACCTTTTTCATTCTTCATTTCAGCAGACATCTTCAATCTCCTCCTCTAAATCATTCATCACAGCAGAAATCTCTTGCGCGAACTCACAAATCCTCTGGTGGCAGGTAAACAAAAAAATCTGTCGCGTTTGGCTGAGTTCTTTTAGCAAGGTTACTGCTTTCTTTGCACGCAAATCGTCATAATTTACCAGAAAATCGTCCAGAAACAATGGTTCCTGTCCATTACCAATCAGTTCACCCAAAGCGAGCCTTAACGCAAAATAAATCTGTTCATAAGTACCGCTGCTCACATATTCCGCTTCAACCGTTTTTCCACTGTCATTACCAATGCGCATCCGATAAGAATCCGAAACGCGAACATCCTGATACTTTCCTGATAAAAGTATATCCAAAAACTCGTTGACTTTTGCATTGACTTGGGGTGCAAATTCGGTTTTTCTTTCTTCATAGACCTTTTGAAACACTTGTTGTGCAAGTTCTACGGCTTTCAAACGGGTTTGCGCCTTAACAATTTGTTCCTCAATCTGGCTCAGTTCTGATTCGACATCGGCAGGATTTCTTCCGCCTTGATAGACATAACTGAGTCTGCCCTCAAAATCTTTCATGACACGAAGAATTTCCATTTTCTGCTCCTGATTGCGCTGTAATTCCTCTGCAAGATTTCGTTCAAGCAATGCCTGGTCATCCTCTGTCAGTTCTTCCAACTGCACATTCAAGTCATCATCACTCAAAAGAGTATGATAGGCAGTTTTGTAACTTTCTGCTTCAAGTTTTGCCTTTCTGGCATCTTCACTTCCCTGACGCAATTCTTCCACCGACTTACAGGAGAACTGTGTTAGAATCCCTGATAACAGGTCGGATTGCTCGTTCAAATCTTCCTGCCGGTTGGTTTCTTCTTCCTGTATCCGGCTTTGCTCCTCTTTAAGTTCCTGTAAGGCTGTTTTCGCTGTCTTGAACATCCAAACTCCACTCAAGCCTGTTGCCAGAGCAAAGAACGAGCCACATCCTAAATACAGATACCAGAGCGGAATTCTAACCACACCCAGAATCAGTGACACCAACAGAAGCATAGCACCGATTCCCAACAACACTTTTCCTATCTTCGTTTGCCGTGCGCGTTTTTGAATTTTCTCTTCTAGTTCTCCCTTATCATACCCTATTTCAGACATTTGGTCAAGAGTTTCTATTCTTCTTTTTGCATTCTTCGCCTCTTCAAGGATAGCATCTGTCATAGATTGAAAGGTTTGATAGCATTCTGATTCTTCTATCTGTTTCACCAAATCTTTTAAACGCTTTGCCTCTCGCAGTTTGGCGTGTTGTGCCTGCATTTTTTGTAACTGCTGCTGCTTTTCCATTAGACGGGTTAATTCATCCCCGTTTTTTTGGGCAGACTCCAATTGCAATTTTGCCGTCTCGTACCGCTCTTTATCCGCTTTGCGTTGTTCCCGTTGGGACAAAAGTTGAAACCGTTCCTGTGTTTTTGCCTCCTTTTCCTGATACAGGGCATCAAGAATTCCGGGGACACCACGCTTGTCTTTGGCACGCAAAGATTTTTTTATCTGTTCCAAAGCCTCTTTGGTAGCATCGAAAGAAATCTCTTCCGTACCGGTATCCTGAAGATTCATCAATCTTCGACTTAATTCTTCATCCGTTCCAACCGGAAAACTACTTCCTTGACGAATCCAAAAGGTTTTTTCAAAAACCTCAACCGGAATTCCAAACAATACATCACCCGGTTCTAAACCTGAAAATTCCGGAAGTGCCTCCCCTGTCAGGGCATCCATCACTTCCAGTTTATCACCGGCAGGAGTTTTTCCAATCCGTCGATAAATCTCTATCTGTTTCCCATCTACCGTGAGTTTTAGGATTCCCTCTGCATACTTTTCTCCCCACGGAATCATCCGCTCCCTGTCACGAAGCACCATGCCTGCACTTTTGCGCTGATTGGGAATTCCATATAGCATGGTTTTAAGAAATAACTGCAAGGTAGATTTTCCCGCCTCATTGTCACCGTAAAAAATCTGAAGACCATCGGAAAATGAAATCTTCTTCTTATTAAATTTACCGAAAGCGTTCAACTGTGCTTCTTTCAAACAAACCATCACAGTTTCCCCCTTTCCATCGCATCCAAACCCATAGATAGAGCAAGATACCCAATCTCTTTTTCCTCGTCCGCAAGCGCTTCAATTTCTTTGCGCATTGCGGAAACAAAATCGCCCCGTAGGCTGTTCTCCCTTACCAATTCATCCAGATGGTAGGCAGGACGGGTTTCATCGCGAAGTTCAAGGCTGAACGCCTTTCCTTTGACCTGTTCATACAGAAGTTCTGTCTGCACCAAGGAGGAATCCAATGCGCCTCTAAGCGTGAGACGATACATGTTTTCTTCCCCTTGGGTTTCTATCAATATTGAAATCTGTTCTACAATCTCAAGACTGTCTTTACAGGAGGAAACATCAAGTTCCTGGCAGATAAACTTTCGTTTGGAAACAGGAATCCATTCTGCCTGTAGTTCGCCACGTTTAACCGTTCCGGTCAAGTATCCTCTTTCACCGGTTTCGTCAAATCCCCGTCCCTCCGGAATCCCGGGATAGGCATAATAGAGATTCCCACTACGCAAAATTCCGCTATACAGGTGAATATGACCCAATGCAGCATAATCAACTCCGCTTGCTTCCAGTTTCCCTTTTTCCAGCGGATTATAGGAACTCTCACCGTTTGGAGATACCAATTCCCCATGCAAAAGCAAAAGATTACACCAATCTTCCTTGAGTTCGATCGCATCCAACAGTGACTGTTCCTCATGGCTTTGGGAAAAACTGCGGCCATGAATTCGTGTTTTCAATTCAGGAATATCAACATACTCCATCTCTGTCCCGAATATATGCACATTTTCTCCCCAATCTTCCTTACGGTAGGGTGAATCTAACGTCATAGGGTCATGGTTTCCTGCTACAAGGAAGATACGGGTATCAGGAATGTTTGCAAAGCAACGTTTCAAAAACGCAACGGTTTCTCCGGATACAAACCGACCGTCAAACAGGTCGCCGGCAATCAACAAAAGGTCGCACTCGCCCGCCTTTTCGCACATGCGCGAAAAGGTCTGCATCACCTCTTTCCGCCTAAGTTCCGCCTGCTTGGGCGTGAATCTGGCAGAGAAAGGAGTGTCAAAATGAACATCTGCAGTATGAACAAAGGTCGGCATACCATTTCCTCCTTAGTAAAACAAAGGACGCATTTGGGCGTCCTTTGAAAAAACCATTCTTATTCTTCCTCAGGCATTTCCCAAGTATGATATACGTTTTGTACATCATCATTTTCTTCCAGCATGTCAATCAGTTTTTCCATTTTCTTAACTGCCTCGCAAACCATTGATTTTACTGGGATTTTCAGACTTTTCAAATTTCTGAATTTTCTCTTTTTTGACTTCCAAAAGCTCATTTTTTAGTGATGTATGTCATCGTTGAGGATTGATTAAAATCCTTCATTCAGGGTAAGTATATCATAACACAAAAAAATTGTCCATATTTTTAACCCTTATTTTCTAAATAAAATTTTTAGATATTAGGGGTTGTTTATGAAACCTTTGCGTACCATCCTCTTTTGTCAGTCTTCATCTCGTTAAAGATATTTTTAATGGAAGGATTATTATCTTTAACTTTTTGAAGTTGTTTTTGTGTTAGTTTTGTTTTTTCACAAAGTTCCTTAATCTCAAATACTTCGCCAATCTCTTTGCTACCCAAAAATTTTAATATTTTTTGAAGGTGGGTTTCTCCACTTTTGGATTTTCTGTTATTTAATTTTTCAACTTTTATGTTATTTGGCGTATCTAAATACTTTACTTCTGCTATCCCTTTAAACCGCCTTTCTATTTCCTCACACACTCTTGAATATAATTCCTTTGTATAATTAGTAAACAAAGTCACTTTATTCTGTCTCTCTTCGCCAATATTTCTAACGGATAATCTGAATAAGTTCTGTTCAAAATCAGCAACTATCGAATTGACAAGTATTTCATCCATCCAGTATTTTGCGAAAGCTGCACTTGCTTTTCCACTATCATTTTTTAGCTTTATAATATGGCCAAAAAAGTCTCTTGATTGTTCTTTCGTCATTGATTTCGTTGTATCATAAACTTCTTGATTATTTGTACATAACATGAAGTAATATTCCAAAGGATTACATCTGTTAAGACCTATTTGATACATTTCTGTCAGATTATTATATTCATTAAATCCCTTTAAATTCCCAAAGTGAGCCGTATGTGTAAAAGCATTTTTAAAAGCATCCTCAACATCTGCATATGTAACTATTAACGGCTCTGATTGTTTTTGGCTTTTAACATACTTGATGATATTACTAAAATCATTATCTTTTTTCAAAGCATTTCTCGACGTGGATATATTAACAATATTGATTGTCAAATTGAGTTTTCTCTTATACTTACTGCATTCCATAACCTTAATAAAATCCTGCTGATATAATGGATGAATATCACAGGTCGCATCAAAAATGAAGAACTTTGTCTGCCCCATATTTGTTTTAAAATAGTTCGACTTATTTTGATATACCCAATACACAGTTTCATACTTGTAGCCGCTACCCTTTTTGTAGGAACTGAACACACCGCCATTCTCACATAAAAACCTTAATAAATCTATCAATTTCACATCATTATGATCACTCTCATCTTTCATCAATTCCGTTCTATGCTTTTCAATTTTATCAAAAAAATTACCAAAGCTATCTCGTATTTTTTCAAACTCATCTGGATTTGCGTAGAACAAATAGTCTGCCTCATCCTCTTGCTCGTGGTCTTTCATATATTCTTTAATTTGCTTTTTCCCAGTTTCAAACAATCTGATTATTTCTTCTTTATCTTCTACAAGCTCGCTTAAATTGCAGTTAATCAATGTATCAATAGTATTTAACTCCTTGATTCCAATTCTCTCCGAAGCATAAAATTTAGGCATTTCATCAATGATTACCTTTCTCCTGTGTTCCCACATCCTCTTGTTCTTAAAATCAAACAGCATCTCTCTTTGAACATCATCTAATCCAAAATATTTTTGCGTAGTCATCAACACAACGGCGTTCCTTTTTATCTCATCCAACACCTGAAAAACAG
The DNA here is from genome assembly GCA_045539735.1 of Ructibacterium sp. Lineage (GTDB taxonomy): Bacteria > Bacillota > Clostridia > Monoglobales > Monoglobaceae > Ructibacterium. The sequence goes on along the minus strand of JAZQFW010000026.1, from coordinate 7,343 downwards.
ACATTTCTGCCGTACACACAAATATGTTGTCAATGAAATTCTCAACATATTCATTTAACCTTTTTACGCTATCTGTCAGGACAAGGAGCCCGATATTATGCTTTGCACATACTTTTACACAAGAACCTATCAGTAAGCTCTTTCCTATCCCGCACGGAGCAGGAATGCATGTGACCTTTTCCGTATCCTTATCATTATTTATAAGCGATACCATCTCAGCGAAAAAATCCATTTGCAGGGGCCTTATGCGGAATCTGCCATCTGCCCTTTCTACTATCTCCGCAACAATTTCTTCTTGGTTCATTCTTTTTGTTAATGCGTTATATTGTTTATTTTCCATATGATCTCTCCCTTGTTTTTATTTTAAACGCAAAAAAACAGCATATAATTCCATAATTCAAGGCACACAAAAAGCGAGTCCGTTTAGTAGGCCCTTAAATTATTAAATTATATGCTGTTCGTTTCCTCAATACAGGAAACATATAGTATTATTATACCGCCTGATTATGGCGTTTGTCAATATTAAATCAAATTTTAAACAGTTTTGTAACAGTAGAATGAAATTTTTCAAAAATTTTTGTCGGTGTGTATTGATATCCGATAACATTCCAATTAGAAAGTAAATGTTTCTCAAAAATGTAAATTAAGGCTGTGAAAATCCACGAGCTATTGGAGTGTAAAAACTCTGATAGCTCTTTTTTTATATATAAAATCACTTAGAAAGGAGTCGGTCATAAAAGTCATGTTTTATCACTTTTGGATTGAGCGAAACGCTCATATAAGTAATGCAGGAGTTCGCCAAAGGTATTGTGCCAAAGAAAGGAGTATTGAAAATGTTAAAAGAATTATTATGTAGCGAATGCGGAAGAAATTTAGGCGGAGTATCGGTGATAGAGTTTGAAGGAAATATCTATTGCGAAGAGTGCCTCGAAGAATTAACGGTAATTTGCGATTGTTGTGAAAATCGAATTTGGAGAGATAACGCCGAGGGGGATTCGTTCACTTTGCTTTGCGAACATTGTTATGAGTATTCATATGTTAATTGCGAACGCTGTGGAGCTCTTATACACAATGATGATGCTCTCTGCGAGGAAGACTCAGACTATCCGTATTGCCGAGAATGCTATGAAAGAATTATGTCTGAACCAATAAAATCATATACCTACAAACCTGAACCGATATTCTATGGTGATGGTAAAGTTTTTTATGGAATCGAGTTGGAGATAGACGGCAGCGGTGAGGATAATTCTAATGCCCAAAGAATTACTTAATTATGTTAATCAGGAGAACGATTACATCTATGCCAAGCATGATGGCAGCCTTTCTAATGGATTTGAACTCGTAACACACCCAATGACGCTTGATTATCATCTAAATGAGGTTGATTATGTAGGACTATTTGAAAGAGCGATTGCTATGGGATATCGTTCTCATCAGACATCAACATGTGGCTTGCATATCCATGTAAATCGTTCAGCTTTTGACAAGACCACCCCTGAACAAGAAGAAGTAATCGCAAGGATAGTTTTCTTTGTAGAAAATCATTGGAATGAATTATTGAAATTCAGCAGACGAACTGAGTATGCTATGAACCGTTGGTCAAGCCGATATGGGATTTCCGAAAACACGCAAAACACATATAAGAAGGCCAAGGAAAAACATTTAGGACGATATGTAGCTGTTAACCTTGAAAATTATAATACAATTGAATTCAGGCTTTTTCGAGGAAGTTTACGCCACAAGACTTTTGTCGCAACACTTCAACTCGTAGATGAAATCTGTCAAACCTGTATTCATCTGAACGACGAAGAACTCGAAGGATTATCTTGGAGTTCTTTTGTTTTGGGCATATGCGATAAACCCGAACTGATTGAATACCTAAAATCAAAGCGATTATATGTGAATGAACTAATTGAAGAAACGGAGGAAATGTAATATGTGTGGATTATTTGGCTTTTCAAGATACGGAAACAAAGAGACACGTATAAAGGCTTTCATTTTGCCCTGTGTCACAATGGAGTTCTTAGCAATGATAAGTCATTAAGACAAGAATATCGCTTGCCTAAAACCAAAATTGAAACAGATTCATACATAGCAGTACAACTATTGGAAAGTAAATCTCACCTTAATTTTGATAGTATTAAATATATGGCTGAGAAAACAGAAGGGAGTTTCAGTTACACCATTTTGGATGAGAAGAACAACCTCTATCTTGTCAAAGGTGATTCGCCGCTATCTGTTTTACACTTTCCAAAACAAAGGATTTACGTATATGCAAGCACAGATGAAATACTTTATAAGGCTTTGGTAGATTCACCGTTATTTTCGTCGCTGAAAAAGGGAGAGTTTGAGGTAGTTGAAATATCTGAAGGAGATATACTGAAAATTTGTCCTGATGGTACAATCAAGAAGCATACATTCGAATACTCATATTATTATGGGCAAAAATGGTGGGACTATGGTTACTATTCATATTCCTCTGGACTAAGCGATAATTCTGCAAATGATGAGTATTTATCCGAGTTAAAATCCTACGCTTTATATCAAGGTATGGATGATAGAGTGGTTGACGAACTTTTGCATAACGGCTTTACATTGCAAGAAATAGAAGACTACATATATGAGTTTTAATCAAGAAAGGGTGTTACAAATGGAAAAAATAACATTACAACCTCAGGAATGCATCGGAAACAGTACATTTCGCGGACAAATTTTGTATACCAAGGCTTTTGGAGAGGTTTTTCAGGATAAGACTACCGAGATAATTCTTGCCTCTATGAGCCTCATTTTTGACCTTGTAAGCAAGAATGTCGCAGACTATCTACAGGTATTGACAGTTGAAACAATCACCGATAAGATTAAGTTTTGGGTTATAGACGATGGTTCGTGCGTTACCTTTTTGCTACCTGGAGATTATTAAGGAAAGGATGATGAGCATTGGATAAAAAAGAGTATCTTCTCGATTTATATGAAATTGAACTTTACAAGAAAACACTTTATGAGAATGGCATTGGAACAAATATTCCCAAGCTGAACAGGGAAAAAGAGTTTGATGTTGCGGTTAAACATATTGCTGTTTTAAATGAATTACTTGATATGATAGAAGAATAAATTTTTATTGATTATTTAGGTGTAATGTGATAAAATAAGCATAAGGAAGTGGTTTTATGAGTGAACAAGAAATGCTTAGATATCAAGAGGCTTTAGATAATGCGGTTGCATCTGTAGAAATGGAAGGGTATAGAATTACTGCCGAGCAAAAGGCACAATGCTTTGACTTTCTTTCTGGTAAAATTGATAAGGCTGCGTTTATACAAATGGTCTTGAAAGGGTGCGAAGCATAAATGTCATATTCATTGGACTCTTTATCAGATGGGTGTTATGAAAATACAACTGTTTTAATCAACAAGTTTGATATTCGGGATGAAAAGCAATTAAACGCATTGGAGCAAAGTATAACTTCTGTTCTAATCGCCAAGGCATCAATTGAAATTCCATTTGAAAATGTTGATTTTGAATTTTATAAGTCTTTACACAAATATGTTTTCTCGGATATCTATGAATGGGCAGGAGAGATAAGAAAAGTAAACATCAGTAAAAAAGGCACAAACTTTTGTCCCGTTGAGAAAATCGAAGAAAATGGTTTGCGTATTTTTAATAACTTGCATAAGTCAAATTTCCTTAAAGGTTTGGAAGGCGATGAATTTACGGATAAATTCGTCGAACTATACTGTGAGTTAAACTATCTTCACCCCTTTCGCGAAGGCAACGGAAGAATACAAAGACTATTCTTCTCTATGCTTCTGAACCATAACGGAAAAAAGATTGATTTTACCGAGATAGACGAAGACTTATTTATGATTGCAACCATCAAATCCGTAAGCGGCGACATCTTTATGCTTAAGGATATTTTCAAAGAACATATTAAATCGTTATAGATAAATAATACGGCATCTTCTCTTTGTTGAGAGGATGCTTTTTCTATTTATCCACAAAAGTATACATATCAAGAATTTAAAAAATAAGTCTATAAATCTTTGTTTTCCATTTAATAAATCTAACGACAAAAATAAGGACATTTATAGACAACAGAAAGGAATGATGTTATGAAAATTGGATATATCCGTGTGAATTCTGTTGAGCAAAATACATTGAGGCAAGAAGTTTTAATGCAGGAACTTGGTGTTGAGCAGATATTCATTGATAAATGTAGCGGAAAGAACACAGACAGAACTCAATTAAAAGCAATGCTTGAATTTGTCAGGCAAGGTGATGTGGTTATTGTATCAGAGATTGCAAGATTTGCGAGAAACACAAAAGATTTGCTGGATTTAATTGAAAAGCTAACCGAAAAAGGTGTTTCCTTTATCAGCAAGAAAGAAGCCATAGACACAACCACACCGACTGGCAAATTTATGCTTACTGTTTTCGGAGCTGTAGCGGAATTGGAGCGTTCGTACATCCTCTCTCGTCAAAAAGAAGGCATTGAAGCAATGAAATTGGACACAGCAAAATGGGCTACGTATGGCAGGCCAAAAGCAAAACTCCCTGATAATTTCCTTGAAATCAATCAAAAAATCGTATCTGGTGAGCTTCGCCCAACCGATGCAATAAAGATACTTGGAATGAAAAAGAGCACCTTTTATAAGTACCAAAAAACCCTAAAAGAAAAGAAACCAGATGCCCTAAACACCTGATTTCTAATCTACTAAACTAATTAACAAAAAGTTGAGGCGGTCGGAGCCTTTGGCTCCGGCTTCGCCGAAGCAAGGCTCTTCCCTTATTAATACTTGTTTTTATTAAGTTGCAAATCCAGCATATCGCTTACCAAATCAACAGTATTTGTATAGCTTCCATCCATAATAAGGTCATTTGCGATACCACTCATACTCTGCTGACTTTCGGTTTGTTTCATAGCATCCTGAAAACTTAAAATTTCAAGTAAATTATCCACTGTTTTGCACTTCCTTGTATCTTATTAAATTATCTTGACTAAAAATCTACCCGTTTTATGTTGTTATTTACTTGATTATCATGGAAATAATAACTGTATAATTTTTAAAATCAATATTTACTCCTATCATTGATGCATTTTTTCTGAAATAGAAAGTTATACCATATTCAGACCTTTTTTGAGAATAATTTTTCCATCCTAAAGATCTTATCATTGTCATGTACTTATTACTCTCGTTAATTATACTATCATCGTTATAATTTATGGGATACTGGTATAAATATTGACTTCCTTCCTGTCGAACTGTTGTTGCAGAAACCGTTCTTCCTGTAAAGTTTGTATATGTAGGAATATTCGTTCCGCTATAATACTGCTTATTTTCCCACTCTGCAATTTTTGCTTTTGCTCCACCCAAATAATCTAATGCATATTTCTGTTGTCCTTCATTCATTCTTCCCCAATTATAATCACAGAACCATTGGAATTCATCTTTGGCTTCGTAATACATTGCTTTATTAAAATATGCAATTCCCTTTGCCATCCCTTTGTCAAATTCATCTCTTGAAATCGAATTTGGATCCTTGCTAAGTTCTGTACCTAATTTAAAACAATTTTGAAATGCATCATCCGCAATATTTGTTTTTTCAGAAAAAGAAACCTTACTTAAATTTTTACAATCCGAAAAGGCATGTGGGTAAACTGAAATGACGCTATCAGGAATCGTTATACTATATAGAGAATCACACCCCTCAAACGCCCGATATTTAATCTCTTTTACATTTCCAGGAATTTCTACGCTTTGTAACCTTTGGCAATGAGAAAACGCATCCTGCTCAATTGTTTGTACACTTCTAGGAATTTCTATATTTTTTAACTTTTTGCAATAAGAAAAAGTGTCTCTCTCTATCGTTTTAATCCCATACGGAATATGAATGCTCTCCAAATTATCACAGCCCCCAAAAGCTTCTGCTCCTATAACTGAAACCGTATCTGGGATTGTCACATTTTTTAATCCGTCGCACGCACTAAATGCTTGATAATCAATCGATTCCACACCGTATGGTATTGTTACTGTCTCTAAACTTTCACAAAACCAAAACAACATTTGATCTATACGCTTTATACCCTTTGGCAATGTCACATTTTTTAATTTTGAACACCCCTCAAAAGCTTGCATATTAATTGTTTTTACACTGTTTGGTATAATTATGCTTTCTAAACTGCTACAATACGCAAACGCTCCTTTACCAATCATTGTAACGCTATCGGGGATTGTAATATTTTCTAACTTTTTAAAACCAGAAAATGCGTCATCTGCAATTGATGTCACGCCATCTTCTATAACAATTGTTTTTATTAGGTCGGAGTAATCATTCCAACAACGATAACGATTATACTCCTCTGGCATTTCTCCGTTTCCATATATGGTAAGTGTCGAGTCGTTAATTTCCCATCTTACATCACCATAATTCCAACCATCAATATATTTAGCAAAAGAATTGGTTGTCACAAATATAGGTAAAATAACTAATAAACTAAGCATAATTGATAAAAATCTTTTCATTTGTAAAACACTCCTTTTTAATTTTTGCGTTTTAATCTGCGTCAAATTCAACTTTTACTGTATCATACGGGATAAAGATTTCATCTGTAACTTTAAAAGGTTCGTTTTTCGAAACAGAGGCTGTAATACTAACTGAATCTTTCAAAAATCCATTAGAGTTATAGCATTTCATCTTAAAGCTACAAAAATCCCAATCGGTCATTCCTGTAATGTCACATATAAGTTTTAAATCTCCATCCCTCACTCGTTCAGCGGATGTTATATTAAATGTTTCAACATAGGTGGTATACATCACTCTGCCAGAGCTATATTTTTTATATAAAGTAAATGGTCCATGATTATAGTTAAACTTAACAACATCTGCAATTTTCTTTTGTGTATTAAAGTGTTCTTTATAAAAATTCAAGTCATCGCTTTGTGTATACTTTTCTGTTAACGCAATTAATTCTAATGCTTTTTCAAAATCATTGGAAGTCTTATACTCCATCAACTTTGAAAGTGTACTATCAAGCAACTTCTTTTTCAATTCTACAATTTTTGCTTGTGCATTTGTATAATTTTTGTCGAGCTCAATAACATAGGAATAGTTTTCAACAGCCTTAGCCCAATCACAACTTCCCTCATAGGCAACCGCCATAGTATATGCCTCACTTGACAGAAGCAATTTACACTCTTCGATAGATTTCTTAGCATTCTCATAATTCAAGTCGTCTTCAATGACCTTTTCATATTCAAAGACAGCTGTTTTATAATCCTTTTTGCCCTGCAATTCAACAGCATAATGATAGGAACAAGTCGGAGGCCAAGCGGTCTTAGGAAGACAAA
>JAZQFW010000025.1:0-16393 GCA_045539735.1 Ructibacterium sp. | reverse complement strand
TGGTTCATTAACTGTTGGAGTTGTAACTGCAGGTGCTTCCGCCTTGGTTTGCGTTTTCTTCTGTTCTGTCTTCTGCACCTCTTCCGATTTTACTTGCTCTGTCGGAACAGTCTCCGTGGTATTCTCTTCTACCACTTCTGTGGCAAGGTCCTCTGTTGTCCCCTCGTCATCCTCTTGCGACACTTCATTCTCTTCGTCTACTATCTCTGTTTCTGTTACTATGTCCTTAACTTTGTCAGATGTGTTTAATGCGATTTCTTCATCCACTTTTCCACAACCAATAACTACAATTGTAATTAATAAAATCAGTGCTGTAATTCTTTTTTTCACTCTATCTACTCCTTTCCTCTTGATGGCGAAAGTATACCTCTCCGCCCCTGTATTATGATACATCCCCTCTATTTTGTTTCACTTTTCTCGGTTTAATTTTGATATCCAGTAAAACATCCCATTTATCACCAAACTCAAAGATAAACTCTGCAAGTTCCTGCATCATCTGTTGTTCTTTTTCTTTTGTCACTTTCCTACCACTCTCCCAATTATTTGCTCGCTAGTAACTACCCCACACCAGGTTCCACCCCGTCTGTTGTCGCCCATGATGTAGAACTCATTTGGTCCCAAAGTCAAACTCGCATCATATTCGCCGAAGTCGTTCCAACCAGGGTATTCCAGATAGGGCTCCTCAATCCAGTCCTCATCTACCCAAATAATACTGTGCCCGATTAGGACCTTCTCCCCCGGTAAGCCAATCACCCGTTTTGTCACTTTGGTCCCATCTTCCAAAACCGCTCCAATAATATCTCCCCGCTTTATATTTTCGGGGTCTGTTTTTATCATCAGATAGGTCTCGCCGTCTTTCAGAGTGGGTTCCATACTGTTTCCGTGTCCCCGGACTACTGTCACAATACCAAAAGCCCACAGAGCAATGAAGACAAGACCGGAGACGATAATCGAAATCATTGCCACTCTATACATCCTATTCAGTATTTTTCTCATTCTTCGCCTCCACCATTTCTTTTGCCGTCATTCCATATTTTTCTTTCCATTCCCTATCATTTTCCGCCTGTATCTCCAAGATTTTCTCTCTTGGCAATCCAGATGTTTCAACAAGAAAATTGGTAATGTCATTAACACTATCAAAACCCGAAGAAATGACTTTGATTTCTGCCCTAATTTTTTTCATTTTGTGTCTCCTGCTCTTTCTGTTCTACCTGTAGAAACCTCACATTTCTCCAAGACAAATCCTTATTGATTCCGCCCTGGGATTCTATCCACCGCTCGATTTTCGCGATGTTTTCTGGCGAATCGTTGCCAAGAAATCTTTTGGCACATTCGTCCGGTCGCATATAACCGGAAAGTACAAGAAAACGCAACTCAGAAAAAAGGAACAATTCATGTTTGTGTTGTATGGCATAGCATAGCCTGTTTATGTATTGGGTGTAAAAATCCTCGAACTCTGCTAAAGAAATCCCGCAGGTTTTTGCCGCGAACTCGGGAGTCACATTTCGCCCGGAAAATAAATCCCTGCATCTACTCAAAATCCTCTCCTCATGGCTTAAACTACTCATCTATTTTCTCCTCCTGCTCTGCAAAATTATCAACAATCCTTAGAAAATCATCGTGTGTCAAACTCGGCTCATCAATGTATTCTAGTGCTGTTTTTTCGTCTATAACTCCCTCACGGTACATTCTACAAAGCAACTTCGCTTCTGTTTCTTGCTTATGATATTCGAAGAAATCAAAATCCTTGCCCTCTGTTTCCGGCTCACTTTCTGGCTCTGTTTCCTGTTGTTTCTGTTCGGGTTTTTCTTCTATCTCCCTAATAATCACATCCACATCCTTTCCGGTTTTACTCCAGTAGGCATGTTTCGCTGTGGAGATAAGGTCGTCCAAGTCAATGTTCCCGGCTCTCAACTGCCTTTCTTGCTCTTTGACTATAAACCACCTTTCGATTAGTTCCTCATCGAATAGTTGAAATCTTGAATAGTCTCGCTTCCATCCCGTTTGCATGTAAATTCTGTCATATAACTCCTGTGCAATATCTTCAATACTGCCTGGGTGTTGGTCTTTTACGGCTTTAATCAATTTGACATATTCGACGTTAATACGGCAAATCATTGCTGTTGATGTATCATCGTACCCCATGGATTCGGCGTGGAGCACCGCAGCCGTACGGCTTTCAATTACCGAAAGAACAAAACTATTTTTCTCCATCTGATATCTCAACTCATTAAATCGCTCCTTACCTGTTTTTTCTGTTCTCATTTATATCTTCCTTTCTTATCCTAAATCTATCAATTTCTTCTTCTGTCAACTCTCGTAATTTTTTACCCTGTCTCCTCGCATACCGCGAAGTTCCAACAAGTCAATACCACAAGACGGGGCGTTTTGGTAAGGATTCGGTGGCGCGTAATAATCAGTATTCTTATTCACAATGCGCCTCCTCTTCATACTGTTTTCTTGCGGTTTGCCATTTATCTCGGCAAGTATGTATCATGTCCCAGAAATCCAACTTGTCAATGCTATAAATGAATCCGTCCATGTGTTTTGCGTCTTGGTACAATAACCGATAGACCCTCCGGGCAATATCTCGGCTGTGCATCTCTAGATTCTCTTCGATAACCCGTTTCATTGTTTTCACATAACAAGCGTCATAGCCCGCATTAATAAAGTGTGTCATCTCAAACCTGTTTGCTTTCATAACGCTTCTTAGATAATCAATTCTATCTACAAGCAGATTTAAAACAACAATTCGGCACATATACGATTGAATTGATTTTTTCCTGTATGGCTTTTCCCCTGATTCCTCTTCTTCCGGTTCTGGGATTTCTGGCGGTTCTGTCTCCCACAAAAATCTCCAAAGTGCGTCATTGATTTCTTGAATGGTTTCACCTTTGTGGGTGCCTATAAATTCACAATAGAAGTCAATCTGGTCTTCGGAACATATGTAGTGCAGAGCCTTCATACCCTCGTAAATACCTTTAATGTCTTTCCCGTATCCCATCAACAAAAATGTGTTGACAGTTCGCAACATATCCAACTGGTGCAGATATTGCTGGCGGGTCATCGCTTCTCTTTCTTCTTCCGTCATCATTGCCTCGTATTCTTCTGTTTTCACTTTCATCCTTCCTTTCTTTATTTTTGTTATATAAATACTCACCCTTTTCGCTATGTCTAGCACTTTATTTTAAATTTTCTCACCTCCTTTTTTGCAAATAAAAAATCACAAAAACGAAACACCTATTACGCAATATCATTAAGCAAGATATTGACCTATCGTGTCATTTTTGTGACTCTTGTCATCTATGTTATTTAGTTTGTAAATCTTTGTATCATCATTCAAATTGTCTTGCCAGCAACCTTTTGTAAGCCACTGAGCAAAGAGGAATTATCTGCATGTTAGCGCGCTTTTCAATATTAATCAAGGCCCTTTTTGTAATTTTTCCAAACTTTTTCCGAAGGTAAAATTGTTTGGATCTGCTACGCAGATTCCAAACAAGAAAAGCCACCCAGCCGCAGCGGGGTGACCTCTCAATTGTACCAACTGATTATAAGACCTTCAAATAATTACACTTGTTGTCGTAATAACAAACCTGCCTAGATAATATCTTGTCTTCAGGCGTTTCTCGTAAGATTTCTCGTAATTTGTCACGCACTTGTTGTTCTGTTACACGTGATGCTGGATAAATCAATGCCTTGTCAAAGGTTGGCATTATTGAATAGAAATTGCCAAATCCAATCATAGCGGAGGTGGCCTGTTGCACACCAGGGCAATACAACATAATTGAGCCCAAAACATGCTCTTTATCCGAAATTGTAATTGGGTTGTTAATATCGGTATACCGATGAAGTGTGGCATAATCAATACCGGTTATGCTATCATCTAGTGTCATATCGATGTCCGGTACATATTGGTCTAACATATGATTAAAAGTCTCTCGAAAAACATCGGTCTCATCCTTGCACCAATATCCCAAACAATCTTGTTGCACTCGCGATTTTTCTTCATCTCGCTCTGAAATATCACAGAGAACTATTGCCATATCTCCGTGTGTAAATCCTACGCAACCATCACAGGTAGACTTGCGTAATGGAACCATTCGCATAACTAGATGTTCCTTCATACGCTCGTATTCCCATATACCATTCAACCAAGTATACTTTCTAGATGTACTAGAACTGTTCAAAGCATTGCAAATTTCACACCAAACCAGTTTCATATCACCGCCTAAGTGTCTATGCAGTTGATATAACTGCGTTAAAGGAATTTCGTACTCGCTTCCATCATCTTTGTACACAATAGTCCAATCGCCACGAACCACATCTGACTTGCTTTGATAATATTGTTGATTTAATCTCTTGATGAGTCTAGAATCCTCAGGACATTGACATACACATCCATTAGTAAACAACGTCATCCTAACATTGTTTAAATTCAATTCCTCATCCTCTCTCAATCTGCGAAAAATCTCTTCGCAAAATTCTGCGTACTCCATTGTTCCTTGTTTCATTTGTTTTTTCATAGTCATTTCCTCCATTTTCTTCTTTTTTGCAGTTGGTAATGTTTCATCAATCATCCAGCCTGCTTTATTTTTTATCTTCGATATTATTATGATATTTACCCCCATGTCATATCAAAACACATAATAGAAAAAGAGGTCGTGCTAACTACACAACCTCTTCCCCGGAGAAAAATTCTATGATAAATACTCTGCGACGTCTGTTTCATTTGGAGCAATTCCTATTACTCTTTCAAGCGTAGCATATGCATCAAAAAGGGCATCTAATACTACCTCCATATCATTTGCCCGATATGCCTCATACAGCATTTTAAGACTTATAACCAAGGCGACTCCTATTTCTGCAATTTTATCGATTGCTAAACAATCCTCTTTTAAAACAGTATCACCTGTATTGCCATTGTTGGCCTGATATATCAGTGCTTGTCCTAATTGACTACTCGCATCTGCCTTATACCCAGCCAGATATATTTTTACTTGCCAGGGTAAAATATTACTTTCTATATGTAATGGGATTTCCTTTTGTAATGCTTCACAAAATTTCTCATAGTTCATTTTCTCATCATATTGTTCTACCCGAACCATTAAACATCCACCTTTCTTTATTAATAATACCTATAGTTATTATGATTTATCACATACAATGATAACAATGTTCGCGTGTAATAGTATATAGTTCTCGCAGAGCCTTTTCTATCTCATCTTCCGCCTCAGACAAATGCCTATCAGCCTCATCTAAAAAGTAAACTATCGTATGCATTTCTTCATACTCTATTGATGTTTCCATTTCTTCTGGCAAACTATCTCGCTGGTCCTCCTCGACTTCGCTCATCCATGAAATAGCACGATGCTTATTCCATATTTTTTCTTTAAGGTTTTCTATATCGTTAATTAAATCATCAAGTTCATATTTTCTTTCTCTAGTCATTTTATACATTCTCCTTTACACATATTTTTTTGCTACTATACTTAGAAGGCGATAGCGATGTGCATCAGATAAACACATCACCACCTCTCCTACGTCAGGTATTATTACAGATATGATTTTTCTTTTTTTGCCGAAATCCATTCCAAATGCGTGTCGATAACATTTCGAATGCTTTCTGCTCCTCTGCTACCATTGCACACAAACTCCGCAATCTCTGCCTCAGTTAAACCGTGAAAATAATAGTATTCGATTATTAATTTCGTTTCGGAATCTGTATGTTTCAGAACCGCCTCTATCCACCCTTTTAGATATGTAAACTGCTTTTTGTAGTGTTGGATAAGAAAATCCACATGCTTATTGGATATACCCGATTCCCTTACAATTCTAAGTCTCTCAATTTGATTCCTAACTTCTCTAATTTCATCATATAATTCTCTAGTTACATGCATACGCTTTACACCTCCTCTCAACTATTACTTGCGAAATAACGTTCCACAATTTTTCGTGGGTGGCTTTCACAAAAATTGCAGCCGTATTTATACTTTTGGACCATGCGATATGGGAGTCCACAGATGTAATGAAGTTCTAAAATATTTGCCACCTCATAATCCAAACCTTTCGCCATACCATTAAATCTCTTCTTGACACCTGCCAACTGTTTTTCCAGCGCTTTCAAGCGTTTCTTGTCAATAGAAATACCCGCTTCTTCCGCCATCTTCAACTCTGAAATTTGCTGTTTGATTTTTAACGCTTCTTCAAAATCTTGTTTTGTCATACAATCTACTCCCCTTTCCTTAAATTTCGATGTATGTTTATATTGCCCAGGCGCGATCATGCGCGCCTGGTTGCTTTTAATACTCTTCATATAATTCTTGATATTCTGCATCTTGCTCAGCCATTTTAAGATAATATTCAAATTCTTCATCCGAAAACGAACTCGATTCAGATGAAGAGGACGTTCTTGTTGGTATCTGTTTTTTAACACCATGGACGAAATCGAGTAATTCGTCAACTGCCTTCACAAAGCCAAATCCCATAATATGGTCTACATACTCAATAGGGTTACCAACGCTAAATTCGCTTCCTTCCACATTCAAAAAGTACTTATTCCGTTTTCTATCGACCTTGAACTTTGGACGCTGTTTGTCTCGGATAAATCCTCGTTCGTCTTCATAAAAACGGTCCGAATCTTGAAGCAGATAATCTGCCAAACTTGCCTCTCTTGCTTGATTTAATTGTTCCTTTGAAAATTTATATCCTTCTCTGTTCATATAATTATGCCTCCTTTAAATAATCTTGATATTGCTCTTCAGCCACCCTGGCTAAAATGTCTTCCCATTGGGATTTCGATACCATTATGTATTTTCCTCCTGCATAAACTTCCACCGGGAAGCGATGCGGTCTAGGACGATTCCATAATGAATGATAAATTTCTACTTCTATATTTGTTACCATTTTTGTAACCTCCTTAATTCGATTTATTATTTGTAGTTTGTGCCCCCTAGGCTCAAAAGAGCCATTTGGGGTGCAGTGGCAAGACTCACGGTGTAACACATAAAAAAGGAGCCATGAAGAGAATAATCCGCAAGTCCTACCTATAATTAATATGATATAAACCGACCGATTTTGGTTCAAAATAAGCCGATTTTTAGGGGTTTCCCAAAACTTTTTTAGATGCGTACCAACATCCATGCTCGATTCGTCTGACGAATGGTCCCATTCTTATCTGTCCCCAGATTTGCGTACTGCCTGTCCTTAATTCTGTACGGCAATCCCCATTCTTCAAGCAAACGATTGATGCATTTAGGGCTCTTGAACAAATTCCCTAATGCTGAAATCAGCATCATCTTTTCTTCTTTATTCGTCAGTTTCACACCTACTAATGCCTCCAACGCCTCCTGACCTTCATCTGGAAGTACTACGCCCTCGCATCCTAACATATCTGACACACATCTTTGATACGCATATACTTTCGGGGTCTTCAATGTTGTGGCAAGCATATATTCGGTATAAGCCACTGCTGGCCAATCGACAGCATATTGAGGTGTACCGTCTTCGCTACTTCCAATAGGAAATATTAACTCGCCCTGCTTAAGACGTTTGCCTGCCATCTGTTTTGCGTACTCCGATGGATTCTCCATATACAACTTATACAATTTGTATCGTTCTTCCGCTCTTCTCTTGCGTTGAGCAATCGACTTGGTCTCTGGCAATATGACATACAAGTCGATTTTTTCGTTTCCTTCAATTCTCTTACGCGAAAGCATTTGACGCATTGTTGCAAGTTCAAGAATACCTCCAGAAATGACAACCGTAGTCACGGAATTGTCGATGACCGAAACGCCCACATCTAACGCCTTGGTGCATACTAACAAATTATATTTATCTGGAAGTTTTTTGTCTTTCAAGAAATCTGCCTTTTCTTTTTCTTTATTTTTCCCGCCACATAAGCGGTCATAATCATCCGAGTTTTGCGAAACAATTACCATTGTTTCTCCTGGAAATTCTGCTAAAAGCGTATCTATCTCTTTGATTGTTTGACTAAAATAAATTACTTTCTCACCTTTTTCCAACTTCTCACGAATAATTCGAATAGCCGAATATCCATTATGTATAAAAGCGAACATATCCCCTTTTAAAAAGTCAATCTTATCTTTTTCGTAAAATACTTTACTCTCTGCACCATATGCGGTCTTGAAATAATTCTGCATCCCAACATCCGTCCCCGTCATAGCAACCAAAACACCTTTCTTGGCAAACACATAGTTTGTAAACAAATCTTCCATAATCAGTACCATGTCCTGGTTAAACGCTGCATCTAAAATAATACACTGTGCTTCGTCTACAAAAATGTAATCATAGCATTCATACAAACACTCTCTGTTCTCGATGAAGTTGAGTGTTTGTATTGTCATACTTGTGACATTTGCATTGTCCTTGAATGTGTCCTTATTCTGAAAACGAAGCGTTTTACGTGGACTTAGGAAGAGGATTCTTTTTTTCGAACCTTTAAGCCCTTTCTTACTTTGGGCGAACTTAATTACGCCCATTGTTTTACCAGAACCACAAGGATATGCTATCGTGATAACCTCCCCCGGTTTTGCATTTTTAATCATTTTTGTAATATTAATTCCCATAATTTTTTTCTCCTAATTTTAATATTCTTTCTTGTATGAAGCGCAGATCTGCGCTTCATACTTGCTTTATAATTCCTTGTTACTCTTAGCCTGTCTTCTATCTGCGTCCTGCAATTCTCCGAGAATCCGCTTGAAAGTTCGCACAGTGACTCGCTTCTTATCCTCGCAGAAACAACCTTTGTATATGTACATCCTAAAACTACAAGTATCGTCATTTTGGCTATATGGCAGGCGACAAGTATATGTATACTCCTTGTGGTCATATCTAAAACAAACAATAAACTCGTTTGCTTCCTCAAATGCTTTGCGTTCGTTGTGGTCTAAAGATGGACTGTAATATCTGCGTTGAAAACGCTCATGCTGATTTAACGCCTTTTCGATTTTCCGTTTCATTTCCTGTCTTTCTTGTGTAGACATCCTATCCGCATATGTTTCTTTTACTTTTATTGACATCCCGCTGTCCTCCCTTCTTTTTATTTTTTAATCATCAAACAATTTGCATTGTTGTCAGACCATTCATAGTTAGTATGATATTTTTTTTGCTTTTTTTATAAATTGATTGATATTTTTTTATTTTTGTTAAAGTTGCACAAACAATTTTATCAATTTGCAAAACATTTGCACAAAAAAAGACAACCGTTTTCGGTTGCCTAATGTTCACTGAACACCACGAAGTTGTTCTCCCTATGAAATTGTTTTCATTTCACACCTGTCTTAAGACCTATACCTTGAGTAGAAGCCTCAAACTCGCTTTATGCCTTTCGAAGATTGCATAAACACATATAGCCTATAACAATCTATTGCCTATAACGCTTACATTACTCTCTAACACGCTTGACACCGTTTGCCTTATGAAACAAAAAGAAAGTCCTTTCATATAAAACAAAGTATCAAGCCCTTGCTCGCTTACACACCTTTCAGTCAAATAATTCTTTGTTAATTATATAAAGCAAATGTTTTTGACTGAATTGTAGGCTTTTGTTTCTTATTATAGGCTTCCCCTATGCTTGCCAACCAACTGCATACTTACAACACCCCGCCGTGTCCTCCCTCACTCCTTACTTACTTCTTCGGCTTTCGTTTATGTGGTGGGCGTATATGAATGCTGAATCCCCGGCAATTTAGTTCTATTTCCACTTCTTCTTTTACTTTCAAGAAATCGTCTAATGTTCCCGGCTTTCCTCCCACCGTATAACTGTTGGCATGAGCATTACACATATATGGCACATCTTCATATACAAAAGCCAACACATCTTCATACCCCATCCTGAGTTCTTCGATTTTTGAAAAGAGTTTAATTAACTCTGTTGTATCACTTGTTTTCCTATTAATATTCATTATCTCTGTTCCTTTCTTTTTATCTCTTTTTTTGCTGCGTATTTCGGAAACCGTTTTACCACCGCCTGAAATATTTGTATAATATCTTCCGTGTTACTTTTGTATTGTTTTAAAAATTCTTCTTCAGTACTGTCACAATGATAATCCAGATAATATGTCTGATAAAAGTAATTCATAACCCTATCTACCAATGATTGGTCCTTATGTTCTACAAAAGCCTGTAAGTCAACAATATTATCTAAATCGTATAGAAACTGTGAATATATTCTCCAAAAAGCATCTGCTAGGTCTTTTTTCTCTTTTCCACCGACCCATTCCAAAACCGTATGGCTCTCGTTATTTTCTATTGCATCTTTAATCCCTATACAGTCGTATTCTTTGTAATGAGCCTGAGCATGATATATAGGCGCAAAAGCCTCTACTTTTTCCATCTCTTCAAAGACCGTCATTCGCTCCAAGGGATATGTCTTGCAAACAAACGGCTTCTTATCGTTAATCCTGCAATAATATTTGTCGCCCTTCTTTCCTAAAAAATAGCAGGTAGTTCCAGTGCCAAAAGAATCTTCTCGGTATTTCAGAAGGACCAATGGAAGCCCAGAAGATTCTCCTATATATGCTTCTCCATATTTATTGATAACCTCTTGTAAGGACTTTCCTGTTGCTTGTGCAACATGGAAAATATCGAACGAATTCAATATAATGTCATTTCGATTTCTGCAACACTTTCCACATTGCTTGCATCCCACAACAAAAGTGTCGTCATCCTGTAACGGATTAATTGTATTGTTAGTTACCATTTCTAATAATTCTTCTTCGTGTTGTTTTGTCATTCTATCGTTCCTTTCTTTCTTTTTTCTTAACAATGCTCTAGTGTTTAGGGCTGTAATCCAACAACGGAGTTGTTGGATCATGCCTCAAACTCTCTTTTCCTTATCTATGCTTTCTCTGCCAGTTTTCGTTCCGCTATTTCTTC
Source organism: Ructibacterium sp. (assembly GCA_045539735.1). Taxonomy (GTDB): domain Bacteria; phylum Bacillota; class Clostridia; order Monoglobales; family Monoglobaceae; genus Ructibacterium. Next base: position 5,497 of record JAZQFW010000025.1, on the reverse strand, counting down.
TAGCAATTCTTTTCGGTATCTATTGAAACTTGCTTTGGATATACCAGCCATTTTCATAACAGCCACATTTGTCATATTCCCTCCGAAATGTTTACTATGTTCCAGCATAATCCGTTTTGCCACTTGAGCCTTAGGCGACTTCTCTGCTTTATCATCTGATATAAGAATTGTACGCACCCATTCATATCGAGCCTCATCTAACATATCTTTTATATAAGGTAGGCAACGAAGTCCTTGTCCTCTATCAATACCTGCCACATTTCGTAATTCTGACCAATAGGGAAACCGATTTCCATTATGACATTTTCCAAACGCCCATACTAATTTACGCGCCCAAAATTGTTCCGGCGTTTCATATAACTTGCCAAACTCCAAGGTGTGTTCGTTTTCCTTATTCATATGTTGTTTGTCGATTCCCAACATATTCGCAACCATTTTCCGAGTAATTCGAACAGGTCTTGATTCACTGTCATACCGCATTCGTTTGAGTTCCTCTTTCACGCAATTTACTCTTTGAATGTCCATTCTTTCCCAGACACCTATTTCCTTTATTTGTGGCCACTTCTCCTTATTGCGTACTGCTATCGATTTGGTAGCATCATAGGATAACCCAATATCTTCTGCTATCTCTTTATAATTGTAACCTTGCGCTCTTAGATGATAGATTTCTTTAGACAACCGTTGTTCCCGGTTCTCACTCGGCAATTTCATTTGGATGAGTTCTTCTGCTGGTATTCCGAGATACATTGCTATCATACAAATTTCGTGTGTATTAAATCTCTTATTTTCCAACAAACGCCGAAAGTGGTCTGGCACTCCCACGCTTTCTCCAATTGCCTTCATATAATAATTGTTAACCTCTTCAGCAAACCTTGCTACCCTTATCTTAGAACTGCACATTGCAACGTGCTTGGTCAACTCTAATTTTACTTGCATATAATCGCCTATCTGAATTTCGTTATCCAAGTCCATGTCAGCAAGAAATACTTTCATTACATATGAGGCAAGGTCTCGCTCCACTTCATTTTCTGAATAGATAATTTCTGCATCCCTAATACACTCTTCGGCCGTAAAGAGACCTGGACTTGGCCGACTACTAATTTCAATATTACTTTCTACTAACTGACAATAATGTACGGGACAAATCCGTACTCTCGGCATCTGATGAATCCGGTTCCAGTACGATTCCGAATACCTTTCGCGTGCCTCATCAGAACATATCGGACAGAATCGCAGATATCTTTTCTTTTCTGTTTCTTGTTTTACAGGTATAGGCAAAATCGGTTTGGAATAGCCTTTGTTTTCACACAACATGCTAAAAGCACTATTCCGTCTATCCTTCGGTACAAACCTGCCATAATATGGAAACATTGTATGCTGCAAAACAATATCTGACATAGTCATGTTTCTAGTGATAATAGGTAACACCTCATCAGTTACCGTGTTAATGAATTCTTCACTTGGATGTAATAATTTCCGCCCATATAGAAGTTGCGCTGCCGTCGAAAAACCAAAACACCCTGTATGTATTCGAAATCTCGCGAACCAACTATAGGAAAGTTCGTCTGGTCGCACGCTCGGGAAGTGTGTTATCAAATCCGCACCTCCTCTACTTCTATATACTGCTTTGCGAATTCTACGATTTCTCTACCTTCATTTCCTGCCTTCATAATTATGGTTGAAATATTAAATTCACATTGAGCATCCTCGAGCAATTCAACACTTTGCTCTAGTCCCTTTGGCTTTGCTCTCTTCGAAGTCCCTTTTACTTTTGGCTTAGGCTTAATATAACCATGCAACATCGTCAAACGTTTTTTATAAGCCTCATTCAATGCTTCGACATCTAACACCTCGCGACCATTCAATATTGAAATCTGCTGTGCATCGTGGATAAGCGAAACAAGCACTGCCACATTTCCCTGGCTATGTTCGTATAGATATGTTAGCATCGCATCCGTAATTTCAGTTCTATTTCTTACATATTGGTAACTGTACAGAACCTTACATACCCTTTTGAAATCCTCTCCAAATTCCATTGCTTCATATTGAAGTCCCAATGAGCGTCTTGCCAACTGCATTGCTTGCTCGAAAAAATTCCTGCATTCTGGCGTGCCAATAAAGAACATACTCACACCACTACAATTGATGATATTGGTCAAACAATTAACTAAAAGCCGACCTCTTTTATGAAAGACAACGTGCTGTATTTCATCTATACAAACCAATAGTGTGGTAGTCTGTAAAATTTGCGAGGTTAAGCCGACTAGCATTTCGGTGGATGCTCTTATTTTAGTAGCATGTTCATAATGATTCGTACCTAAACATTTGTCTATCTGCAAGAGTATGTTATATAGTAGCCCTTTTACAGATGCATCAAACGGCGTAGATACCACCAAGCATGGAATCATCTTAGAATATGGCTCATCAGTTTCGATAATTGTATTCCCACCAATTGCTTCTATAACCCTGCTAATTGTTGTTGATTTCCCAATTCCCGAGTCCCCTAACAAACTGGCACTATCAACACCACCTAGTAAACCAGTATAATGTTGACCATGCATCATCTTATTGTTCTCATAATGTTGTGCAATCGCTTCCCTACTGTTCTTTTTCTGTAGCGACCGCAAGAGAGCCAAGTAGAATTGATAATATGTCTCTCGCGACATTGTATTGCATACATACACATTGTATATATCTGATAAGGCTGTTAATCGCGTTGCAACACTGTCTGTTTGTGGATTGATTGTTATCTCTGGTAAAACCGTCAGTTTTCGGTCCAACTCCTCTCCTGTCAACATAGGTGGCAATAAATCACTTGCTCTTTCCACTTCTTGTCCCCTCCTTCATAAAATCAATATGTCTACTTTGTTTCTCTTTGCCTCTGTTCTTTCTCACATCTTTGATATGAACATCCGTATATCTCTTTGCACTATTGGCAATCGTTTCAATATGTTCTGCTAATTCAATTTGCGCTTGCAGACTTTCTGACACACAGTCTCTGACCAATGCTTTCTGTTGCTGTTTCTGTGTATGTACCGTTTGCAAATCTTTCCCGCTATATCGCGATTCTATAATACTGAATTCTAAATACTTACCCTCATCCACCAACCAAACAGAAGTAACATCATCCGGATTATAAGCAACTACAGCCGTTCCACCTTTTAAATACTGTTCTGTAAAACCTTCTCTATGATAACGAAGACGGTTCACCTTTAGTCCCTCTCTCGAAAAGGTTCCTTGCGTTCTAGGTAATAAAGTAAATACTAATTCATCTTGTCCGACGGAAATTAAATTTGCACCCAATTGCTGAATCCCCCAGTTCCATATTGCAGTCGAATATGGTTTAACCTGTTCCTGCAACATTTGTTCTGTATACGGAAAGTTTTCTATCAAACGGTAATTGTTCAAATGCAAAATACATCTGATAAGGATGGTTTCAAACTCATCAATAGTCAGACGAGCATCAAATCTGTAATCGTGCGCTCCTCGCTCCTGATAATCGTTTTCAATTGTTCCGCGTCCACGAAGTAGCGGAACATACGTCGAATTCAACAATCCAAAGAAACGCTCCACCTTAGATTTTAAATCGGGGCGAAATGGAGGAAGGTTTGTTACCTTTGGTCCAAGTTCTGTGATTTGTTCAAACGCATACGAAGTATACTCTCGGCCCATGTCAGTCAGAAAAGTTCCTGGTAATTGGCTACAATTCCATTGTTCTCGCTCAATTACTACTCCAAATCGTTCGCACCATTTTACTTTATCGGCAATGATATTTAACATAAGGCTTCGCAACGAATACATTCCGCCCTCCCATGTAAGGGCATACCCCATACAATAGCCACTAAACGCATCAATACAAATTGTCACTGTAGGTCTCCCAACTAAATTACCGCTAGAATCAACTAGGAAAACATCAGCCACAGTGGAATCTAACATCCCAACACCAACGGCAGATACATATGCTGGTACACCTCCTCCTACCAGAGGTCTATAATCTCTTTGATAGCAGGTCAAACCTTCGCGAGAAATAATATATTTTTCTTCCTTCCTTGTCTTTCTAAAGAAATACCTGAACTGATGTATAGATGGGTAGTCATTCAACAATTTCCCTTCCTCATCCCTGTATTTATGTTGAAGCATATATTGATACGCTACTGCCAGGCTGTTACGATTCTTGGTAAAATAATACCGGTTCAACGCCCACTGCATATTTCGTTCATCTTGCGTCAGGGTTCTTTCGACAACAATTCTCTTAGATGCTAATACACCCACATTTTGATAAATGAGATACCTGCACAAATAATGTCGAATGGTTTGTTTGCTGACATTCCACTCTTTTGCCATTTCTGCAATTACATCACTCCTTTGTCGCTCGTTTTCAAGATAGGGAAGTATGCCTGCTATCATGGTATATCGGTTATAAGCCTCTTTCCTGCTCTTTGCATCTAACGATTCGACATCCACACTATTTACATCTGTTTTCGTATACAATTCCTCGTCGCTACACTCCACGAATTCCTCCAATTCTGTTAGAGCGATTTTCTTTGGCATAGTACCTTTCACGCAATCAATAACTAACGCATCTTTCTCATATTCTTTTATTACACGGATAATACTATTTTCATTCTTTAGCAACTTCATCAAGAACAATCCCCCAGTTTTTTACTCCTCGCCTCGTCCAGTACTTTCGAGACATATCCAACAGTTTCATAGTTAATGGTTTTGTCAAGAGTTTACGGTACACCGTCTCACGCACCATAAGTTCTCCACTCTCCAATACACATACAAAGTCAGTGGTGTATTCTTCCTCTTGTCCTTCCAATGGGACATTACACCTTATCTCCACCACATCCTTTCTTTTTTCAAGTACATCCACATAAGCATATTGAATGGGATTATAAGTCCTACACACCTCCTTACACTTACTGACTTTTCGTTTTTCGCACTTGCCTTTGTAGTTCTTTTTCTTCACTTTCTCACCTCCCAAATTATTCCCAAAAACTTTCCAAAAACACTGATTTTCCCAAATTGCTCTCAAAAACGAAACTTTTGGGAAACCAAAAAACCTCGTATTTACGCCGTTTCTAGCGTTTTCCCAAATCCTAGCCATTTTCCCAAAAGCGTGTTTTGGGGAAAACTATATGTCGCCGTGCACTCCACTTTATCCTCTAAAGTGCAAATTTCACTATCCTAGCCTACAACTCTTGCCTACAACCCTCGCCCACCACTCTCTCCGTCCCTTTTCTCTCGTTTTTCCGGTCTCAAAGCACGGTCGTTTTCGGTTGTGTTGTCGGCTATTCTTTCTTTCGTTTTTGGCTGAAAACCCTTTGTTTTCGGCGTTTGTTGGGTTTCGGGCTATTGTTGATGGCTCTGTTGAGGGCACAAAAAAAAGACCCCGAACAGGCTTATCAAATAAGCCCATACAAGGTCTTTCTATATTCTGTTTCAGGATAATGTCGTTTGCCTGTTAGAGGCTAAAGTTGTTTGCCCCATGACA
>JAZQFW010000024.1:0-138936 GCA_045539735.1 Ructibacterium sp. | reverse complement strand
ACCTTCCTCTCAGCCTGTACTACAAGCTCCCGTTTTTATTCATTTTTTATAGTATATCACTGTTTCCTTGATATTTCAAGAGAAAATTTTGTTCTGTTTGCTTTTTACAGAAACGTTGCCTTTGAAATTCCTAATTTTCGCAACACGGTAGCGTCAAAGAAGATTCTCCAAGGTAAATGGTATTTCTTGCAGGTTGTGCCGTGGTTTGTTCGCTGAAGAGACCTTTTTGATTGGTGTGTCTGATATAGTTATTGTTATCTGCCGAAGCAATATCAATACGCAAACGTTCTCCCTTTTGAATCAGGAACGCATGTTCATCAAAGGTAAAATCCAATGTTACCTTGGTGTTTTCCTGATATTCTCCCAACTGATAACACAAGGTGGTAATATCATCACGCAGGCCAAAATCCCCCTCAGGCTTTTCAATGCTTAAACGCATGACAAAACAGGTGTCCGGACAATCCGAGGACACGGTAAGCCGTGCCGTCATCTTTCCTTTGACCAGCGTATCTTCCTCAAACGGTTCGGTGTATCTTGTTACCACATCAAAGCGCTTGTTTGGCTTATCCATAAAGGTAACACCGCCAAAATTGGTGGAAAGTCCGCCGGGAAACTCCGGTGCGTCATACGGATTGTAGGTATAGGTAACCGTTTCCTCGCCCAGTTTCAGGGTTTTGGTTTTGGTTGCGGTATAGAAATCATCGCATCTCCATTCGTTTAAAAAGAGGTTATAATAGGTAACTTTCCCAAGAACAGCCGGAGATTCCCGTTTTCCTCTAAGATACTCAAACCATGCCAAATCATAGTCCGCGCCAAAATAATCACTTCTTCTTCCTTGAGGAAATTCCAGCACGCTGTCTGCTCGCTCATCAGGATGTCCGTAAGCGGACACCAAAAACGCCGACCTTGCTTTGGTTGACTCAGTCATTCCATTCCAGGTATCAAAAACACCGCCTTCAAAAATATCATGCAGTGCAGTTTCCAACAAAATGGGGAAATGTACATCTTTGATGGCATCTTTCATCTGTACGCCACCGTCCGGTGTCTGCCAATAGGCATCGTCTTTATTCGGATGTTTCAGCATCTCATCCCATTCCGGTGCAGCATGACCGAATACAGTCTTTGAAAAAGCAGAAAGCGGCAATAAATCAAAGGATTTTTTGGTATAGTTTTTTTCGGTATGGGGAAGACGGTTATAAAGTTCTGTCACATACCAGTCTCCCATTAAACCTTTTTTGAAACATCCGTTCCGATAAGCAAAGTTATACCTCTCAGTATCCTTGACCCGAAGCACGGCACCTTTGATGTCCTCCGGATAGGGTGCCGTCAGATAATGGACTTCACAGCAATAACTGCCACCCCATAGATAAAGTTCTCCATCATAAAACTCTGAACTACGGATATACGCATGCAGTTTAAGTCCGTCCTCTCTCTCGTTGACGAACGGAATGCAGTCTCCCTCACTTTTTCCCTTGCCGCGGCAATGCTGCAAAACCACCGCATAGCCGTTCTTCATCCATTTTTCATTTTCTTTCATGCACTCGGCAAGAACATCCTCTTCCTTTTTGTTCTTGGTCCCCGAGGCATAGGGGGTTCGCTTAATGACAACAGGAAATTTTCCGCCTTGATACGGAAGCATTACCATAGTAAAACACCGTTTCCCCTCTTCTCCCAAATATTCATAATACCCATAGTATTGATTTTCCATCTCTTGTCTCTCCTTATCCCAGAATTTCCTTACTGTCAAGCAAAATAGTAAACGGTCCGTCATTGATCAGCGAAACTTGCATATCTGCGCCAAACTCACCATGCTGGGTTTTCACAAATAGTTCCTCGCATCGAGCCAGCATATACTCATATAATTCCTCAGCCATCTCGGGAGCGCCTGCATGGACAAAACTGGGACGGTTTCCCTTTTTACAATCGGCGTACAAGGTAAACTGAGAAACCACCAAAACCTCACCGCCTACCTGGTCGATGCTAAGGTTGGTTCTCCCCTCGCTATCCTCAAAAATTCGAAGTTTTGCCACTTTTTCTATCATTTTATCAGCAATTTCTTTGGTATCTTCATTGGCAATACCCAATAGCAAAAGATATCCCTTTCCTATTTGTCCGACAGTTGTACCCGAAATCACTACCTTTGCCTCTGAAACCCTTTGTACTACAATTTTCACAATGCCACCTCATTTTGGTCTATATAAAGAAAAGTGACAATTTTTCACAAAAACTGTCACTTTATTTTTACACCACTAAAATTTATTATATCATATACTATTATCATTTGTAAATATCTTTTTCTCACTTTCTCCCATTTTACTAAAAACACAGTTTTACTTTTTGCTAAGATGTCAATTGCAATACGCAAAAAACTGTGATACACTATAGTTGAAAAGGAGGACAGACCAATGTACTAAGAAACTCCTGACTTGATGAAAACAAGATTCGGTCTTAATGGTTCCAAATCCACGGCGGTGTTACGCTTTACATAGAGTAAATACGAATCGGTTTTCAAAAAAGTCACAAACTCATCCTTTTGCAGCCAAAACAATCCAAACAAGAGTGGTTCTTCTAAAAGAACAAAAGATTGAGAGAAGCGTTTGAAGTATTGAAAAAAGTAGCAAAAGGCATCCTAAGAAAGAGAGGTTAACCAAAGATGTTAGATATCAAGAGTGAGCAGAAATGACCCTTGATTGCAGAAACGCAGTCAAGGGTCACTTCTTTTTTATTCATAAGTTACTTCTATCAATCTCAATCCGCAGGCGGGCAATGTTGGCCCCGCTTTTTTTCTTGTCTTTTCCCGAAAAACCTCTTCTATCACAGTTGCATCCAAGGTTCCGGTCCCAATCTCCAGCAGAGTACCCGCGATAATTCGTACCATGTGATACAAAAATCCACTTCCGCAAATCCGAATGGTTAACAACTTGTTTGCCTCTTCCTCTATGCGAATAGAATGGATGGTTCGAACCGTGGATTTTTTACTTCTGCCAACGGAACTGAACCCTTTGAAATCATGTTTCCCAAGCAGTTGTTCTGCCGCTTGTTGCATTAGTTCTAAATCGGGTTCTTCTTCTGTATAATAAACATATTTTCTGATAAACACATCCGGTTTAGAACGTGCAATCCGGTATTCATAGGTTTTGGTCTTCGCATTGAGTCGACTATGGAATCGTTCGTCTGCCTCCTCGATTGCGGTAACCGCAATATCAGTTGGAAGATATCGATTGAGGTATGCCATGAGTTCCTTTAGCGACAAATCCGTGTCACACTGAAAGTTTGCAACCTGCCCCGTAGCGTGAACCCCTGCATCGGTTCTTCCGGATGCAAAAACTTGGGTTTCTTTGCCGCAGAGTTTATACAAAATCTGTTCAAACTTTTCCTGAATGGTATTGGGGGTATTCCCTTGCTTTTGCCATCCGTTGTATCTTGTGCCGTCATACTGAACGGTAATCTTATAGTTCTTCATGCTGCTAATCTTCAAACAAGGGGGTGGAAAAATATCGTTCCGCCGTATCGGGAAGCACCGTCACTACTGTCTTTCCCGCTCCAAGTTTTTTTGCAAGTTTAATTGCCGCCGCAACATTGGTTCCGCTGGAAATTCCGCACATAATGCCCTCTTTTGCCGCCATATCTTTGGAGGTTTGAATTGCCTCGTCATCCTTGACAATGCAAATATCATCATAGATATTCTGATTCAAAATCGCAGGGATAATACCATCTCCGATTCCCATCTGCAGATGGGTGCCAATGGAACCACCGGACAGAATTGCCGCATCTTCCGGCTCAACAGCCCAGATGACCATATCAGGGTTTTCTGCTTTTAAGATTTCCCCGATACCTGTAATGGTTCCTCCTGTGCCGATACCGGAACAAAATCCGTGAATCGGTCCGTCAACTTGTTCCAGAATTTCCTTACCGGTCTGTTCCCGCTGAATCTGCGGGTTCGCCGGATTTTCAAACTGCTGCGGCACAAAGACATTGGGGTCCTCTTTTTCCATGGAAAGTGCCAAATTTAAACATTCTTCAATACACAAACCGATATTTCCCGCATCGTGAACCAAAATGACCTCCGCTCCGTAATGCTTTACCAGTTTGCGTCGTTCCTCACTGACAGAGTCCGGCATAATGATGCGGGTTTGATACCCCAACACCGCGCCAACCAAGGCAAGACCGATTCCCTGATTGCCGCTGGTCGGCTCTACGATAATGGAATCCTTATGTAACTTGCCCTGTCGTTCTGCATCCCGAATCATATTATATGCTGTTCTGGTTTTGATGGAGCCTCCTACATTCTGCCCCTCTATCTTCACATAAATCTCTGCCCCGCCCTTAGGCGCAAGTCGATTTAATTTTACCATTGGAGTATTCCCGATTGCCTCAAGAATATTATCATATACCATAATACTATCACCTCGTCATATCTGTCATCCTATTATATTCCATTTCCGCCGTTTTGTCGATAGCAAATTGAATTTTATTTTCCCAAACAGGGTCGAATGACGACAAAGCAAAAATGACCAAACAAACTATCTATCATTTTGTCAATGGCATCCTCTTTCAGCACCTCTGCCTTGTTGCCATAGGCAAAACTTCCAATTAACTGATCGCCGGTATAATAGCAACTGTAAACCTGATCAGCATAGGGTGTATCTCCGCAAAGAATTAAATCTCCTGCCATCAGGTCAGAGCGTCTAATTTGGTTGCATCGGATATAGGGATTGGATACCATTTCAGGCGTAGTCACGCCGGTACCTCCAAACAGGGAATATACTGCCAAATCTTTCTCGGGATTCTGTGCACGACGAGACAGAACATCCCCGCTGGTAGAATCATGCAGATAAAAACAACGATAAATATATTCTTCCTCTTTTTCAGGCATCTTAATTCCCATTTCTTCATAGGCACATGACGCCGCCTCTATCGACGTTTTTCCATCCAGAATTTCCTGTTTGATTCTTTGATTCAAGCGAGAAACTTGTTCTGCTTCCATTGCTTTGCCACTTAACACACGGGGCACCCATACAGTAAGTCCGTTTACAGTAAGCATCGGGGTTTCTATGTAACAACCATCTTCTGTCTCGACCACAGTTTCAAAGTTAATCTCTGCCTGCTCCTCTTTCAAAAGGTGTACCATTTGCTTGGAAGAGTTAAATTCCACCGTAACAGTGCGTTCTTCGCCCTGATTTTCTATCCAGACGGTGTAGGTAACGGTTTCCCCTTTGACCGCATGGCGTCCCCCGCAATGTGAGGCCTCTACCCCTAAGATAAGGTCTTTGGCATCTCCCATACGCGCTAGCGTATTCTCGGTAGGTTCTCCCATGACATCCAACGGACGCTCAATGACAATCCGTTTTATGGTAGAAGGTGTTGCAAACAGTTTTTCTTCCAGTAATTCGGTCATAGAATCGACAAAGACGCCACCATCTTCGTATTCTCTGTTTTTTCTGTTTTTATAATCATAACTGTCCGGTCTTCCGTGGGGAGTACAATGCGTATACTTATCCCCACCCATATACAAAAGGGTATGTCCGGAACCTGAGGTCCGGTCATAGGTAATCACATCCCCCGATTTTAAAATGTTTCTCATCGTTTGGATGAGTTCAGCCACCTCCTCCGGTGTTTCCTTATGAGTTCTTTCATAATAAAACAGGCGGGGTTTGAGATAATCCACCATATGCCAAGTCAGGTCATAGGGCAATTCCTGACCGAACGCTTCATAAAATATGCCTCCCACGTAGGAGGAACAATCCAGATATAAAGTATGTTGCTCTGTTGCCGATTCCGGCGGCATGCACTTGGTGCGTCTTGGGGTCAGGAACAGTTTTCTGTCCATACACCTTTGGTCGTATTGCAATTTCTTTCCGCGTGCAATGTAGGCTTTTGCTACTGTAAGAATGGCTTTTGTTTTTATATCCATCAATTTTCACTCCTATCGCTTGTTTATGTTACCACAAAATTTTCCTTTTTTCAAGAAGAAATACGGATTATCCTAATGGATAATCCGTATTTTTTACTGTATCGGTTCAAAATCTGCCGCACCATGTTTACACAAGGGACAGATGAAGTCATCCGGCAGGGTTTCGCCCTCATAAACATAGCCGCAAATCTTGCAGACAAACCCCTTTTTCCCCTCGGTTTGGGGCTTTGGTTTGACATGATTCTGGTAATAGGTATAGGTCATGGTTTCTGCAGAAGAAATCACCCGCGATTCGGTAATGCTGCAGACAAACATACCGTGGGTATCCAAATCCACATACTGCTCTACCTTTAACGAAATCATTGCATTGATGTACTTGGGCAAAAACGCCAGACCATTATCTGAGCGCAGAGGTGTTATATCCGCAAATTTATCCGCTTGTCTGCCGCTTCTAAAGCCAAAATTCTCAAACACCGAAAAGGGTGCATCGCAGGTCAGGCAGTTGATGTTCATAATCCCCGTCTGTTTAATCACATGATGAGAATAATTTTCCTTATTGATGGTAACTGCAATACGATTGGGAGTATTGGTTACCTGTGTAATGGTATTGACAATCAACCCATTGTCCTTTTTGCCATCATTAGAAGTAACCACATACAACCCGTACCCGATATGGAACAGGGCAGATAAATCCTGCTTGTTTGCGGTTTCGCTCTGCTGTGCCAGATATTCTTCACACAAGGCATCCGCAAGCGCGTCCAGTTGCTCCTTGCTTTCCTCGCTCAGGGCGGACTTGATTTGCACCACCGGATCCAGCAGGGTTAATTTTTTACTATTTGCCAGCATTTCTTTCATCGTTTTCGCGGCAAGCGGTGCCCAGGATCCGTTTTCTATCATACCTATGGTACGATTCTGATAATTTCTCTCAATCAAACCATGCAAGAACTCCCGCATAAACGGAAAGATATCTGCATTGTAGGTGGTGGTTGCAAGCACCAGTTTGTTGTAACGGAACGCATCTTCCACCGCTTCTGCCATGTCACAGCGCGCCAAATCATTGACTACCACCTTCGGGCATCCTTTGGCACGAAGTTTCTCTGCCAAAAGTTCAACCGCCTTTTTGGTGTTTCCGTAAATTGAGGTATATGCAATCACAATTCCCTCGGATTCCGCTTCGTAGGATGACCATGTATCATATAGGTTCAGGTAATATCCCAAGTTCTCTTTAAGCACCGGTCCATGGAGCGGACAAATGGTTTGAATTTCAAGACCCGCCGCCTTTTTTAAGAGATTTTGCACCTGTGCACCATACTTGCCCACAATCCCAAAATAGTATCTGCGTGCCTCACAAGCCCAATCTTCCTCAACATCCAGCGCACCGAACTTTCCAAATCCATCGGCAGAGAACAGAACTTTGTCCAAACTGTCATAGGTCACAATGACCTCTGGCCAATGCACCATCGGAGCGGTCACAAAGGTTAAAGTATGGGCTCCAAGAGAAAGGGTATCTCCCTCTCCTACCACCAGTTGGCTATCTTTAAAATCGTTCCCAAAGAACTGTCCAATCATCACAAACGCTTTGGCACTTGCCACAATGGTAGCATCGGGATAGGTCTGCATAAACTGCAGAATATTGGCAGAATGGTCCGGTTCCATATGTTGAACAATCAGGTAGTCCGGCTTTCTGCTTCCTAAAGTGTTTTGGATATTATCCAGCCACTGATGGGTAAAACGGGCATCAACCGTATCCACAATCGCAATCTTTTCATCTAAAATGGCATAGGAATTATACGCCATACCGTTGGGAACTATATACTGCCCCTCAAACAAATCTATCTCATGGTCATTGACCCCGATATACCAAATATCCTTTGTTATCTCCATTACAATCACTCCTCGTCTGTTAGTATATCCTTATTTTATCATTTTTGTTCTCAAAATGCAATTCTTTTTCATAAAAATAATAGAATGTCATTCTTTGGAGTACGCTTTTTTGTTAAAAAAATAACGTCTTTTTTTGTGTGTTTTTCCTTGACATTACTTGTCAAAAAAGGTATACTAAAAACTACATGAAATGGCGTAAATACGCGGTTTTTTGTCAATTTTTTAACACATTTTTGTTGATATTTTAACAATATAAAAGGAGGCAATCTCATGAGAACATTTCGCGGGGGTGTTCACCCCCACGGACAGAAAGAGGCGACTGCCAAAAAACCTATTGTTGACCTGGCACCGCCCAAAGAATTGGTGTTCCCTCTCTCTCAACATATTGGTGCACCTGCTGTGCCTTGTGTCCAAACAGGAGATTCTGTTTTGATGGGGCAGAAAATCGCCGAAGCAGGCGGTTTTGTTTCTGCCAACATCCATAGTTCTGTTTCCGGAACCGTCAAGGGAATCGAAAAGCGGCTGCATCCAAATGGAACAGTGACGGAATGTATTATCATTGAAAATGACGGACAGGACACGCCCATTGAGGACCTTTCCATGCCCAATCGGGACTATCGTTCACTTTCCGCCAAGGAATTGATTGACTTGATTCAAGATGCCGGCATCGTCGGTATGGGTGGTGCTACTTTTCCAACCCATGTAAAACTCTCTCCTCCGCCTGAAGCAAAGATTGACTACGTGATTATCAACGGGGCAGAGTGCGAACCCTACCTGACCTCTGACTACCGCGCTATGCTGGAAACACCGGAATCCATTCTAACGGGGCTTGCAATTATCATGCAGATTTTCTCCTTAAAGGTTGGCTATATCGGAATTGAGGACAACAAGCCTGAGGCGATTTCCAATATGCAACAGGCGGCGGCAAACTTTAAGGATGCCCAAATCCGTATTGTTCCTTTAAAGACCAAGTATCCGCAAGGGTCGGAAAAACAACTGATTCAGGCGATCACCGGCAGAAAGATAAAACCGGGAAATTTGCCCTGGCAGGTTGGGTGTATTGTTTCCAATATTGATACCGCGGCATCCATTGCTCGTGCGGTGGTAGAACGCAACCCCCTGATTCAGAGAATCATCACCTTAGGCGGTGACGCCTTGAAGAATCCTATGAATTATCGCGTGCGCATCGGCACTCCCTTTGCTTATGTGTTAGAGCAATCCGGCGGTTTTGCACAACCTGTGAAAAAACTGATTATGGGCGGTCCGATGATGGGTATGGCGGTACCCAATCAGGAAGTTCCCGTCATCAAAGGGACTTCCGGCATCCTTGCCTTCTCAGAAAAAGCAGCACGGCTGGACGAAGAACAACCTTGCTTGCGTTGTGCCAAATGCCTATATGTCTGCCCGATGAATCTGCAGCCCAATCTTTTGGATAAACTCTCCAGAAAAGATGATTTTGAGGGTCTTGCAAAATTAAACATTACCGATTGCTTAGAATGCGGAAGTTGCGCCTTTGTCTGCCCCTCCAAACGCAGACAGGTACAACAGATAAAGGTTGCCAAAATCAAGATGCGTTCTCAACAGACAAAGGCGAAATAGAGAAAGGAGTATACATATGGACGAAAAAATGATTGTATCCCACTCTCCGCATATTTCCGGTAGAGATTCTGTCTCCGGAATTATGCTGCACGTGGTGATTGCTCTGCTTCCGGCATTGATTGCCGGCATCCTCCTCTTTGGCTACCGCGCGTTGGTGGTTACCTTGATTTGCGTGGTTTCCTGCGTGGTATTTGAAGCACTCTGGCAAAAACTTTTGAAAAAACCCGTGACGCTTTCTGACTTAAGTGCAGTTGTAACCGGTTTATTATTAGCACTGAACTTACCGGCAAGCATCCCACTTTGGATGCCGGTCATCGGTTCTTTCTTTGCCATTATTATTGTAAAGCAGTTCTTTGGCGGTCTGGGTCACAACTTTATGAATCCCGCTCTAGGCGGAAGAGCATTTTTGATTGCCTCCTGGGCACTTGCCATGACCACTTGGCCGGCACCCGGAACTGCACTTCCTCTGTTTCAAACTGCGGATGTAGTTAGTACCGCAACCCCGCTCTCCATGTATGCAGACAACGTCCAGAATCTCCCTTCCTATATGACTCTGTTCCTGGGTAATATCGGTGGATGTATCGGCGAAACCTCTACTCTGGCTCTTTTGCTTGGCGGCATCTATCTCCTTTGCACCAGAGTCATTCGTTTGCGTGTTCCGCTTACCTTTATTGCAACCGTAGCACTTGGAACCTGGATTTTTAGCGGTCACAACGGATTTTTCTCCGGCGACTGGCTATATCAGATTCTCTCCGGCGGTTTGATGTTGGCGGCATTCTTTATGGCAACAGACTACACAACCACCCCCGTTACACCGAAGGGGCAAATTATTTTCGGCATTGGTTGCGGTATTATCACCGTGTTGATTCGTCTTTGGGGCGGCTATCCGGAGGGGGCTTCGTATGCCATCCTTTTGATGAATGTGGCAACCCCCTTAATTGACAAGGTAACTGCACCCCGTCGCTACGGCACATCTATGAAAAAGGAGGCGGCGTAAGATGAAAGAAATCTCTACATTAACCTTAAAACTTTTACTGATTTGTGCCATTGTGACAGGATTGCTTGCCAGTGTTAACAGCATTACAACTCCAATTATTGAGGAAAACAATCAAAAGAATTTTGAGGCATCCATGCGTGAAATTCTGCCGGAAGCCTCCTCGTTTGAAGAGATTTCCCTTGACGGATTTACTCCTGAACAAACCGGCGCCGAACTTGATTCTATTTATCTTGCAGATAACGGCGGTTATGTTGCAAGCGCCGTCTGTTCCGAAGGTTACGGCGGTGCTATCAATGTTATGGTTGGCATTACTCCTGAACTCAAAATCAACCAAGTTAAAATAATAAGCATGAGCGAAACCCCCGGTTTGGGTGCCAAGGCAAACACACCGGAATTTATCTCCCAATACAACGGACTTGACGGAACCATCGAGGTGCTCAAAAATGCAACACCCTCCGGAAATCAAATAGCCGCTATTTCCGGTGCAACCGTCACATCCAAGGCGGTTACCAAAGCAGTAAACACTGCACTGGCTGCGGCACTGAAAGCGAAAGGAGGGAACAACCAATGAAATCATCTGCATGGAAAACATTCTTCAATGGCTTACTAAAAGAAAACCCTACCTTTGTATTATTTCTGGGTATGTGCCCTACTTTGGCAGTCACCACCGGCGTCACCAACGCCATCGGCATGGGACTTTCCACCATGGCTGTTCTGATTTGTTCCAATGTGGTTATTTCACTGCTTAGAAACTTCATCCCCGATAAAATCCGCATTGCTTCCTATATTGTAATTATCGCCGGCTTTGTTACCATTGTTGAAATGTTAATGAAAGCCTACACACCGGCACTTTCCGCAAGTCTTGGCATCTACATTCCCTTGATTGTAGTAAACTGCATTATTTTAGGCCGTGCCGAGGCGTTTGCTTCTAAGAATAGTGTCATTCACTCCGCACTTGACGGCTTGGGCATGGGACTTGGATTTACCTGTTCTTTGACCTTGATTGCTTCTGTGCGTGAAATCCTTGGCGCCGGAGCCTTTGCAGGAATTCCCCTCTTTGGTGAGAGTTTTCAGCCGGTTTCCGTTATGATTCTGCCTCCGGGTGCCTTTTTGACCCTGGGTATTCTGCTGGCGGTTATCACTTCCATCAGCAAGAAGTACAAACAAGCAAAGGAGGGCGCAAACCATGATTCGTGAGTTATTGATGATTAGCATCGGAGCAATCTTAATTAACAACTTTGTTCTGGTACAATTTTTAGGTATCTGCCCTTTCCTTGGTGTTTCCAAAAAGGTGGAAACCGCGGCAGGTATGGGTATGGCAGTTATTTTTGTTATGTTCTGTGCCTCCGCTATCACTTGGGTGGTACAAGAATATTTACTGGAACCTTTTCACATTGAATATCTGCAAACCATTGCATTTATTCTGGTAATTGCAGTTCTGGTTCAGTTTGTAGAGATGTTTCTGCAAAAATCAGTACCTTCCTTGTATAGTTCCCTTGGGGTTTATCTTCCCCTGATTACAACCAACTGTGCCGTCCTTGGTGTTGCGATTCAAAACATTGAAAAATTTGGCGGAGCAGAAATGAGTTTTGTAAAATCCGTGACCTACGGAACCTCTGCTGCCATTGGTTTTACCGTTGCTATCATTCTTTTTGCAGGCGTCAGAGAGAGGCTGGAGGATGCTGATATTCCTGAATTCTTAAAGGGAATGCCCATTGTATTGGTGACAGCCGCACTTCTTTCCATTGCGTTTCTGGGATTTTCCGGACTTAGTTTTCAATAAGGGAGGTTATGAACTATGAATGAAATTTTAATTCCTATCCTTATCATTGGCGGCATGGGTCTGCTTTTTGGTGCCCTGCTCGGCATCGCCTCCAAAATCTTTGCTGTAAAAGTGGATGAGAGAGTGCCTAAAATTCTGGAAGTTCTGCCTGGTGCCAACTGTGGCGGTTGCGGTTTTGCCGGTTGTAATGCTTATGCCAACGCATTGGTTGAGGGCGGCGTGCGTGCTAATATGTGTCCCGTCGGCGGTGCGGATGCAGCGGCAAAAATCGCTGAAATCCTAGGCGTGGAAAACGAGGAAAAAGAAAAAATGGTTGCCCGCGTTCTTTGTAACGGAAACCCTGAACGGGCACTGCAAAAATACATCTTTGACGGTCCGATGGATTGTCATAGTGCTGCTCGCCTTGGCGGCGGTGAAAAAATGTGCCCCCACGGATGTTTAGGGCTTGGCTCCTGCGTCAAGGTATGTCAGTTTGACGCCATTCATATCGAAGACGGGATTGCCGTGGTAGATGTGGAAAAATGCGTTGCCTGCGGTGCTTGTGCGGCAGAATGTCCCAAAAAAGTAATCAAGATTCTTCCGGCGAGAAGCAAGTATACCATCACCTGTAAATCGGTGGAAAAGGGAAAACTGACCCGTCACGATTGTCAGGTTGGATGTATTGGTTGTGGCATTTGTGCTAAGGCTTGTCCCAAAGAGGCGATTACCGTCAAAGACAATCTGGCAGCAATCGACCCAATGAAATGTGTGAACTGCGGCATTTGTGCAAAGAAATGTCCTCAGCATGCAATCAATCATGTTGATAACTTAGGATCACATTGGGTGCTTCCACCTAAAGAATAAAACGAAAAGCCGTATCGAAAGATACGGCTTTTCTTATGTGCTTCTTTTGTATCGCTCCGGCGTCATTTGGAATTCTAACGGTTCGTTGTTACGAAAATGCTCCAGATTTCTAAGGCAGATTTCCTCGGCTATATCCAGTTTTTCCACATTATGATTCCAAGGACAGCCTCCAACATGGTGAGCAGTAAATACCACATTTTCCGCTTGACGAATCGGGTCACCACTTTCGGGCATATCCTGTCCCTCAGGCACCATGACATCGAGTCCCGCACGGAGTCTTCCGCTTCTCAATTCCTCAAGCAGAGCATCCTGATCTAAGATAGCACCGCGGGCTGTGTTGATTACAATTCCGCCATCGGGTAAACTTGCCAAATGATCTTTGGTAATGCTGCCTCTGGTATCCTCGGTGAGGGGTGCATGAATGACTAAAATCTGGGATTGATTGCAAAGTTCATCCAGATTCTCAGTCCGTGTGACTCCCTCAGGCATGGTTTCCACAAAGGGGTCATAAGCATAAATCTTTGCCTCAAACGGCCGAAGCATCTCAATAAATCTTCTACCAATGGCACCAACCCCATAGATGCCAACATTCGTTCCGTAAAGGGTTCCTTGGCGGGACCTTTCCGGCATGCCGAATGCGCCTGATTTTGCATGGTTGATATAAACAGGGATCTCCTTGAGCATAGTCATCATAAGCGCAAATGCACCCTCTGCAATTCCAAATCCCGGGGCATCACCCCAGTTGGATACCTGCAAATAAGGACTATTGACCAGAGTTTCACTAATCCAATGACGCATGCCGCCTACAATGTTACAAAGATACTTAAGGTTCCCCGGCTCCTCTGCCAAACAATCCGGTACTCTAGGACTTCCCCACGACGTAAGAAGAACATCATACTCCTGAATGACTTCTGCCCTCTCCTCCTCGGTCATCGAGTCAGGGAAACTCAATTCCGTATAATCATACCGCCGTTTGAGTTCTTTGGTCAATGCAGGATGTGCATCGTTAGCATCGCCTTCACGGAATACACGCAAAATCTTCATGCTATTATCCTCCTATTTCATCAGAGTTTCTTTCAACCAATGAAGTTCTTTGCAAGCATTTTGATACGTTTTTTCTGCATTTTCCTCGTCTTTGACAAATTCAATGCTAATTGTGCCGGAAAATCCGCGGGATTTGATAAACTCCCAGTTTTCTTTTAATTTTGCTTCTCCCTCGCAGTAAGGAGCAAATCCATTCTCTCCGCTATACGCCGCATGAATATGTGTTACCTTTTCGCCGTAACAATCGAATATACTTTTGAGTTGTTCCAGCGGTGTTTGCAGGTGGACAATTGCCTCAAACCGGTCGTCCAGTTTGGCAAACACTTCTTTGGCGGTTTCAGGAACCTCCATCAAGGTGTTGGCATGGCATTCACAAAGCATTTTGGTGCCCTCCGGCAGTTGGTCTGCAAAGGCAAGTGCATTTTTAATCTGTGTATCTACTGTTTCAATGGCACCAAAATTAAATTTGACACCCATCGGCTTAAATCGGCAAATTACCTCAATCCTTTCTTTGTGGTCATCTTTCGCAAACGAAAGGTAACTGTTAAAAACTTTTACTACGCCGGAATCGACCAATGCCTGCTTTTCAGCATCATCCGAGAGCAGATAATGGTTTTCCCAAAGTTCAATGCCGGAAAATCCCTCTTGCATAATTCTCTCTGCATAGTCACTGACTTTGAAAGACGGAACTCTGTCTTCCACCTTGCGAAGCCAACGATTTTTCTCCATAGATACAGTTGAAAGATAAATAGTATTCATACAATCCCTCTTTTCTTAAAATTTTGCCGCAAGGGCTAACGCTTCATCAATATGGGAACAAAATTGTTCCTCACCAATTTTATCATAAAATCCTGCTTTTTGCATTACTTCCAAGGGTTGGGGATTCACATGGGAAAGCACCAGTTTGACCCCTTGCTTTTCACACTTCTTGCGAAGTTGTTCCAATGAATTCATGGCGGTTGCATCCAGTGCAGGTACACCCCGCATTCTAAGAATCAGGCATTTGGTAAAGTCTTTCAGTTTGACATCTAATATCTTATCCGCAACACCAAAGAACATGGGGCCTGTTACTTCATACACACGCACATGCTTGGGGACTACCTTTAAATCGATGCTGTCTTCATCGTTTTCTGCATCGACATACTTCCATCCGGTTACGGCGGTTTCTTCGCTCATCCGTTTCATAAAGAGCATTGCTGCCAAAATCATACCCACTTCAATGGCAATCACCAAGTCAAAGAGTACGGTCAGCACAAAGGTGACAACCAGAACCAGAATGTCACTCTTGGGTGCGGATTTGACAATGGAAACGAACTTCTTCCACTCGCTCATGTTATAGGCAACCATAAAGAGAATCGCCGCAATGGCAGGCATGGGAATCAATCCGGCATAGGGCATCAGGAATAAGAGCACCAACAAAAGAACAATGGCGTGAACCATACCCGCAATGGGGGTTCTTCCTCCGTTTTTGGCATTTGCCGCGGTTCTGGCAATGGCTCCGGTTGCAGGAATACCCCCAAAAAGTACGGAAGCAATATTACCCGCCCCTTGAGCCACCAGTTCCATATTGGAATTATGACGGGAGTTTACCATACTGTCTGCAACCACACAGGAAAGCAGGGATTCTATCGCCGCCAAAATCGCAATGGTGACCGCATCGGGGAAGATTTCTGCAATCTTGGCAAAACTAAAGTCCATGGCACCAAAATCCATCTTAGGAAGACCGGTTGGAATGGTATAAAGTTCACCTATGGTAAAAACACCTGCATCGAGGGCAGGAATGCATTTTACCATAACCGCACCGACTACCACCGCAATCAATGAAGGCGGAACCCGCTTTTCAAACTTGGGATAAAGAATCAGAATCGCCAGACAGACAGCACCAACCAAGAGTGCTTCCCAATGGAATGTGCCGATTGCCTCTATATTTGCTGCCATTTTTTCCATGGTTTCGACAGGTTTTACACCCTGTGCATAAGTTAACCCAAGAAAATCTTTAATCTGCCCAAGCAGAATGGTCACCGCAATACCCGCAGTAAAACCGGTGGTAATGGTATATGGGATAAATTTAATCAAACTTCCCAGTTTGAATACACCCATCAATATCAATAAAATTCCGGCAATGATGGTAGCAAGGAATAATCCGTCCATGCCCTGCGTTGCAACAATACCCGCTACAATCGTAGCAAATGCCGCCGTAGGCCCTGCAATCTGCACCCGACTTCCTCCTAAAAAGGAGACCACAAATCCTGCCGCAATGGCAGTATACACACCGCATGCAGGTTCTACACCTGACGCGAGCGCCAGTGCAATGGATAAAGGCAATGCAATAATCGCAACAATAATCCCTGCAATGATGTCTTTGATACATTGCTCTTTGCTATAATTCTTGATGACAGAAAATAGTTTCGGTTTTAAGTAAGATTGTTTCATTGGTTTTCCCTCTTTTTATACATTTTTAA
This sequence comes from Ructibacterium sp., assembly GCA_045539735.1. Taxonomy (GTDB): domain Bacteria; phylum Bacillota; class Clostridia; order Monoglobales; family Monoglobaceae; genus Ructibacterium. Next base: position 122,410 of record JAZQFW010000024.1, on the reverse strand, counting down.
GTCGGGTATATTGTAACATCATTTACAAAAAAAGACAATGGCTTTTTCCACAAATAATGTTGACTTTTTTTATTTTCTATGCTATATTACACCCAAATGATGGGAGGTCTTTTTATGAAATTGGTAACACAAACTGCTGAACTGGAAAAAAGATTTGGTGCCAAAAAGGCTCTTACTATGATTTCCGAGGCAGGTTTTGACGGATATGACTACACTTTGTGCCAGATATACAACGATGATTGTCGTTTCAATGATGATAATTATATGGAATACGCCAAAGAACTCAAGGAGCACGCAGACTCCTTAGGGCTGGTTTGTACCCAAGCCCATGCCCCTTTTCCTCCCTCAGCAGAAGAACCCCGCTTTTCCCGTATTGTGCGCTCCATGGAGATTGCCGCCTACCTCGGGGCAGAAATTATTGTAGTCCATCCCTTTATCGAACAACCTTATTTTGAGGCAAAAGAGGCTTTGTTTGAAAGAAATATGGAGTTTTATTGTTCCTTAATTCCCTATGCTAAGCAATATGGCATCAAAATTGCAGTGGAAAATATGTATGGCTGGAATCGGGAATTGCATCTAAATCTTGACAATGTTTGCTCCCATTACGATGAATTTATCCAATACATAGATGCACTTGACAGCGAATATATTACTGCCTGTGTTGATATCGGCCATTGTGTTCTGGTCAGCGAAAATCCAGAAAACATGATTCGCAAACTTTCCCATCGGGTCGGTGCCATTCATGCGCACGACAACAGTGGGTTAGAGGACGGACACAACATACCTTATAGCGGTTGTGTGGATTGGAACAATGTTTGCAAGGCACTCAAAGACATCAATTATCAAGGAGACTTCACCTTTGAGGCAGATCGATTCTTCCGCCCCTCTATGGATGATGATTTTATCCCGATTGCGCTGAAATACCTAGAACAAGTCGGTAGAAGTTTAATTAAGAAAATAGACAAAGCGTGATGGCAGTGCCATCACGCTTTTGCTTTTCCAAACAGAGCGGCAATTACACCTATTAGCATAACCCCTGACCAGAACAAAATCACACCGTTCCAACCAAAGTTACCAATAATCGGAACAATCGCCATATTCACCAATGCCGTCACCGCATATCCCAAGCAATCCAAAACCCCATTGGCGCTTGATACTTTCCCGCTTTTTCCAAGGCTTGGGATATAGATACTCCACAACGTCGACGATGCTACACTTGAACACATTAACGCTAAAGTAAAAAATATAAGTGAAATCCAGATTCCTTTTACCATAAACATAAGCAAAAATAGTACCGCCGCAACGGAAAACGCAATCTGTACAATAAGAACATCCCGCTCCTGGAAAAGTTGAAACAAATACAAACACAAAAACGGACATATAGCACGAATAAGCGAAATTGCAGAAAACATCATATTAGCAGTATCCTCTGATACTTTTAAATATTGATGAAAAAATGTAGGCATCCAGAAACTGATGGATGCGGCTGCAATTTCTACCACCATGCCAACTACCATGTAAGGAACAAAATTATGCAACCGAAATAACGCCAGAATTCCCCCTTTCTCCCTCTCATGTTTTACCTTACTTTTCGGAGGAAGAATCATCCCTTTTTTCTCAAACAGAGAGAGCAGAGTAAAATTAAAAAGTGCCATCAGCAAAGAAATCAATCCGGAAACTATAAACACCTGCTTCCACTCTATAGCCATGGCAATCAATCCTGCGAGCAGCGGGCCTGCAAAAGAGGAAAAAGAAAGAAATACACAACAAATTCTTGCATACTTAGGTAGTGTATTTTCGGAAATCACTTTTACCAACGGCCCTCTTATCATAGAAAGACCGAATCCAATCACGCCAAAACTCAAAACACCAACCAATGGGTTTAACGTAGTTGCAAATACAAACATACCAATGGCAGCAACAAACAGACCTGTTGACACCATAAACTTGCCTTTGAGCACATCGCCAATCAAACCATTGACCAACTGACCCAAAGCATAAATCAACATATAAGTAGAAGAAAACAACGCAAGCGCTTCTTCTGTATAAATCCCTTTAGAGAGTATGGATGGGGTAAGCACCCCCAATAAGTTTCTGATATAATAACTTGCCACATAGGTACCAATACAAACTGAACCTATCTGCCATGCTTTTTTTAGTTGACTCTGTTCCATGATTACTTCCTCTCGCTTCCTAAATAAACACTTCGTTGATTTTCTTGATACAATTCCACTAATTCCTTGGGCAGATTGTGATCGGTGATATATCGATATTCCTCTTTCATCTCGTTCATCCTGAGTAATGCCTTTTTCTCAAACTTACTGCTATCTGCCAAAAGATAAATTTCGTCTGCTGATAAAATCAATTGTTTTTGCAATTGATATAAATCTTTACTATAATCGCAGATTCCATGTTCTAAAGAAATTGCCGCAGGAAAGATAAACGCTTTACCCAGTTGCAACGTTTCTAGCATCCCAATGGTTAATCCTCCATAAAATGCCCGCTCTTCTTCCAGATAGTGTCCACCACAAAGAATCACTGTAAATTCCTTATATCCTCGTAGAATCTCAAACACATCCAGCGAATACGTTACCACTGTCAATCGGGAAAAATGTTCTTTCAATACCTCCACAAAAAAAATTGCTGTACTTCCTGCATCCACACCAATGATATCTCCTTCTTTGATAAACTCCATCGCTTTCAAAGAAAGTTCTCGCTTTTCCCTTTCGCACTCCATGTTTCTCTGTTCTAACCGCAGAATCGGTTTCATATCCCCTTTTTTGACTGCGCCACCATGAACTCTGGAAATAAGTCCTTTGTGCTCCATCAAAAGCAAATCTCTGCGAATGGTTTCCACGGAAACTCCAAATTTTTCCACCAAACTCGCTGTGGTCACCGCTCCGTTTTGTTGTACCATTCTATCAATCATAGTTTGTCTTTCACTTGCAAACATTTCCACACACCTCCAAACACTTCCACACTATAGCATATGTTTACAACTTTGTCAACCTAAAAAGAACCAAGACGTTGCCTTGGTTCTTTTCTCTTTTTATTTTGATTGATATTGGGGTTCGCAGGTCAGATTGACACCCAGACGCCGGAACACCTTTTCATCCACCGAAGACAAAATGACCGAAGAATGCACTTCGCAACCGCGAAGTCGGTCTAATTGCTCCATGCACCGCTCTGCCAAGGGGTCGGTTGCTGCACAGATAGAAAGGGCAATCAACGCTTCGTCCGTATGTAGGCGTGGGTTACGATTGCCAAGATGTCCTACTTTGAGGTGCTGAATCGGTTCAATAATGGTAGGGGAAATCAAATGTACTTCATCATCAATTCCTGCCAATATTTTTAACGCATTTAACAGAAGCGCCGAAGATGCGCCAAGCAATTCCGTGGTTTTTCCTGTCACAATGGTTCCATCAGGAAGTTCCATTGCCGCAGCAGGAGCACCGGTGAGTGCTGCCTTTTGTAGCGCCGGAGCAATCACACCTCTGTCATGAACTGTAATGCCTGCTTTTTTCATCAAAAGTTCTAATTTAAGTACCACTTCTTCATCCAGAAGACCTTTTCTCTGGTCACAAAGTGCAGTATAATACCGGCGAACAATTTCCTGACGGGAAGCCTCACAGGTTACTTCATCGTCCACAATACAGTTTCCTGCCATGTTTACTCCCATATCCGTCGGGGATTTATAGGGACATTCTCCTAAGATATTCTCAAGCATTGCCTTAACCACAGGGAAGATCTCTACATCACGATTATAGTTGACGGTGGTTTCGCCGTACGCCTCCAAATGGAACGGGTCAATCATATTGACATCATTCAAATCTGCAGTTGCCGCCTCATATGCCAGATTCACAGGGTGAGAAAGGGGAAGATTCCAAATGGGGAACGTTTCAAATTTTGCGTAACCTGCCTGAATCCCGCGTTTGTGTTCATGATACATTTGGGAAAGGCAGGTCGCCATCTTACCGCTGCCGGGGCCGGGTGCGGTAACGACAACCAGTTCTCGGGTGGTTTCAATATATTCATTTTTGCCATAGCCGTCATCACTGACAATCTTGGCTATATCAGAGGGGTATCCATCAATTAGATAATGGCGATACACTTTCACGCCCAATGCTTCCAATCGCTTTTGAAATGCCTCCGCCGTAGGCTGACCGCTAAACTGGGTCATTACCACACTACCTACATAAAGGCCGATGCTGCGGAAGCAATCAATCAGGCGAATCACATCCATATCATAGGTGATTCCTAAATCACCGCGGAGTTTATTTTTCTCGATATCACTTGCATTGATAGCGATAACAACCTCCACCCGCTCTTTGAGTTGCAACAGCATCCCCAACTTACTGTCCGGCTTGAATCCGGGCAGAACCCGAGATGCGTGATAGTCATCAAAGAGTTTACCGCCAAACTCCAGATAGAGTTTGCCGCCGAACTGAGAAATCCTTTCACGAATATGTTCTGATTGCATTTGCAGGTATTGTTCGTTATCAAAACCCTGTTTCATCATCTGCTTGCCCCCTTTTACTTCCTCAACTAAGTATTATACAAGAAAACTTCTCCGGTTGCAAGACCTGTTTGATAAAAATTTAAAGTGTTTCAAACACTATTTTCCTGATACCGGATATTCGCAATGCTTCTTCCATCTTCCTGCAAAGTAGGCGCTGATGGCAAAGATTGCTTCGCAGAGCCAACTGAGCACCCAAGCAAGATAAATGCCTGTCATTCCCATACCCTGAAGCAAATAAGTCAATACAAGATGGCTCGCCGCCCCGATGAGTGAGGAAAAGAACAAAAGTTTCATGGACGAAGTGCCCCTGTAAAATGCATGAAACAGATTATTGATCATATCCAACACCGTGAAAGGCAGAAAGAATCTGACAAACATAATTCCGTATTCCAACGCCAAGGCATCACCGTCACCGGAAAGAAAGAATCCACAAGTTTGTCTTGCGAATAGTACGCACAACAGCATGACCGGAACAAACAGAATCATCCCCTGTATCCATCCGACATACAGCCCTTTTTTCACTCGTTTCACCTTACCTGCACCAATGCATTGGGCGGTATGGTTACTCACCGTTTTGGCAGAGTTTTGATAGATGCCGGTGTTGATGTTATATACCCGCCTTGCAATGACATATCCCGCTGTGGCACTGCTTCCAAGACCATTGACGATAGGGGAAATCAAAAGGGAAGACAAGTAGAGCACCATCTGCTGAAGCATATTTGCGCCGCCAACAGAAAATGGTTCGCAAATTGTCTTCATATCCAGATGCACCGGTTCATTTCCGATGCCAAGTTCTTCAAAGCATTGCTTTAACTTTAGAGTAAAAAAGACATCCACAACAAAAGATGCAAACACCGTTGCCAATGCAACTCCTGCCACGCCCCAATCCAGAACCGTAATGGCAACTATATTGCCAATTACATTGAGCACCGCCGAAAGCAACGACATTAAAAACTGAAATTTACCAATTCCAAGTGCCTGCATGGTGTGAATAAACGTCGTATGTAAGGTGATAAACCCAATCCCCCAAACATAAATCATCATATACGACTTGGTTTCCTGCCAAATCGACTCATCCACCTTAAGTAAATCCAGAATTGGATTTGCAAACAACGATACCAAAAGAGCCAGAACGACCGAACCAAGCAGGTTCATCAGCACATTGCCTCGAATAATCCGCCGAAGTTTTGAAAAATCTCCCCCTCCAAAACTTTGTGCCGCATACAAAGAGGCGCCGTTGCTATATCCCCAGAAAATAGCAGAAAGAAAGGTAAGCAAATTGGCAGTGGCACCCAACGCCGCCAGACCGTTACTTCCAAGGTATTGCCCTACGATCATGGTATCAATGGTGTCATACATCTGGGAAAACAACCCCGCCATTACCATGGGTATCGCAAAAAGTATAAAGTTTTTATAAATATTTCCCTCGGTCAGATTTTTCATTCCGCCACCTCATTGTTGTTTTTCAACCTTTATATTACCACAAAACTTTAATTTTGCAAGCAAAAAAGACCCAAAAGGGTCTTTTCTTATGCCTCAAAATCTTCTTCGTCCAAATCATCTACAGTGACTTCAACTTTTTTATCTTTCTTAAAAAACTCTGCTACCTTATCAATGGCCTCGGGTGCCATATCCAAAAGTCGGTCATAAATACCATTTTGCGGTGTAATAGACATCATCCGGATTTTTCCGTTGCCAACTACCAAAAATGCCTCCGGTGTCAAGGAGATTCCGCCGCCAGTACCGCCGCCAAACATATTTTTCGGCTCTTCATGCTTGCCGGAACGGAATTTTTCAAACTCACTGCCGCCAACGCCAAAGCCAATGGCTACCTTTGAGATTGGAATAATCACTGTGCCATCCGGCGCCTCAATTGCGTCACCTACGATAGTATTGACATCAATCATCTCTTTTAAGCCTTGTAATGCTGTGTACATAATTCCTTCAATCGGGTGTTTGTTTTCAGCCATGTTTTCCACTTCCTTTTTTATTTTTTAGGTAAGTAACCGCCATATGCCAGCCTTGCCTTAGCACGGCATGTATAATATGTGCGGGTCTTACCTTAATTATACTCTTTAGTTCCAAATCAAACCGAGGCTCGTTAAAATCCGGAGTCACCAAAAGGTTGGGATAGTCCATCTTGATATGCCGACAAAGCAGGGGGTAAATGACCCCCATCACACCCCAGACAGCACTGTATGCCATACCGGTATGTGCAGGATTTCCGGTTCCGAAATCCAACCGGATTTCCGTATGGGTCACTTCAACTTTATACCGAAGTCCGTCAAAGATTCCTCGCATGGTTTCGCGGGCATCTTCCCACATCTCTTTGTACTCGCCTACCACTTTACCGATACCGCCGGGTTGATAACCACCCTGCTCCGAATCATAAATTCGTTTTTTGTCTGCCTTGAGTCTGGTTGTGAACCAGTTTTCCTTTTTCTTCTTGGGTTGTGTTTCCTCGTTTTGGGTGATCGTTTCCGCTGCCGACTCTTGTTTGCTAAAATCCCGCTCCAATATCATCCGCCGAAGCCCCAGACCTCTGAGTTCTAAGGTCAGTCGTTTATCTTTCAGGTGTAAATGCAGTTCCCAGCGATTCCAAAGTACCGCCGTCAAGAGAGCGGCAATCACCAACACCACCGTCAGCAGACCAATCCACAGGTACTGCATTCCCTCTCCTCCTTATTCTTCCTCTTGGGGCGGCAGAAGTTCAATCTGTTCTGCATCCAAATCCAGACTCAACTGTTCTCCCTCCGCTTCCGGAGTTCCAAAGGAATCAAACTCCGGCAAATCAGCCAGGTGAGAAACCCCAAAACAGCGCAGAAATTCCTGCGTAGTTCCAAAAAGTATGGGGCGTCCCGGTGCATCCAGTCTGCCCTTTTCCTCAATCAGATTCCGCTCCATCAGGCGATTCACCACATAATCACAGTTGACACCGCGAATCTGCTCTATCATAGTTCTGGTTACCGGCTGCTTGTACGCAACAATAGCAAGCACCTCAATGGCGGCATTGGACAAACTCTGTTTGCGTCTGGGCTCTGCCAGCATGGCAACATAGTCATGATACTCGCCTCTGGTACACATCTGGTAGGAATCCTCCAACTGAATGATGTGAAGCCCCCGCCGTTCAAAGTTATAACTATCCATCATCTTTTTCAGGATTTCCTTCAAAGACTTCTTGTCCACATCCACGATATCCGCCAGTTTTTCCAGTTCAACTGCATCTCCGGCGGCAAATAACACCGCCTCTAAGATAGATTGTATCTCTCTGATTTCCATACGTTTACTCCCCGATTCCGTTCCAGTCCGAAACGCCTTCGTCATCTGTCCGGAAGATTTGTGGATTGGAAATATCTTCATTCTCTCCATATTCTATCCGGATTTTCTTAAGTTTAATCAATTCCAGCACCGCCAAAAAGGATGCCACTGCCTCCGGTCTGGATTTTACCCCGCGGAAAAGTTCTTTGAACTTCATCCGGCTTTTTTGAACCAAACGCCTCCAGATGCCAGCAACCTTTTCCCTGACCGAAACTTTTTCGTGCCCCACAATCCCATGGAACGAATGCTTGGGCGGAGGTTGCCGCCGCTCCAACTTTTGGTAGGCTCTTTTGTATGCCGCAATCAGATTTTCCGGTGTCATGCCGGCATAACTCCATTCAGCCGGCGGGCGTTCAATCAAATCCGGTGCCTTAAAAAACATCGCCGCACCGATGGACTGCCGCGGTCTTAAATATTCCGCCGCCGCCTTTACCTTGCTATATTCCAAGAGTCGCCGCACCAGTTCTTCTCTGGGGTCTACACCATCTTCCATCTCCTCCTCCGGTTTGGGGAGAAGCATTCTTGATTTAATCTGGAGCAATGTGGCTGCCAACACCAAAAATTCGCTGGAAACCTCAAGATCCATCTCCTGCATCTCCTGCATAACGGCAAGATATTGCTCTAAAATCACCGAGATGGGAATATCATAAATGCTGACCTTGTTCTTTTTCACCAAAGTCAAAAGCAAATCCAGAGGTCCCTCAAAATGTTCCAGTTTGAAGTTTAACTGCTCCATTACAATACCAATCCAATCACAAAATTGTAAAACCCTAAAATAGCATTTTCACAAATATACAAAAACTCATTAAAGAAGGGTAGGTTGATGAGTACAATCAGGATAATAAATCCATACCGCTCCCAATCCATATATTTAAAATAGAAACGATTCGGCAGAATCGCACCCAAAACCTTAGACCCATCCAACGGGGGAACCGGTATCAGGTTAAAAATACCCAATCCCAGATTCACCATCGTTAAATAATCACAAAGGATAAAACACACTGCAGCAATCCGGTACACCCACACAGATTCAAAGGTTAGGTTTCCAATCACCTGAACCCCTACCTGTGCCAAAAACGCCAGCAAAAAGTTAGACAGAGGTCCTGCCAGTGCGGTCAGCGCCATGCCTCCCTTTTTGTGCTGAAAGTTCCATGGATTCACCGGTACCGGTTTTGCCCATCCAAACCCGAACAAAAACAGACAGATGGCACCCACCGGCTCCAAATGATGCAAGGGATTTAAGGACAGCCGTCCGGAATTTTGGGCGGTTCTGTCACCCATCCAATGGGCAGCAAGACCGTGAAACAGTTCATGCACCGTCAAAGAAAGCAGAATGCAGAATGTCCACACCAACAACACCAATAGTTTTTCAGCAAAACTTCCTCCGCTGCGCAGCAAAGAAAACAACACGGCGTCTCACTCCTTATGTTAAAATCTACTAATTTCCTACTATGTATCATACCATAATCAATCTCCTTTGTCAAAACAAATATAAAAGAAGAATTTTTTTCAAAAAAACTCTTGCATCTTGTCATTCTTTGTGCTATACTATTATGGCGTTTGGGTAGATTATGCCCAAATGACAATCAATACACACGCTTGGCGATTGCCTGAACAGTGCCGCAAGCCTATGGCGGTTTCAAGGCGAGTTGACCCAGAGCGGCGGTAAAAACTATGGAGGTGTTAAACATGGGCGTTATTCAAATGAAGCAGTTGCTTGAAGCAGGTGTTCACTTCGGACACCAGACCCGTCGTTGGAATCCTAAAATGGCGGAGTACATTTTCACGGAGAGAAATGGTATTTATATCATCGACCTTCAGAAAACTGTAAAGAAAATCGAGGAGGCTTACTACTTTGTTCGTGACATCGCAGCAGATGGCGGCAACGTACTCTTCGTAGGTACCAAAAAGCAGGCTCAGGATGCAATCCGCGAGGAAGCAGAAAGAACCGGCATGTACTTTGTAAACGCAAGATGGCTGGGCGGTATGCTCACCAACTTCAAAACCATCAAAAAGAGAATTGAGCGTCTTTATCAGTTGGAAAAGATGAACGAAGACGGAACCATGGATCTTCTGCCCAAGAAAGAAGTTATCAAACTGAATCTGGAGCAGGAAAGACTGGAGAAGTTCCTGGGCGGTATCAAAGAAATGAAAGACCTGCCCGCTGCGCTCTTCGTTGTTGACCCGAGAAAAGAAAAGAATGCGATTGCTGAGGCTCACAAATTGGGTATTCCGGTTATCGCAATCGTAGATACCAACTGTGACCCGGAAGAGGCTGACTATCCCATCCCCGGTAACGATGATGCAATCCGTGCGGTAAAACTGATTGTTTCTACCATTGGTAACGCAATCATTGAGGGCAGACAGGGTGAGCAGATGGCTCCGGTTGCTGACGAAGACACCGAGGCTGAAATCAGCCTTGATATGCTGGACGAAGAATAATTACACTGCCTTTGGCAGATAGAAAGGAAGATTCCTATGGCATTTACTGCACAAGATGTTAAAAAGTTATGAGAAATGACCAACTGTGGCATGATGGACTGTAGAAAAGCCCTGACTGAAACCGACGGTGATATGGACAAGGCTGTTGAATACCTGAGAGAAAAGGGTCTGGCTACCGCTGCAAAAAAGGCAGGCAGAATCGCATCCGAGGGTATGGTAGAAGCAACCGTATTCGATTGCTGCGGTGTTGGTGTTGCTGTTGAAGTTAACTCCGAGACCGACTTTGTTGCAAAGAACGCTGATTTCCAGAATTTCGTACACGCAGTTGCAGAAGTTATTTGTAAAGAAAATCCTGCTGATGTAGAAGCGCTGAAAGAGATGAAAATCAATGACAGCCAGACCGTTGGCGAGGCTCTGACTGAGAAAATTGCTACCATCGGCGAAAACATGAACATTCGTCGTTTTGAGCGTTTTGAGGGTATCAACCAGGCATACATTCATGCCGGTGGCCGTATCGGTGTTCTGGTAAACTTTGAAGTTGCAGACGCTGATAAGGCAAAGGACGAAGCTTTTGTTACTATGGCAAAAGATGTTGCAATGCAGATTGCCGCTGTTGCTCCTCAGTATGTTTGTGAGGCTGATGTTCCCGCTGACGTTGTTGAACACGAAAAAGGCATCCTGAAGGCTCAGGCACTCAACGAGGGCAAACCGGAAGCAATTGTTGAAAAGATGATTGTCGGCCGTATCAAGAAGTTCTTCAAAGACATCTGTCTGGTTGACCAACCTTTCGTTAAGGATGGCGACATGACTGTAAAACAGTATGTTGACGGCGTTGCAAAATCCTTGGGTACCGAAATCAAAATTGCAAAATTTGCTCGTTTGGAAAAGGGCGAAGGTCTTGAAAAGAAAGAAGAAAACTTTGCAGACGAAGTTGCAAAGATGATGGGTAACTAAGTTCAAAGCCTTAAAACTCCCCGCAGTGCGGGGAGTTTTTTTCTTCCCACGAATTCCCCGACACAGGGGACGGTTCTATGTGTCACAAAATAGCATAGGGGACGGTTCTATGTGCACTTTTTCAACACATAGAACCGTCCCCTATGTCGTTGTCAGTTTCTTCCTGGTATGACTTCTTTTTTCTTGCATATAGTAAAATGAAAGGATGGGAGGGAAGTTATGACAAAACGATGTATTATTTTGGGGATTCTATCTTTCTTTTTACTGGCTGTGCCTTATAACGCTTTTGCAGAGCCGGGTGTTTCGGCTCAGGCTTGTATTGTGATAGAACAGACATCCGGACGAGTGTTATACCAAAAAAACTCACAGGCAGAACTGCCTATGGCAAGCACCACCAAAATTATGACTGCCTTGGTTGCTTTAGAAGAGGGAAACCCGAACGACACCATAAAGGTCTCCTCTTCCGCTGCCAGCGTTGAGGGTTCCAGTATGTATTTGGAAGCAGGAGAAACCATGACCCTGAAAGAACTCCTCTATGGCTTGATGCTTTCCTCCGGCAACGATGCCGCAGTTGCCATTGCGGAGTATTTTGGCGGCATTGATGCTTTTGTGACAATGATGAATCAAAAAGCCAAGGAACTTGGGGCAACTCACACTCAATTTGCAAATCCCAACGGTTTGCCAAACGAGAATCATTACTCCACCGCTGAGGACATGGCAAGAATCACTGCCCACGCGCTGAACAACCCCGCTTTCTCTGAGATTGTAGCAACCAAGACCTATCGCATTGAGGGCGAGGGAAAGTCATACCCCCGCGTGCTTAGCAATCACAACAAATTACTACGCATGTACGAGGGGTGCATCGGGGTCAAAACCGGATTTACCAAAGCGGCTGGCAGATGTCTGGTTTCCGCCGCAAAACGAAATGAAATGACCTTAATCTGTGTCACCTTAAATGCCCCTGATGACTGGAACGACCACCAAACCTTATACAACCATTGCTTTGAAACTTATCAAATGCGACAGATTTTGGACCGTGCTAATATCTTGGGGGAAATTTCTATCACCGGTTCCGACGTCCTCTCTTTGCCCTACGGAGCAAATGAATCCGTCTTCTACCCTCTGCGGGCTGATGAAGATATTTCTATTTCCCTTGATTCAGCAGCAGAACTAAAGGCTCCGATTGCATATGGGGATGCTTGCGGAACCATCAGCATACGATTGGGAAACTCCATTCTGCAAACGGTTCCTCTTGTTGTACAAGGAGAGGCGGAAAGACAGTGGATTCCCGAATCCGTCAAGAGGAGTCTTCGCTTGAATTTGGGAAGCATCTACTGGCGATGGCTTACCTTGTTTCAGTTTTAATTTGTTAAATTTGAAACAAACTTAATGACAGAAAAGATAGAAAAACTGTATAAAAATCTTTCAAATTTATGTTGCATTTCCTTGCATAATAAGATATAATTAGGTTATATTGGGTTAATTTGGATTAAAATTTCTCAATATAACTTTTCTTATATATTTAAGGAGGAAACTACCTGTGGTAAGACTGCAAAAATATCTGGCACACTGTGGAGTTGCCTCCCGCAGAGGTGCGGAATCCATGATTCAAGAAGGCAGGGTTTCGGTCAACGGTGAAATCATCCGCGAAATGGGCGTACAGATTGATGAAGACAACGATTTGATTGAAGTTGACGGCACAATCGTAAAGCCGGAAGCCAAGATGGTGTATGTACTTTTAAACAAACCGGTGGGTTATGTTACTACTGTTTCGGACGATAAGGGCAGAAACACCGTTATGGATTTAGTTGCGGATATTCCGGTTAGAATCTATCCGGTAGGACGGTTGGATTATGACACAGAGGGTCTTCTTCTTATGACCAACGACGGAGACCTGACTTATCGGATTACCCATCCCAAAAACAATGTAGAAAAAACTTATGTAGCAGAAGTTACCGGTAATATTTCCATGAACACATTGACTCAGTTGCGAAACGGTGTTTATCTTGACGGGGTGAAAACCAGCCCTGCTAAAGTCGAAGTTATCGGCGCAACCCAATTTGGAACTAAATTGGAAATTACCATCCACGAGGGAAAAAACCGGCAGGTTCGCCGAATGTTTGAATCGGTTGGCTGTATTGTGAAACGGTTAAAACGAACCCGCGAAGCAGGTCTGATTTTGGGACATGTTCCCCTTGGCCGATGGAGAAAACTGACCGAGGCTGAGGTAAATATGCTGAAAAAAATAGGTACCGGAAAAAAATCCTCGGCACAGGTAAGCCGGGAGAAACTTCGTGGCAAGTCCTACAACAAACGGAAATAAATAATTAACATATACATTTTAAGGAGGAAACGAAATGGGTAAGTTAGACTACCTGCAGCAGCAACGTTCTGTCATTGAACAGGGCGGCGGTGCTGAAAAAATCAAAAAGCAGCACGATGCCGGCAAAAAAACGGCAAGAGAACGGCTCGAAATGCTTTTTGACCAAAACAGTTTTGTGGAAATCGACGCATTTGTCACTCACAGATGCACCGAGTTCGACATGGCTGAAACCAAAGCACCCGGCGAGGGTGTTGTTTGCGGTTACGGAACCGTAGACGGTCGTCTGGTCTATGCCTATGCACAGGATTTTACCGTCATCGGAGGCTCTTTGGGCGAGATGCACGCAGCAAAAATCTGCAAGGTGATGGATATGGCGATGAAGATGGGTGCGCCCATCATCGGCATCAATGATTCCGGCGGTGCCAGAATTCAGGAGGGCATTGATGCACTCAAGGGCTTTGGCGATATTTTCTATCGCAACACCTTGGCATCCGGTGTCATTCCGCAAATCGCAATGATTTTAGGTCCTTGTGCCGGCGGTGCGGTTTATTCTCCGGCTATTTGTGACTTTGTATTCATGGTTGACAAAACCAGCCAGATGTTCATCACCGGTCCTTCTGTTGTAAAATCTGTCACCGGTGAGGATGTTACCTTTGATGAACTGGGCGGCGCTTCCACCCACGCAAGCAAGAGCGGTGTTGCTACCATGGCATGTGCTACCGAAGAAGAATGTTTTGAGCAGGTGAAGAACCTCCTTTCCATGCTTCCGGCAAACAATCTGGAAATGGCTCCTTCTTACGAATGCGAGGATGATTTGAACCGCCTTTCCGAGAAACTGACCAACCTCATCCCTGAAGATAACAACAAGGCTTATGACATCCGTGATATTATTACCGAAGTCGTGGACGACGGTGAGTTCTTGGAACTGTTCGGAGACTTTGCACAAAACATGGTAACCGGCTTTGCAAGAATGAACGGAAACACCGTAGGTATTCTTGCAAACCAACCCAAAGTAATGGCAGGCTCCTTGGATTGCGACTCCTCTGATAAGGGTGCAAGATTTGTACGCTTCTGTGACAGTTTCAATCTTCCGATTATCACCTTTACCGATGTTCCTGGATATCTTCCGGGCGTTTCCCAAGAACATAATGGCATCATCCGCCACGGCGCAAAACTTTTGTATGCGTTCTCCGAGGCAACTGTGCCGAAAATTAATGTAATTGTAAGAAAGGCTTACGGCGGTGCTTACATTGCTATGAACAGTAAGCATCTGGGCGCAGATATGGTATTCGCATGGCCCAGTGCTGAAATCGCCGTGATGGGACCTGAGGGTGCGGCAAACATCATCTTCCGCAAGGATATTGCAGATTCTTCTGACCCAATCAACACCCGTCAAGAAAAGATTCAGGAATATACCGAAAAGTTTGCCAATCCGTACGTAGCGGCATCCCGCGGTTATGTAGATGATGTCATTGAACCGGATTCTACCCGCCCGAGATTGATTTCCGCATTGGAAATGCTGATGAGCAAACGCGAAACCCGTCCCAGCAAGAAACACGGAAACATTCCGCTGTAAGGGACTTTTGAGAGGAGAATGAATAATGACTTTATCCGAAGCGTTAAGCAAAGGTTTAGAAGTAACTGCCACCGGTTTGATTATCGTCTTTTCGGTACTTATCATCCTGATGTTGGTTATGATGTTGATGAAGGTAATCTTCAACCGTCCGGGCGGCGGTAATGGCACAAGCGGCGGCAATACTGGCGGTTCTGCCGGTTCCTCTTCCGGCGCGGCACCCATGCAGGCTGTGATGGACGATAATGAACTGATTGCAGTTCTTACCGCAGCAGTTGCGGCATGCCTTAACACCTCGACCTACAATTTAAATATCAAATCATTCAGAAGAATCGCAAACACCTCTCCTGATTGGCAGAAAGCCGGCTTGAGAGATGTCATCGATGCAAGAATTTAAGGAGGAATAACCATGAGAAAATTTATTATTAATGTCAATGGCAACTCTTATGAAGTAGAAGTTGAAGAAGTTGGCGGCGCATCTTCCGCCTCCACTGCTCCCCGCGTGGCAGCACCCGCACCTCAGGCTGCTCCCGCTCCTCAGGCTGCACCGGCACCTGCCGCTGCTCCCCCTGCAGGCGCAACCACCGTTACCGCTCCGATGCCCGGAAACATCGTTTCCGTTAAGGTTAAGGTTGGTGACACCGTAAACCAAGGCGATGTTCTTTGCGTTCTGGAAGCCATGAAGATGGAAAACGAAATTATGGCTCCGTCTGCCGGCAAAGTTGTTGCTGTCAGCACATCTCAGGGCGCATCTGTCAACACCGGTGACGCTCTGGTTTCCATTGGCTAATCCTGCTTGGATTCAGCCCTACATTTGATGAAAGGGTGAATATTGTGTTAGAAAGTTTAATGAGTTTCTTTAATAGCACAGGTGTTGCGGCTTTGATTCAAAACGTCAAAGACGCAATAGCGGCAGGTGCCGGTGGATTTGACCAGATTATGGCTGTGATTGGCACACCGCTGATGATTATCATTGCCTGTGTTCTTCTCTATCTTGCTATTGTAAAGAAGTTTGAGCCCCTTTTGCTTCTTCCTATCGCTTTTGGTATGCTTCTTTCCAATCTTCCGATGTTTGCAAATTCCGGTGCGATTATGATGCATAGCGAGTATTTTACCGACCCTGCTTATTTGATTAACGGCAAAGATTTGGATATGAATTTAATCTTTACCAAGGGCGGTCTTTTGGATTTACTTTACTTAGGTGTAAAACTGGGTATCTACCCCCCGTTGATTTTTATCGGTATTGGTATCATGACCGACTTTGGTCCCCTGATTGCAAACCCCAAAAGCATCATTTTAGGTGCGGCTGCACAGTTGGGTGTATTCCTCACCTTCCTGGGTGCATTGGTTCTGGGTGCGGTGATTCCGGGTATCAACTTCGGTGTAAACGAGGCGGCTTCCATTGGTATCATCGGCGGCGCAGACGGTCCTACCGCAATTTATGTTACCAAAACATTGGCACCGCATCTTCTGCCCGCAATTGCGGTTGCAGCATACTCTTACATGGCACTTATCCCGGTCATTCAGCCGCCGATTATGAAGGCACTGACCACCAAAAAGGAACGCCAGATTGTGATGGAGCAACTTCGTCCTGTCAGCAAGACCGAGAAGATTGTCTTCCCTATTATTGTTACCATCGTAGTTGCTCTCATCGTTCCCGATGCTGTTACACTGGTTGGTTGCTTAATGTTGGGTAATCTGGCAAAAGAAAGTGGTGTTGTTGACCGACTGACCACTACTGCACAAAACGGCCTGATGAACACCATTACCATCTTCTTGGGTCTCACTGTTGGTGCTACTGCTAAGGCAGAAACCTTCTTAACCGGTGAAACCCTGGGGATTGTGGCTCTTGGTCTGATTGCATTCTGCTTCAGCACTGCAGGTGGCTTGATTCTGGCTAAAATCATGTGCAAACTGACCGGCGGAAAGGTAAATCCGCTGATTGGTTCTGCCGGCGTATCCGCCGTACCAATGGCTGCCCGTGTATCCCAAACTGTCGGACAGAAAGAAAACCCCTCCAACTTCCTTTTGATGCACGCTATGGGCCCCAACGTTGCCGGCGTTATCGGAAGTGCAGTTGCAGCCGGTGTATTCTTGTCCATGTTCTCGTAATATACTAAAAGGAGGAATTTTCTATGGCTAAAGTAGGAATTACAGAAACCATATGCCGTGACGCACACCAGTCTTTGATTGCGACCCGTATGACCACCGATGAAATGCTTCCTGCGCTTCCTTTGATGGACAAAGCAGGCTACCATGCGATGGAAGTATGGGGCGGTGCGACCTTTGACGCCTGCCTGCGGTTCTTGAACGAAGACCCGTGGGAAAGACTGCGTAAGATTCGTGCGGCGGCTCCCAATACCAAACTGCAGATGCTGTTCCGTGGTCAGAACGTTCTGGGCTACCGGCACTATGCAGATGATGTGGTAGAATATTTTGTACAGAAGTCGATTGCCAACGGTATTGACATCATCAGAATTTTTGATGCACTCAACGATGTTCGCAATCTGCAGACAGCAATTAACGCAACCAAAAAAGAGGGCGGTCATGTACAGGCGGCAATCTCTTATACCATCAGTCCGGTTCACGACAATGATTTCTTTGTGAAACTGGCAAAACAATACGAAAACTGCGGTGCAGACTCCATCTGTATCAAAGATATGGCAGGTCTTTTGACACCGTACAATGCGTATGATTTGGTAAAACAACTCAAGAGCGAGGTTAAGGTTCCGTTGGAACTGCACACCCACTACACCAGCGGTGTGGCTTCTATGACCTATCTTAAGGCAATTGAAGCCGGCATCGACTATGTAGACTGTGCGCTTTCTCCCCTTGCATTGGGAACCTCTCAGCCCCCCACAGAGCCGTTGGTTGCAACCTTGGCGGGTACCGAGTATGATACCGGTATCAATCTGGACATCCTGACCGAGATTGCGGACTACTTCAAACCCTTAAGAGAGAAGTATCTGGAAAGCGGTCTCCTTAGCACCAAGGTGATGGGCGTTGATATCAATACCCTGAAGTATCAGGTTCCGGGCGGTATGCTCTCTAACCTGGTATCGCAACTCAAACAACAAGGAAAAGAGGACAAACTTGAGGAAGTATTGAAAGAAGTTCCCAGAGTTCGTGAAGATTTGGGTTATCCTCCTCTGGTTACTCCCACCAGCCAGATTGTTGGTACGCAGGCTGTGCTCAATGTTATCATGGGCGAACGTTATAAGATGGTTTCCAAGGAAACCAAGGGTATCTGCAAAGGCGAATATGGCCAGACCCCCGTTCCGATTAAGGATGAGTTCCGCAAAAAGATTATTGGCGACGAGGAGGCAATCTCCTGCCGTCCTGCTGACCTGATTGCACCGGAACTTGACAGACTGAAGAAAGAATGTGCTGAATGGATGGAACAAGAAGAAGACGTACTCTCCTACGCTTTGTTCGACCAGGTTGCAGTCAAATTCTTTGAACAACGCCGTGCTGAAAAGTACAAAGTTGACAAAGATCTCGTTGATATGCAGGAAAAAACCCATTATATCTAAAGAAAATCCTCCCCTCGGGGAGGATTTTTTAAAGGAAGTGAATGCGTGAAACCAAAAAGACTAATTCAATGCGGTCTGTTTGCCGCACTAATTGCAGTAGGAGCCTTTGTGAAGATTCCTCTGCCTCATGTGCCTGTGACACTGCAGACCCTGTTCGTTCTTTTATCCGGTCTGGTCCTTGGAAAAAACTATGGGGCCGTTCCAAGCCTTGTCTATCTGCTACTCGGTTTGATGGGGCTTCCCATCTTTACCGGTGGGGGAGGCATCGGATATGTGCTGCATCCAACCTTCGGCTATCTCCTTGGTTTTGTTGCCGCCGGCTGGGTGATGGGGCGAATCAAATCTTCTCATCTTTTTTTGATTGCACTGACCGGGCTTTTGGTCATTTATTTGTTTGGTATTACCTATTACTTTCTTTGGGCGCTGTGGTACACAAAGAAAGTAATCGCTTTCACTTCCCTACTTACCACCTGCATCCTAACCACACTACCAACAGACTTGGCACTTGCCGCTCTTTCGGCAATGGTTGCCAAACGCGTGAAACATCTATAAAAAAATCCCGCTCACGCGGGATTTTTCTTTATTTCATAAATTCCATGATAGAATCGCCCTGATTCAAACTATGAAGAATCATCAGCATTCTGGGCAGGTGGAACGGACCTTTGAAGATGTTCCCTTTCAACTCATTGGACGGTGTATTGTCATAGTGCAGATACCCGTACCATTCTCCTTGCTCGCCATCTGCAAAATGTTCCATTGCATAATCCAGAAGCATTTGATAATTCTCACGGTAGTATTCATCACCTAACACCTGATAGGCAAGCAGGTTGGCAATGATCCCCTCACATTGGGGCCACCATAACTTCATATCCCATTCCAAAGAGGTTGCAGGATACCCCAACGCATCACGAAAGGCAATGACACCGCCATGTTTTTTATCAACGCCCTTAGGCATGGTAATTTGTATGATGGTTTCTGCCGCGCTGATATATTCTTGATTCTTGCGATATACGCCCTCGCTCATCAAGAACCACGCCGCTTCCAAACTGTGTCCCGGATTCACCACTCTGCCTGAGGGGGTATTGACAAAGGTTCCGTCCATGGAAACACTTTCAAGCAAGGCTCCCGCCTCTTCACAAATGAATCCGCCATGAATGACTTCTTCTGCCATTTCAGTAATAATATCATGATACTTCTCTGCATTCTTCCCTACGCTACGCATTACCTGTGCAGTTGCAAGCATAATCATGACCGGAGAGAGTGCCTTGCCTGATGTTTCGTATTTGGGTACGGTGAGAGACGGATTTTTGAAAATGCGATATGCAACATCAAAATACTGCTCTGCTTTTTTCCATACCTCTTCTTCCTTGCACGCCTTGTAATACTCTGCACAACCGATTGCGGCAAAGGTTTCGCTGAAATAATACCGACGTTTTTGGATTGCATTTCCCTCACGGGTCACAGTGAACGCCATCCGCATGCTATCATCGGAGCATCTTGGCAAGAATCCATAAATACTCTTACAGGCATCCAAATACTCCGGTTTTTGCTCGATAAAATTATAGGCCTTGGCAAAGGTCCATAAAGCTCTGCCTTGAAACCAGACGCTTTTTTCTGTGCCATAGACGTTGCCCTCTCGGTCTACCTGTGTGAATATCCCGCCCTCGGTTTTGTCCATCGCATTGTTAAGCCAAAAACTTAGGATGTCATCGGTTAAATACGTTTTAAAATCCATTTCTCATCCCCCTTATAATTCTATATCCGGCATCAAACATGCCGCGTATACAATGTCATCAAACGGTCTGTCGCTATCCCACATCAACTCTGCCATAATTGCGGCGGAGAGATTAATCTTCTCCTCAAAGGCACCATCTTCTATCAATGCCTGAATCATAGTGTTACCCTGCTTTTCCTTGCGGATCACCTCAATCACATCTTGTGCCTTGTCACCATTTTTCAGCCAGAGTGCATTGACCCGCCGCCAGAATTTCCTGAGTGCCTGATACTTCCTCTCTGTCTGGAAGTTCTGGTATACCCCCATGGGGAATCTTCCTAACTGATATTCAAATTCATCCCATTCCAGACAACAAAGCCCCTTAAGTACCACAGAGAATCTATCGTCATTCCCCCGAAGCTTGGTAATCTTTTGGGTCAAATCTCTGGTCTGCTCAAAACCTATCATGTTTTCCGGCGTATATTCATAGGGGAAACATCCGCAATCCTCCCATGTGATTTCCAATTTCTTATCTATCGTGGCAATGGCATCCAGATGATTCTTTACGCTAGACGCATGAAGCCCGAACTGAATTCTGATATCTCCAAACCGTTCCTTGAATCTTTGATTGACATGATTGACAAAAACAGATACCTGCTTTGCAATGTTCATTCCGTTTTTGCTTTCCTCTTCCGTTTCGGTAAAGGTTTGGAAATAGATTCCGTCCCCGCCCAAATGCTGATAGTTTATAGCATAATGCTCCATGGCCTTTTCAATGATTTCATCCAGCAACTTCCGGTCAGAAATATCGTATTCATGCCCCCAACCCATAGAGAATCCCCAGATGACTTTGATTCCTAATTGGTGAGCATAGTCTACAAATTCCTTGGCATTGATGGGTGCATGGTCGTTCCACACAGTAATAATGTTCATTCTAAGCCTTGCCATATGGTCCAGAAACCGTCGATAATCATACATAACATGTCCCCATGTCCAGATGCCACGCTCCTGAATCTTTGGTTCTTCCAACCAGTCAACCTCTTTCATATTACGGGTAAACAAAGGTACAAACCGAAGTTTCTTTAAATCCTTGCTCTCATTCTCCGGTAGATATTGATTGACAAACCGACTCACCGCATAATAGGCACCAATCTGAGTCGCTCCAAGCAAGGCATAAATCTGTTTGTCAGGATTTTCAGGATTGGGAAACACCTTAAGCCGATACCCTTGGTGATGTTTCGGTACCTCCAACAGACCTGTATCACAAAGTTTTTTCAAATAACGGTTGTTCTCTTTGGTTCCCACCGCAATGATGTGATGAGATTGCTCCTGCTCTTTGGTTAAGTGTTCTGCCTCACAAACCGTAAGAACATAAGGTACCTCGGCCGCCAATGCTCCGTAAAGATAGTCAACTGCACATTTTCCATCAGTTTCATAATTGCCGCACACAATCATCACACGATTGTCACCATACACATTGTAATACATTCTTCTACCTCCTCGCTCTTATCTTTATTATTACTGCCAAAGCCTCTTTTTACAAGATATCTTTTTGACTACATTTTAACACTGTATTGACTTTTTAAAAAACTCCTAGTATACTGATAACGAGGTGAGTTTCATGTATGATGACCAATATCGAAAACGCTTTGTTTCCCTCCCCGCTGCAACCCATAGCGGCTTTATTGACGCATCGCCGGATGGTAAGGATGTGTTGTTTACCCATGTCCATAATCATAAGGACTTTGAACTTTTGCTTATCCAAAGCGGCACCTCTATCTTTAAAATAGACGGAACCGAAGTTTTAGCAGAGGCAGGTGATGTGATTGTCATCAATCCCTACGAAGTCCATTCCTCCTATGCTTTGGCGAATCATCTTCCGCTTTCCTTTTATTGTATTACCTTTGACTTATCCCTCCTTGCCTCTTCTCCTCTCCACCCTGCGTATCACTTGTGCGAGAGGCTGACAAACGGTTCAGTTAAGTTTCATCCTCTGATTAAGCCATGCGAAATCACCACCCTGTTTGCCCAAACGCAATCGGTGTTTCAAACAAAGGCAGTTGGTTGGGAATATTTGATTTCCTCTATGATGTTTCGCATTTTTGCTCTGCTGATTCAGGAAGAACGCTATGACAGTTCTCCCGCTCCCAGCAAAAACCATATTTTTACCATGGAGGTACAGAAATACATCGAAGCAAATCTTTCTGCCGCCATATCCTCTGCCGATGCCGCGCGTGCATTGTCGTATAACAACAGTTACTTCTGCCGATTGTTCAAACGAAACTTTGGGCAGAGTTTTGGTGAATACTTAAACTTCCATCGGATTCACTATGCCCGGGAATTACTCCGACAAGGGTATCGGGTGGCAGATGCCGCATACGCCTCTGGGTTTCACAACTTAAGTTATTTCACCAAACTTTTTAAACTTCATCACGGCATCCTGCCCTCTGCCTGCAAACACGATTCTTCCATCCTGCAATCCTAAACGGTTGCAGGATTTTTTTGGCATAAAGGAAACAAGCACGCAATATACTGGTACAAATGAGAAACGAAGATGTTTTTGAGGAGGTAGATTATGGATACCTATAATCACATTTACCGGGATATTGCCACCAGAACTCAGGGCGATATTTACATCGGTGTGGTGGGACCGGTGCGTACAGGAAAATCCACTTTTATTAAAAAATTTATGGATATGCTCGTTCTTCCAAGGATGGACAACGATTACAAACGGGTTCGTGCCATGGATGAACTACCCCAAAGCGCAGGCGGCCGCACCATCATGACCACCGAGCCAAAGTTTATCCCCAACGAGGCGGTGGAAATTTCTGTCGGGGATTCTGCTGCGTTTAAAATGCGGATGATAGACTGCGTCGGTTATATTGTTGACGGTGCCAAAGGCTACATTGAAGACGAGATGCCCCGCATGGTGATGAGCCCATGGGCAGATATGCCGATTCCTTTTGCCGAGGCAGCAGAAATCGGCACCCGTAAGGTGATTGCGGAACACTCAACCGTTGGGGTTGTTGTCACCTGTGACGGAAGTATCTGTGACATTGACAGAGGTGACTACATTGAGGCAGAAGAGAGGGTCATTACCGAACTTTTGGAACTGAATAAACCTTTTGTGGTGGTAGTCAACAGCGTTCATCCCAACGACCCGCAAACCCTTGCCTGTTGTGAAGAAATTCAAAACAAGTTCCATGTCACTGTAATTCCCATGAACTGTATGGAAATGCGGGAGCAGGACATCAATGGGGTGATGCAGCAAATTCTCTATGAATTCCCCATCAAAGAGGTGGGCATTGAGATGCCCCGATGGATTCTCTCTCTGCCGGAGGAAAATCCCGTCCGCTGTGCCATCCGCGATGCCTTTTTTGAAAACACCATGGATGCCACCAAGATTTCCGATGTGATGACTCTACCGGAAAAACTTGCCGGGTGCGAGTATGTAGAACAGGCAACCCTGAACGGCATTGATGCCGGCGAGGGTGTGGTATCTCTTTCGGTTTCGGTTCCGGAAACTTTATTCTATCAAACCGTAAAAGACCAAACCGGTTTTGACATCGGCGACAGACAGGAACTTCTCGCCCTGATGCGTGACCTCTCTGTCATGAAACAGGAATACGACAAGATTTCCTCTGCCCTGATGGAGGTCAAACAGAAAGGCTATGGCATTGTAACTCCATCTTTGGATGAACTTACGTTAGAAGAACCGGAAATCGTGAAACAGGGAAGCCGGTTTGGTGTTCGTTTAAAAGCCAGCGCCCCCTCTATCCATATGATACGGGCAGACATTGAAACGGAAGTCAGTCCCATTGTCGGCACGGAGCGGCAATCGGAAGAGTTGGTGCATTATCTGCTCAATGAGTTTGAAAGCGACACCAAAAAGATTTGGGATTCCAATATCTTTGGAAAATCCCTGCACGAACTGGTCAACGAGGGACTTCATAACAAACTTTACCGGATGCCGGACGACGCCCAGATGAAGTTGCAGGAAACCCTGCAAAAAATTATCAACGAGGGCTCCGGCGGCATGATTTGCATTATTTTGTAAAAAAACGGATGGGAGCAATCCCATCCGTTTTTTTACAAAATATCAAGAATACATCTGCGAATCATGTCGAGGACATGAAGTGATGCACGTTCACGAATGACATCGCGATTTCCGGTTAAATTCAGCCGATATGCCTGATGCACTGAATCGGTACAAATACTGATATAAACCAGACCAACCGGTTTTTCGTCACTTCCTCCACCGGGTCCTGCAATGCCGGTCACACCGACTCCAATATCCGCACCGGCATTTTCTTTGGCACCGCGGCTCATCTCCAATGCAGTTTCTTCTGACACCGCACCGTGGGCGGTCAGGGTTTCATTTTTGACCCCTAAAAGCCGCTCTTTCTGGTCATTGGAGTAGGTCACCATGCCGCAATGGAAACAGGCGGACGAGCCTGGAACCTCAGTAATCTTTTTGGAAATCAACCCTCCGGTACAACTCTCCGCCGTTGCAAGAGTAAGACCTTTTTGGTTGAGTAGTTCCACCACAGTGGTCTGGAGATTGGCGTGTTCGCCCTCGGCATAGACACAATCTCCGAGCACTTCTCTCACCTGTTTCTCCAATGGTTTAAGCATCTCTTTCGCCTCTTCCACCGTCTTTGCCTTGGCAGTTAGGCGAAGTTCCACTTCTCCGGTTTTTGCATAGGGTGCAAGGGTGGGATTTTGGGAATGTTGCATCAAATCATGAAGTTCTTCATCAATGGCGGATTCTCCTTTGCCAAAGACCCGCAAACTCTTGGAATGAATCACACAATTTGCTTTTGTCTGTAAATATGGCTTTACCTTATCCCAAAGCATGGCACGCATCTCTCGGGGCGGACCGGGGAGCATAATAAACACGTTTTTCTCCGTTTCTACAATCGCTCCCGGTGCGGTTCCGTTGTCGTTTGCAAGAACGATACATCCCTCGGGCATTTCTGCCTGTTTTAAATTATTCTGAGGCATATAGAGCCCGCGGCTTTCAAAGTAATCCACCAACTTTTTACGGCTTTCCTCGTGCATGACACAGGGAAGACCGCAATATTCTGCGATGGTTTCCTTGGTTAAATCGTCACCGGTGGGTCCCAGACCTCCGGTGGTAATCACTCCGTCTGCACGTTCTGCCGCAATGGCAAGCGCCTCTTTGAGCCGTTCAGGATTATCCCCTACCACGGTAGTATAATAGACGGAAAATCCCAATTCGCTCAGCAGTCGGCTGATTTCCTGTGCATTGGTGTTGACAATCTGTCCAAGTAACAGTTCTGTCCCCACCGATAGTATCTCAAAATTCATAGTTTCTCCCTTTCTATTCGGGTTTGATGACAATAACCTCATCCTGTGAAATTGCGGTTTCTATCATCTCACTTAGATTGGTCAAAGCCTTTTCTGCCTCAACGATTTCAGCAAGGTCAGGACGGGTCTTGGGATGCTTGGGTACGAAGATGGTACAACAATCCTCATAGGGCAAAATTGAGGTTTCATAGGCATCAATCTTTTTAGAAATCTGCACAATCTCCTCCTTGTCCATCCCGATACAAGGACGAAATACCGGCATGGAAACTGCATTGTCGGTCACCGTAAGACTCTCCATGGTCTGGCTTGCTACCTGACCGATGCTCTCGCCGGTAATCAACGCTTGCGCATGTCCCTGCTTGGCAATCCGCTCTGCAATCTGCATCATAACGCGGCGCATAATCAAGGTCAAATATTCCTTGGGACATTGGTCGATAATTGCCAACTGAATCTCGGTAAAGGGGACCACATGGAGATTGATTTTTCCGGTATACACTGACAGGATTTTCGCAAGGTCAATCACCTTTTCCTTGGCGCGATCAGACGTATAGGGATGGCTGTGAAAATGAACTGCATCCAAACCTACGCCGCGCTTGGCAATCATCCAGCCCGCCACAGGACTGTCAATGCCGCCGCTAAGCAAAAGTGCCGCCTTACCGTTGGTTCCCACCGGCATACCGCCGGCGCCTGCAAATTTTTCTGTAAAGATATATGCTTTTTTACGAATCTCAATCTGTACCAAGATATCCGGATTGTGGACATCTACTTTCAGGCCCTTGACATTCTTTAAAATACAACCACCCATCTGCTGACAAATCTGGGGGGAATTTAACGGAAATTGCTTATCCTCACGCTTTGCCTCAACTTTAAAGGTCTTTCCCTCGGTATCCATCGCCTTTAGGCATTCAATGGTGGTTTTGGCGATGCTGTCCATATCCTTTTCGCAGGAAACTGCGGGACAGATGTTCACAATGCCAAACACCTTTTGCATCTGCTCAATGGCAAGGTCCATGTCAATGGTATCTTCCAACGGCTCCACATAAATCATGGATTGGGATTTACGAATGCTGAACTTCCCCAAAGGTGCAAGTGCATGGGAAAGATTCTTCACCAGCCGCCCTTCAAACATCGGGCGGTTGAGCCCCTTGAGTGCAATTTCTCCATATTTTAAAAGAACAATATCTGCTTTTCTCATTGGTATACTCCATTCTATGTTATCTCATATTGAGTTTTCTTATACGACCTACTATTTCAACCAATGCCATAACCGTGGCATCAATATCCTCCTCTGTGGTGAACTCCGACAGGCTAAAGCGAATACTGCCGTCAATCATTTTTCTGTCTACACCGATGGCAGAGAGGACATAACTGGGTTCTTTTTTATGGCTGGAACACGCCGAACCGCTGGACACATAAATCTCCTCGTTTTCCAGAGAGTGAAGAATCACCTCCGACCTTGCACCGCCAAAGGAGATATTTAAAATATGAGGCGCACACGTCTCAGGTGTATTGACCTTGACATTGGAAATGTTTTCACAAATCCTAGTTTCCAAACGCTGTCTTAATTCTGCCATTCTCGCCGTTGACTCCGGCATCCTCTCATAACAGAGTTTTGCAGCAACGCCAAGTCCCGCAATGCCTGGCACATTCTCGGTGCCGGGGCGCAAGTTATCCTGCTGACCGCCGCCGTATAACACCGGAGCCAGACGGGTACCCTTTTTGACATAAAGAACACCAACGCCTTTAGGCCCGTGAATCTTATGACCGCTGATGCTGAGTAAATCCGCACCCAACTCCCGTACATTACAGGGAACCTTACAGAACCCTTGTACGGCATCGACATGAAAATAGGCTTTGGGATTTTTCTTCTTTAATATTTTTGCCATCTGGCTAATGGGTTGTACCGAGCCAATCTCGTTGTTGACCAACATAGCAGTAACCAAAACGGTATCGGGTGCAACCATATCCTCAAACGCGGGCAAACTAATCACACCGTCCCTGCCTACCGGAATAAAATCCACACGCCATCCCTGTTCTTTGAGTTTTGCCAGTGTATTCATGGTGGCGGGATGCTCCAAGGGGGTGCTGATGATATGCCTACCCCTTTGGAGGGCACAGGTACCCATAATTGCCATATTATTCGATTCTGTTCCCCCTGATGTGAAATAAATCTCCCCCGGCATGGCTTTTAAGGTAGCAGCAATGGCTTCTTTTGCCTCTTTGACTTCCTTTTCTGCTGCAATCCCCAACCGATGCAGAGAGGAGGGATTTCCGTATTCTTTTTTCATAACCCGTGCCACGGTTTCGATGACCTCATCATAAGGACGAGTGGTGGCACTGTTATCCAAATATCTTTCCATACCTCTTCCTCCAACTTTCAAATTCTTATTTTACCATAAATCAAGATGATTTTCAACCAAAAACTGAGAAAATTAGCATTTCCCTAGTGTAGTATATGAGCGCCGGGACAAAGTGTCCCCAATTTCTTTGACAAACTTTAAGATTCTGTGTATAATAGAAGCAGAAAAATACCCCAATCGGGAGGAACATACATTGGAACAGAAAACCCTGAAAACGTTAGAATATGATAAAATTCTGGAACTGCTGTCTGCATTTGCCAAGAATGACACAACCCGCACACGCATTGCTGCGTTGACACCCTCGTCCAACTTTCGTGCGGTGGAGCAAACTCTGGCGGAAACCGACGCGGCACTGACCTTGATTCTCAAGTATGGAAGTCCGGAACTGTTGTGGATTTGTGACATTGGTGAAGTCATTAAACGTCTGGAAATCGGCGGAGTCCTCAACATGACTGAACTGTTGAATCTGGGACGGATTTTAAAGAATGCCAGAACCTTAAAAGCCCTGACACCGGAACAGACCGGAATCCTTTCCGGCTATATCGAAGAACTGACACCGGATAAGGCATTGGAAGAGCGGATTGCCTCCTCCATTCTATCCGAAGAGGAGATGGCAGATGCCGCAAGTGCAGAACTTGCCACCATTCGCCGAAAAATACGCAATGCCTCCAGCAAAATCAAGGATTCTTTGGATTCCATGATTCATTCCGGCTACTATCAAAAATTTTTGCAAGACCCGATTGTTACCATGCGAAACAATCGCTATGTTGTTCCGGTCAAAGCAGAGCACCGAAGCGACGTCAAAGGTATTGTTCATGACATTTCCTCCTCCGGTGGAACTGTTTTTATTGAGCCGGAAAGCGTGGTCAATGCCAACAACGAACTTCATGAACTGGAAGTCAAAGAAAAGGCAGAGATTGAGAAGATTTTAATGGAAATTTCTTTGCAAGCGGCTGAACTTTCCGAAGCATTGAGTTTGAACTTTGACACTTTAATTCACCTGGATTTCGTCTTTGCCAAGGCAAAACTTGCCCTTGATATGAAAGCAATCTGTCCCGAACTCAATCAAAGAGGCAAGGTGTATATTAAAGATGGACGCCATCCCCTGATTGACCGAAAGAAAATTGTTCCCACCACCGTCTATCTGGGAGATACCTTTGATAGCCTGATTGTCACCGGACCCAATACCGGCGGTAAAACTGTGGTGCTGAAAACCATCGGTTTATTCTGTCTGATGACCCAATCCGGTCTCTTTATTCCGGCGGCAGATTCCAGCGTAATGCCGGTCTTTGAAGATATTTTTGCCGACATTGGCGATGAGCAAAGCATCGAGCAAAGCCTTTCCACATTCTCGTCCCACATGAAGAATATTGTCCGGATTATTGAGCGGGTAAAGCCAAACTGTCTGGTTCTCTTTGATGAATTGGGTGCAGGTACTGACCCTGTTGAGGGTGCGGCACTGGCGACCGCTATTTTAGAGCACATTCGCGACATCGGTGCCAACTGTGTAGCAACCACCCACTATAGCGAACTGAAACTCTATGCCCTTTCTACCGCCGGCGTGGAAAATGCCTCCTGTGAATTCAATGTAGAAACCTTAAGTCCCACCTATCGGCTTTTGATTGGGGTTCCCGGCAAGAGTAACGCCTTTGCCATTTCTGGCAAACTTGGGCTTCCCAATGAAATCATTGCGCGTTCTAAAGCCATGCTTTCAGAAGAAAATATTCAGTTTGAGGATATTCTTACCAGCATTGAAAAGAATCGCCAGAGTGCCGAAAAAGACTCTGAGGAAACCGGACGGATGCGTCTGGAAATTGAGGATTTAAAACGACAGTTGGAACAGGAACGGGAGAAAATAGAAAAGCAAAAAGATAAGATTTATGACCGTGCCAGAGAAAAGGCGGATAAGATTATCCAAAAGGCACAGGAAGAAACCGAGGAACTGCTCTCAAAATTCAAACAAGCGCAAAAAGAAAGGGATGAACAAGACGCCCTTAAGGTCATGGCTGAACTCAAGCGGGAACTGGGGCTGAAACAGAAAAAGAACCGCCCGCCCAAGGCGCGTACCGAAAAACCAAAGAAAATTGGCGTTTTAAACATCAACAGCCTGAAACTCGGTGCCACCGTCATGCTGGATGACTTAGGGGACAAAGGTAGCATTCTTTCCATCAACAAAAAAGACAACACCGTGGTGGTTCAGGTGGGAATTATGAAAATCACCAGTAAGGTAGAAAACCTGACTCTGCTTCACGATGAGGAAGGCAAAACCCCAAAAGGTGGGTACACCCCAAAACAAAGCGGGGGTGGTCTGCGCACAGGCTCAGTCAAATCCGAGGTGGATTTGCGAGGGATGTTATTGGAAGAAGCAATGCTTGAAGCAGACAAGTTTTTAGATGAAGCCTCCATGGCGGGACTTCACTGTGTCAGCATCATCCACGGCAAGGGTACCGGAACACTCAGAAACGGTATTACGCAGATGCTACGCAAGCATCCTCAGGTAAAATCGTTCCGGCTTGGGAAATATGGCGAGGGCGAGAACGGCGTGACCATTGTAGAACTGAAATAAATAAAACAAGGATGAACGATAGTGTTCATCCTTGTTCTATTTCAAATACATTTTGTTTCCGCGCTAGCATTTCATCAAGGCGCAAGAGATAATCCTGCGGTTCTTTCACATTAAAAATCCGCTCAATGCGATTGGTTTCACGATTCACTGTCTTGGTGACTCCACCGCAACCAAGCGCCAGAATGGTCTGGATTTCTTCCATAATGTAAATGTTGTAAAGACTGTCAAACCCCTCTTTGGAAAATCCCACGTTTTCTAAGTTTCCCAATTGGTTTTTCTGTCGGTACATATAATAGGGATGCTTTCCCTTTTCCTTTAAAAATGCTTGAGAAAAATCCACCATGCTTGCTGCAACTTCCGGTGTGGTGAGTTGGTATTCCTTTAAGTATTCATGGAGTCTGGAAGAGCGTTTGATGCTCATGGTATGCACGGTGGTATTTTCCGGCGAGAGTTTCTCCACCTCTTCCATGGTATACTGAAAATCCTGTAAGGATTCTCCCGGAAGACCTGCAATGACATCCATATTGATGCAATCAAACCCTGCCTCACGCGCCATAAAAACCGCCTCACGGATTTGCTCCGGCGTATGGGCTCTGCCAATCAGCCGTAAGGTTTCCTGATTCATGGTTTGAGGGTTGATGCTGATGCGGTCTACCTTATGTTGCTTGAGTGTCTTTAGTTTTTCCTGTGTAATGGTATCAGGACGTCCCGCCTCAACCGTAAATTCCTTACAATGAGATAAGTCAAACGACTCCTCCATTTGAGAAATCATCGCATGCAGTTGTTCTGCTGATAAGGTGGTGGGGGTTCCCCCACCGATATAGATGGTTTCGATTCTTCGATTATTGGCTTTTATCAGTTTTCCTACATAGGCAATCTCTTTTTTTAGTGCCTCCACATAATCAGGAATCAGTTTTGCCGCCTGACGGGTTCCGCAGGTGACAAAAGAACAATACAGGCACCTTGTGGGGCAAAAGGGAATTCCAATATAGACACTAACCCCATCTTGGTACATCCCGTGTTGCACCTGAAACTCCCGCACGGCAACTTCATAGGCAAGTTCCGCCTTTTGGGGTGTGGTTTCACAGGCTAGCATAAAATGGTTTAGAATCTCTTCTTTTCTTTTTCCCTCAAGCAATAAATTGGTTGCAATTTTTGCCGGACGGATTCCATTTAGAATCCCCCACGGACGATAGGTTTCTTCTCTCATCGCAGATATGGATTCCCCCGTCTTTCTTCCCCAATGGTGGTTTTGGGACCGTGCCCCGGATACACCGGAGTTTCGTCCGGAAGAATCATCAGTTTCTCCTGAATGGAATTAACCTCCTGTGCAAGACTGCCTGTGGGGTGATCGGTGCGTCCGACGCTACCTTGGAACAATGTATCTCCACTGATGAGAACGCCGCCGCCATACAAACAGATACAATCTGAGGTATGCCCCGGAGTATGCAAGACCGCAAATTCGGTTTCCCCTATTGTAACGGTATCGCCGTCTTCCAAAAGGCGGTCAGGAGAAATCGGAGTCCACTGCATGCCCACATAATGGCAAAGATTGTAACTTGCATTCTCTAAAAATACAGTCCCGTTTTGGTGGGTCATAATGGGAGCCTCAGTCTTTTCTTTCAGTTCACGCAGTGCCAGAACATGGTCAAAATGCGCATGCGTCAAGACGATGCCGGTTAAGTGGTAGTTCTGCTCTTCCAAAAAAGAGAGAATGGCATCGGCATCGTCCGGTGCATCAACCACAATGGCATCATGGGTTGTTTCATCTGCAAGGATATAGCAATTGGTACCAAGGGCACCTAAAACCAGAGTATGCAGTTTCATAAAAACTCCTTTACTGTCTGCGGCGGACAACCGAAAGGACGCCCTCCACAGGTTTCAGTTTCTTCATAATATAGTCAAGTTGTTGGGTATCGGAAATCTCTAAGGTCAATTCAATAATAGCAAGATTGTTCTTCCCTGTACGGGCGTTGACATTGGTAGTGCGGGTATTGAGTTCTGATACCGCCGACATAATATCAAGGAGCAGGTTGCTCCGGTCATTGGCGGTTACATACAGCGTCGTTTTAAAGGTACTGTCAGTTTCTTCCGCCCAGCGAACCGAAACAAAGCGGCTCATCTCCTCGTCATTGGATTGAGCGTGGAGCATATTGATACAATCCGCACGGTGAATCGCAACACCTCTGCCTCGGGTCACATAACCGATAATCTTATCACCCGGAACCGGATTACAACAATGAGAGAAACGAATCAAACAGTTGTCAAGACCACCCACAATGACACCGCTGGTGTTAGGTTTGGAGGTGGTTTTTACAACCATAGGTATAAGTTCCTCCGGTGTGAGTTCCTTTTCCTCCATCATCTGCTTCTGGCATTCTGCTTTGAAACGGGTCACAAATCGGGTGGCATTGGTACTGCCGTAACCAATGGCGGCATACATATCCTCCAGATTGTTAAATCCGTATTTCCGCAAAAGTCCATCAACAAAGGGCTTGTCATCAAGAAACGTCAAAGGTAAACCTTGTTGTTTCAGGGTCTTCTCCAAAAACTCTTTTCCTTTTTCCAGATTTTCATCCCGGTTTACCTTTTTAAACCACTGGTTGATTTTGTTTCGTGCCTGAGAGGTCTTACAAATCTTAATCCAGTCAAGATGGGGGCCTTGGTTAGAACCGGAGGTGATAACTTCAATAATATCACCGTTTTCCAGTTTGGTATCCAAGGTTACTATCTTGCCGTTCACCTTGGCACCGCTCATCCGGTTACCAACCGCACTGTGAATGGCATAGGCAAAGTCAATCGGGGTTGCTCCAACCGGCAGGGAAATCACATCGCCCTTAGGGGTAAAGACAAAGACTTCATCACTGAACATATCAATCTTTAAGGTCTGCATGAAGTCTTCTGCATTCGTCATGTCTTTCTGGATTTCCAGCAGTTGTTTAATCCATTCCAACTTGCTGTCCATATCGCTTTCGCCGCTTTTGCCCTCTTTATACTTCCAATGCGCCGCAATTCCGTTTTCCGCCGTATGGTGCATCTCCCAGGTGCGAATCTGTATCTCAAAGGGAGTACCGTTGGGGCCAATGAGAGTAGAATGCAACGACTGATACATATTGGGCTTGGGCATGGCGATATAGTCTTTGAATCTGCCTGGAATCGGTTTATAGAGTTCATGCACCATCCCTAACACCGAGTAACAATCGGCAACGGTATCCACAATCACACGAACGGCAAACAAATCATATAGTTCATCAATGCCCTTATTCTGCATAAACATTTTGCGATAAATGCTATAAAAGTGTTTGGCACGCCCTTCAATGTGCGCCTTGATATTCAAAGATTCCAATCTGTCATTGAGAATTTGAATGATATCCTGAATGTATTGGTCCCGCTCCTCCCGTTTCTGGGCAATCTTATCCACAATCTCATAATAGCCAATCGGGTCAATATAGCGAAGTGCCAAATCTTCCAGTTCCCACTTGATTTTGGACATACCAAGCCGATGTGCCAGCGGGCCGTAAACCTCCAGCGTTTCTCTTGCGATTTCTCTTTGTTTTTCCTCCGGCTGATACTTTAAAGTACGCATATTATGAAGCCGGTCTGCCAGTTTGATGACAATAACCCGCACATCCTTTGCCATGGCAAAGAACATCTTACGCAGATTTTCAATCTGTTGTTCCTCTTTGGAGGTATAGGGTATCTTGGTCAGTTTGGTAACGCCATCGACCAGCAAGGTAATGGTTTCACTAAATTCACGGGTCAAATCCTGCGCTGTTACAGCAGTATCTTCTACCACATCATGAAGGAGTGCCGCGCAGATAGATTGCACATCCAGTTCTAAATCAGCAAGAATATACGCAACATGAACCGGATGGGTCACATAAGGTTCGCCGGATTTGCGAACCTGCCCTGCGTGCTTCTCTTCGGCATAATGGTACGCTTTGGTAATCAGGTCAAAATCCGCAGTGGGATGATAACTTCGAATGCGTGTAAGCAGGTCTTCCAAGGTGATGACTGCCATAGAGATTCTCCTCCTTTCCAGACGAAAAACGCCGGTTGTCATTGCCGGCGTTTTCTTAAAGTACGGGTTTAGCGAACTTCCTCGCCGACCTTTTTGATATCTTTTAAAATTAACTGCACGTTCTGGAATCCTTTGTAATCATTGATATCCAGAGCAAATGCTACGTCAATGAAATCGCCCTCGTTTAAATGCTGATAATATTCACCCATGCCGAAACCGACAGAGTCAAGATACTTACCGTCTTTGAGCAAGGTCATTCTAAGATGTTTTCCCTCGCTCATCACGCTAATCTTATGTATCTTGATGTTGCGGATAGCAAATACCGGGGTGGGGTTGTCTACGCCAAAGGGTTGAAGCCGGTTAATATCGTTCACAGTTTCAATCGAGATATACGGAACCTTGATGGCCGCATCCAGCATAATGGTGGGTGTGAGCATTTGTTCGGTAAACTGGTCTTTGGAACAGTTGTTGATTTCCTGACGGAACTTTTCAATATTTTCTTCTTTAATGGTAAGTCCCGCTGCCAATTCATGACCGCCAAACTTCTCTAAAAGACCGGAGCAGTTTTCCAATGCGCCAAAAAGGTTAAATCCATTGACACTTCTGCCGGAACCCTTTGCCTCATCCCCGTCAATCGCAAAAAGAATGGACGGTTTATAAAACTTCTCGGTGATCTTGGAAGATACGATTCCTACAATACCGTGATGCCATTCCTTATGGGGAATCACGATTACTTTATCCTCTTTAACTTCCGGATGGGTTTCCAGATACTCCAGCGCCTCTTTAAACATCTTTTGTTCTGTATGCTGACGCAGAGTATTTTCTTCACACAGAGATTCTGCCAAAGAATGTGCTTTTTTTACATCATCGGTCAAAAACAATTCCACACTTCTGCTTGCGCATCCCAATCTGCCGCTGGCATTGATTCTGGGAGCAATGATATAGCCGATGGTGGATGTGGTGATGGCTTTGCCGTTGGTAGAAACATCAATCAACGCCTTAAGACCTGTGTTTTTGGTCGTTTTAAAACGTTTCAATCCTTCAGTTACAATGACACGGTTTTCATCTACCAGCGGAGAAATGTCTGCCACCGTACCAAGGCACATTAAATCTGCATATTTATCCATCAAATCCGGCAGAGATTTACGCTCGTCCAACGCCTGAATCAACTTAAAGACCACGCCGACGCCCGCCAGACTCTTAAACGGATACGGACAATCTTTTTGCTTGGGGTCAATGGCCGCATAGACATTGGGAATGGTTTCTTTACACTCATGATGGTCTGTTACAATGATGTCAAG
This sequence comes from Ructibacterium sp., assembly GCA_045539735.1. GTDB lineage: Bacteria > Bacillota > Clostridia > Monoglobales > Monoglobaceae > Ructibacterium. Next base: position 86,455 of record JAZQFW010000024.1, on the reverse strand, counting down.
CCCGATGGTTTTGGCGTATTCCCCCTCTTCCACCGCCGTAATACCGGTATCTACCGTGATAATCAGAGAACTTCCACTCTCACGGATTTTATCAAGCGCATCCCGGTTGACGCCGTAGCCTTCTTGCATCCGGTCAGGAATATAGTAAGCAACCTCAATACCCATTTCGGTCAAATGCTTGTAGAGAATGGCAATCGCAGTGATTCCATCCACATCATAGTCGCCATAAATGGTAACCTTTTCGTTGTTGTCCCGTGCCTTGCGGATTCGTTCTACCGCCTTTTCCATATCCTTAAGCAGGAACGGATCATGCATAACACCCAAATCTTTAGAAAGGAAACGGGTGATGGCTTCATCGTCACGGATGCCGCGGTTGTAGAGAATAATCGCGGTAAGCGGCGAGATGTTAAATGTTTTCGACATCTCAACCACGCGGGTTTTGTCAAATTCTCTCAGCAACCATTTTTTCTTTAACATAATAGATATCTCCCTAAATCATTGTTATACATAGTCAGACCGGATTGAGAAATGAACCCAAAAATCCAGTATTCCTATTTTATCACGATTCCAAACAAATTACAACACTTTTTTCAAAATTTACACAGGAAAATCTAAGTACCATGTAAAAGTTGCGGCATATGATAGCATATAGGGAGGAATTTATCATGCGAGAAATTATTGCTGGCGATATTTTAGCCGTCGATAGAGGTCCGTATCTACACTATGCAGTCTATGTAGGAAACGGCGAAGTGATACATTATGCAGGCGAAAACGGCGATTTCAAAGGAGAAAAATTTATCCATCAGGCTCCCATGGCAGAGTTTTTAAGAGAGAATGACGAATATTTTGTTCTGAAGTTTTCCGCCGAAAAACCAAAGAAAACCGCCTTTTCAGAGGCGGTTAAGCAAGTATTTGACGGCAAACTTTTTTCTTTGTTCCATACGCTAAGACGCGAAAAGCACTATCACCTATATTCTCCGGAAGAAACCGTAATACGTGCCAAAAGCCGCCTTGGAGAACGGGAGTATAACTTGATTACAAAAAACTGTGAGCACTTTGCCATCTGGTGTAAAACCGGAGTATCTGAATCTTATCAGGTCAACGCCGTGCTCGAACAATTAGGGAAAGTTCTTATCCCCAAAGACTACACGTAACGAAAATGCCATCGTTAATCAACGATGGCATTTTATGTTTAGGCAAGTTCCGGCAAGTATTCCAGAGAGCCTGTATATTCTGCAATCATCTGCATTTCTGCATAGGTTTTCTCGTTCAAAGATACACCCTCTGCCAATACGCGTTCTTTTGCTTCGGCTTCTTTTTCGCCGTGGATATAAATGCGTTCTTCTCCATCTGCTTTCGCGGAATCCCGAACCTCTTGCAGATATTTGGAAAGAGATGCTTCAATTTCTTTTTTATCGCCGAACATTCCGTAATCCAATGCGATAAAGCACTGGGCAATATTGGATCTGCCCGGAGTTTTGTAGATATAATTGGATGTGGTTCCGCCGGAGAGAATTGCTGTCGCAATTTCACACAACATCGCAAAACCGTAGCCCTTATATCCCGAGGTCATTTCTCCGGAGCCTCCAAGCGGCAAAATACCGCCACCGGTTTTATTGATAATATTGGACAACACTCTGTCCGGCTCGTCGCTGTCATGACCGTTTTCATCCAACGCCCATCCAATCGGGAGACCGTTGCCTCTCTTAACATAAACCTCAAGTTTACCTCTGGGTACCACTGTGGTTGCCGCATCAAAGGAATATGGCACGGGATCTGCCGGCATTGCAAATGCAATCGGGTTGGTTCCAAGCATTGCCTGTTTGCCGAAAGTCGGAACCATGATTGCCTCTGTGTTGGTCATTGACATACCAATCAAGCCTTCTTCTGCCGCCATTTTACTGTAATAGCCTGCAATTCCGTAGTGGTTGGAGTTACGAACGGTTACCATACCGAAACCGGACTTCTTTGCTTTCTCGATTGCCATCTTCATTGCTTGTACGCCTAAGGTCTGACCCATTGCATCGTTACCCTCAATGACTGCAGAAAGCGGTGTTTCAAACACAACTTCAGGTTTTGCATCAATCTTAACCATTCCGCCGGTAATCTCTTTATGATACCGAATCATACGCTGAATGCCATGAGACTCAATGCCGCTTAAATCGGCAGCCAAAAGCACTTCGGTAATCTGCTTGCTCTCTTCCTCATTGAAGCCATATCCTTTAAATGATTCAACACAGAAACGCTCAAGTTTTTTATAATCAATCTTATAATATTGCATAGTTATTTAACCTTCTTTCAAAATATTATACACCCCAATAGGATGAGAAGCCACCGTCAACCGGCAAAACTGCACCATTGATAAAGGACGCCGCCTCGGAACAGAGGAACATGACAGGTCCTGCCATTTCTACCGGCTCACCATAACGTCCCATCGGTGTTTTTGCAAGAACACGCTGGCCACGGTCAGTTGCAGAACCATCTTCGTTGGTCAAAAGATATCTGTTCTGATTGGTAAGCAAAAATCCGGGAGCAATTGCATTGACGCGAATGTTGTTGCTGTAATTCTGGTTAAAGTGAGTTGCCATCCACTCCGTAAAGTTTGCAACTGCGGCTTTTGCACCACAATATGCAACCGTATTGGTAAGCGGATGATAACTTGACATAGACGCAATATTGATAACATTGCCGCTCTTCTGCTCTGCCATAACCTCACCAAATACCATGGTGGTCAACACTGCTCCTGTTACATTCAAATCAAAGACCCATTTAAATGCATCCAAATCCAAATGGAAGAAATCCTGATCTTTGGTAATGGTTGCCTGAGGCTTGTTTCCGCCTGCACCGTTAACAAGAATATCAATCTTGCCGAACTTTTCCAAAACCACTTTGCGTGCAGCCTCTAAACTTTCACGGCTGAGAACATCGGCCTTTACTGCGATGGCATCACCGCCGGATGCAATAATTTCATCGGTAATTGCCTGTGCATTTTCCACCATCAAGTCCAAAAGTGCAATTTTTACACCTTTTTTTGCCATTTCTTTTGCCAAAGTTCCGCATATAATACCGCCGGCACCTGTAATTACAGCCACCTGTCCGGAAATATCAAAATTAACCGAAAACATAATTCATCCTCCTAAATTATACAGTTTCTCCTAAGTTTACCATCTCAATGTTACCGTTCGGGCAGCGATTGAAACACATGCCGCACGCGACACAATCTTCTTTACGAATACCCATCTTGTCGGTATCGACAATCTCCGGCGCAAAATCAGTACAGATTGTTTTACACAACTGACAACCCTCTCCGCATCCGCAGTTTAAGCAACGCATTGCCTCTCTTTGTGCCTCTTCCTCCGTCATCACGCGTTCATACAACTCAAAGTTGTCTGCCTCTTTAGAAAGGTCAAGCGTATTTTTGTCCTTTTTGAGATAACCTGTTCTTTGCCGAACAATTTCAGGGTTCACCGTTTTGGTTGGTGCAACACCCTCTAAGGTAGCCTCGTCGCCTCTGATGTCACTGTCAATCACAGCCGCCGCATTTTTACCCGCTGCAATCGCAGTGATTACATTGGCGGAGCGTACTGCATTTCCTCCTGCATAAACACCGTCAATACTGGTGCGTGCATTCGTAATTTTCACGAATCCGTTCTTGGTTTCTGCATTTGCAAGAATCTCTGCATCTACCTCGTACTCATTTGCAAGAATAACCTGCTCGCATGGAATGGTAACTGTTGCCCCTTTATGGTCTAATACAACCGTGGTGTTAGAAATAGAGGTTACCTCAACATGATCAATAAAGATGATGCCCTCTTTCTCGGCAGTTGCAAGTGTTTCTGCATCATAACCGCCCTTTCCATAACGCGCATTCCAAACCAGAGTCACTTTTTCTGCACCCAATCTGACTGCGCTTCTTGCAGCATCCATGGCGGCAAATCCCTTACCGATGACTACAACACTGCCTTTGAGTTCTTTCTGTTTTCCAAGAGCAATGCTCTTTAAGAATTCTACTGCATCCTGTGCATTCTCTGCACCGGCAATTGCACTTGCCTTTTTCTTGTTACAGCCAATCGCTGAGAATATCGCCTCATATCCGGCATCTTTCAAGCCATCAATGGTGATGTCTTTGCCAAGTTCTTTGCCGAACTCAAAATTCACGCCATGTTCTTTCAGCGCCAGAATTTCATTGTTAAGGACATCTTTTTTCATAACATAATCCGGAATTCCAAATCGAATGAGACCTCCGGCTTCTGTTTCTTTTTCATATACGGTCACTTCATAACCGGCTTTTCTCAGTTCTGATGCGCACGCAAGGCCGGCAGGACCCGCACCCACAACGGCTACTTTATGTCCGTTAGGTTCTGCTTGTGCCCATGCAGGAATCCAGCCTTGTTCTTTTCCATACTCCAGAACAAATCTCTTTAACTGGCGTATTTTAACCGGTGCATCGTATCCGCCTCGGATACATGCATCTTCACAAGGATGATTACATACAAAGGAACAGATATTTTGCAAGGGATTTTTGCCAGTGATTAAATCATATGCCTCTTTGTACTCACCCTTGGCAATCTTTTGGATATACGCCTGTGTCGGCACATGGTGTGGGCATGCGCTCTTACAGGGTGCAGAAAGATTGGGCTCTTTCACCTTTGCATATCCTGCAAAAATAGTAACATCGGTTGCGGTGCGAACCTCAGGTACTACAAGTCCGCACATTTGCGACAAATCAGAATACCCATGTTCTTGCATATATTTGTCAAGGCCCTCAATCATAGGTCTGCAAATATCGTATCCGGAAATCAGGGTTTCTGCACACACACCAAGCAGGTTACCACCGCACAAAACCATCTCAACGGCATCGCGCCAGTTTGTAATTCCGCCGGCTGCCATAATGGGCATTTCCATGCCGCAAACTTTACGCATTTCATAGGTATCTCGTTGTGCCAACGGCTTTAACCATTTACCGCAATGACATCCCATCGAGATTTCTTTCTGCAGATGATAAAAGGCTTTGCCCGGATCATCAATGTCAATGGGAGGCATGCCCAAACGGTTTCCTGTTCCACCAACGGCGTCCGCACCTGCTTCATAGACAGCCTTTGCTACCTTTGCAATTTGACCGCCCTCAGGCGTCAATTTTACAAACAACGGAATGGAAATTGCTGCTTTGACCGCTCTTACAATTTCAGCTGCAAGATCCCCTTGTTGCCCCATGCTTGCACCTGTTTGCTTTTTGGCAGAGGCGTTTCCACCGCTGGTCATTTCCACATTGTAACTCATGTTGGGGCAGCACATATTAAGTTCGATAACGTCAGCACCGACCTCTTCAAACTTCTTTGCCATGTTTACCCAACCGTCAACGCCAGCGTCTCCGGCATATGTAATGTTTGCCATGAGTTTTAAATCATGGAGCAAAGGCTTTGCATCTTGAATCAACTTAAGTCCCTGTTCAAAGGTCAGTCTCTTTTCTGCTGTAAATGCCAGGGCATCTCTGTCCTTAAAGAGGGAATAACGCGGTTTACGATTGATATAGGGAGCCGGATCGATACTGAGTTTGATGGATGCAGCAGCCCAACCGGTTTCCTCAATCTTCACCAGTTGTTTGACGGATTTTGTGGTTGGTCCCGATGCCACAAAAAACGGATTTTTAAAGGTAACTCCGCCAATGGTTACCGGAATTTGTATATCGTTTATTTTGTTCGCCATCAATTACACTTCCTTGTTTTCGTTTTTGATATTGACACCGTCTTTGGCAGACTGATAAATCAAGTTGATTACTCTCAAGGTTTCATATCCGTCAATACCTCTTAATCCTACCTGAGCATCCTTTCCTTCCAGTGCACAGTCAACAAAATGATTGATTTCTCCGCAATAACCAAGAGAATATTTTTCATCGACTGCAACATTGGACCAACCGGTTGTAACCTCAGCCTTTTCGATGGTGTAATCAAGACCAGGAATAGAGAATACTTTGACAGGACCGGAGAAAGATAAATCAACATGGATGGTTCCCTTTTCGCAGTAAACATCAAGAATGTCTTCCATACCGCCAACAGTAATATAATTGGCCTCCAAGGTCGCATAGGTGCCGTCAGCAAAACGCATAAACGCACCAGCCCAATCCTCACCTTCCATCTTTTGGTGGATAATATTATCATCTCCGCCACCAGAAGTCATTGCAGAAATTTCAGCCCACTTATTGTCTTTCATGGCAAGCATAAATGCCACCGGATGCACGCCCAGGTGTACCATACATCCACCACCGCAATACTTAATGGTCTGTGCAAACGGGCTATGAGAACCGCTATGACACTCTCTGGCTCTTACGTAGAGCATCTTACCAAGTTGTCCGCTTTCAATAATAGAAATGGCTTTTCTAAAGGCTGGGGCAAAGAGCCAGTCCTCTGCATAGTAGATGTGCTTACCAAGTTTTTTTGCCGTATTCACCATATCTTCTGCATCTTCCACCGTTGTTGCAAGCGGCTTTTCGCAAATAATGTCTCTGCCGGCATTCATTGCCTTGATTGCTACATCATGATGCAAAAAGTTCGGCATACAAATGTCTACCAAATCACAGTCACAGTTTGCAATCGCGGTATTATAATCATCGTAGGTTTCATAGCCTGTAAACCCATACCGCTCTGCCAACGTATTAATTGCATCGGTGTTTTTATCGCAAATTCCCACAATATCAACTTTGTCTAAAATTCTGCTATAACCGTCCGAGTGCAAATCTGCGGAAAAAGCGGCACCTATGATAAGTACTCTAAGTTTTTTCATGTCAGTATCTCCTTACTTCAATTTAAAAATTACTATAACCAAACGTTTCCTTGTTGGCCATATAATCAAATGCTTTGTTCAATTCTTCCACTGCCAGTTTTGTATATTCCTCCAAATACCGTTCGCCCTTTTCCGCAGTCGCCTTTGTCGGTTCACCCCAGACACCTGCCGGGCAGGCACGGAAGATACTGCCGTAATTTAGATACGGTCTTGGTACATCCGGAACAAAATCCACCGCTCTGTCCATATGTACAGTTTCGGGAGCAATCGCCAATATCAACGAGGTCTCCATTTCGTCGGCATGTAGCCCCTGTGTTTCCATCACATCTTTTACCTGAATGGTATCCGGTGTAATAATGGCAACCTGTAAATCCGGTTGAAATCTTGCATTAAGATCTCTTACAAGCGGTGTGGTGATAAAGATTCCTCCATGGGTTGTGATAATTGCTACCCGTTTAAATCCCTGAGTCTTAAGACTCACGATGATGTCATACATCATCTGATAGAATGTTGTGGGTTCCATCCATACCGAACCTTTTTTCCCCATATGCTCACGACATGTTGATATAGGAAGGGCAGGAAGCAAAAATGCTCCCATCTCTTTCGCAACACGCTTGCCGATTTCTGTTGCAATCGCCCAATCTGTCATAATCGGCAAATGCGGTCCATGTTGTTCAATAGAACCAACCGGTATGATTGCAAGATCTGGGTCAAGCGCACAAATTTCATCAGCGGTCATTTTAAATATTTCCATACCCTATACCTCGTATATTACAGAATTTTTGACGCACTTTCCTTATCCAAATAAAGAACCGCATCTTGATGCTCTCTCAAGATGCTTGCAGGGCACGCAGTCGTAACAGGTCCCATCAGTGCGTTATATACGGCATTCGCCTTGCGGATGGTAGGAACCACGCAAATCGCATGCGGCACAGACATGATAAATGACATGGTAAGCGACATTGCCTGTTTGGGAACATCATTCAAGGTAGCAAAACACCCGTCATTTACCTGTTGCTGGCGGCAAACATCGTCAAGTTCAACAACCTTAATCATTTTGGGGTCTTCGAAATCAGCAACTGCCGGGTCATTGAATGCCAAGTGTCCGTTTTCGCCGATGCCTAAAAAAATCAGGTCAATGGGATACTCTTTGAGCAGTTTGGTATATTCTTCACACTTTTCTTCCGCTTTCTCGGCTTCGCACAACAAATAGTGTTTCTCTTTGAAGTCTACTTTATCAAAGATGGCACGATTTAAAAAGTTTCCAAAGCCTGCAGGCTCTTTGTCATCAATTCCTATGTATTCATCCTGATGAAAGGCTCTGACCTTGCTCCAGTCAATATCCTGTTTCAAAAGGTTTCCCAACAAATCATCCTGAGACGGCGCTGCCGCAAAAACGACGTTTGCAACTCCGTTTTCAGCGATGGCTTTGTTTATAATTTTTGCCGCATCAATCGCAGCCTTACATCCCATTTCCTCCCGAGTGTCATAAATTTCAACCGGAAGATTCACAACTTTTTTCTCAATCATTTCCATTTACTCCTTTTATTAATTATTTATATTCTAGCAATTCCGCTATCTTTCGCCGCTTGTGCAACACCATCAGCAACTGCTTTACCAACTCTTTCATCAAAGGCTCTCGGTAGGATATATTCTGCATTTAATTCATCCTCAGATACAAGGTTTGCAATCGCATACGATGCAGCCATCTTCATTTCGTCATTGATATCACTTGCTCTGACATCCAATGCCCCTCTAAAGATTCCGGGGAATGCCAAAACATTATTAATCTGGTTGGGGTAATCGGAACGCCCGGTACCAACCACTGCCGCACCGCCTTCCTTTGCCTCATCCGGGAAGATTTCAGGCACCGGATTTGCCATTGCAAATACAATAGCACCATCTGCCATAGATGCAACCATTTCCTTGGTCACCAACTTGGGGGCAGAAACACCGATAAATACATCTGCACCCTTCATTGCATCTGCAAGGGTTCCTTGCAAATGCTCACGGTTTGTCTTCTTTGCGAGTTCATTATGGGAATCACTTAACTCCATTCCCTCGCAAATAATGCCGAATCTATCGACCATAATCAGGTTCTTTACGCCAAGTTTCATAATGTGATTTCCGATTGCAGTTCCGGCACTTCCGGCACCATTGATGACAACTTTAATCTCAGAAATGTCCTTTTTCACAACCTTTAACGCATTGAGCATCGCAGCCGCAACAACAATTGCGGTTCCGTACTGGTCGTCATGAAATACCGGAATATCACACATCTCTCTCAGTCGTTTTTCAATTTCAAAACATCTGGGCGCAGAGATATCCTCCAGATTGATTCCTCCAAAACTACCGGAAAGATAATACACAGTTTTTACAAACTCATCAACATCCTGCGTCTTGATGCACAAAGGAAACGCATCCACATCTGCAAACGCCTTAAACAATGCACATTTCCCTTCCATAACCGGCATGCCGGCTTCAGGTCCGATATCACCAAGTCCCAAAACGGCTGAACCGTCTGTGATGACTGCAACAAGATTATGCCGTCTGGTTAATTCAAAAGATTTACTGATATCTTTTTGAATCTCCAAGCAAGGCTCTGCAACTCCCGGTGTATATGCCAAAGAGAGGTCTTGCGCGTTTGTTAATGGTGCTCTGGAGATAACCTCAATTTTTCCTCCCCATTCTTTATGTTTGATTAATGCTTCCTGTTTGATATCCATGTTTATCCTCCCTGTCAGAACTTTTACAGATTTTATAAAATTTTACACATATGCTTTATTTGTATTATATCATAACATGCTAAAAAATCAAGAGCAATTTTGATAAAAAATGCTCCTTTTCACTGCTTTTTATCAAGGCAAATATATCCCAGATTTTAAAACATTTTTTGCGTTTATAGAAAAAAAGCTTACAGTCAAATCCTGTAAGCTTTTTATCGGTGGCAAAGTAGAACGATTTAGATGCCACTTATGAAATGATTTCAAAGGTTACATTTGGGGTTTCTTCATGGACGTCCTGAAACACTTCGAGAATTTCCTTCATATATGGTTTCCACTCAGGAGAAACATTATCAAGCCCTTTAACAATTACATAAACATTTTCACGCCATGTATAACTCATGGCATCGTACAATGCATCCAAATTATTCCCCCATTCATAAGGAAAGGCAAATGCATTTTTCATCACGTCGTAGATATCTACCCATGTTTTTGCTCCTGTAAAATCTAAAACTATTTTTCTCATACTACTTATCCTCCCCTATTACCTCTATAAATGTATCGTAATGATCATAGGTCACAAAAATAAGTCCGTCATTAGAAAATACCACTCTTTGTCTATTCCGGTAACCATTCGTATAATTTATATCAGCTTCATACCAAATTCTGCCTTCCTTATCCGGAAGAACTTTATTCTTGTTTTTATAAACGCCTCCAAAAAACATATGATTGGGTGCTACTTCTGCTAAATTTCCTTTTAGATTATTCCATCCCATTTCATATGCTTCTGCCTTAGTTATGTAATAATCCGGCAACTCGTTTAGGTAGTACAACCACCAATCTGCAGCCACAGTTCTCATGAAGTTTAGGCTCCCCAATCCTCGCCAGCTCTTCATAAGAAAATATTTTACTATTACGCCTAAAACATTCAAAGCAGGTCTTAGGCTTTATAAAAGTTCGCCATCTTACCCATTCTTTACTTTTTTGCATTTTATCACTCCTGTTTAAGTTTTTCACGTCCGAATGTTTATGCTTTTATTATACTTAAATAAAAGTGACATAGCATGCCATACTTATGGTATAACATAATTTAATTCTATTATCAAAGGAAAAACCGAATGAATTAGAACTGGCACCTAAATCATTCGGTTTTACACTGGTGCGGGCGACAGGACTTGAACCTGCACGGGTTTGCCACCAGAACCTAAATCTGGCGCGTCTGCCAATTCCGCCACGCCCGCATATTTATAATAATGCAAAATGCATAGTGCATAATGCAGAATTATTTATTTGAATTTGAAGTTTTGCAGATAGCGATTAAAATGCTTATCAACTCGTTAATATCTGTATTTATGCTATCATATTGCGATTTGTTTAAGTAGTCAGTCTTATATAATAATTTTAGCCAATAATTCGTTTCGTTTGCTTCTTTTAGAGCAATACTCATTTTGGAAATAAAATCTGCTTTACTTTGTGCCCGTTCCGCTTCCGAAACATTTGCGCCGATACTTGTACCACTGCGAAGTAGTTGCTTTGACAAAACATATTCTTTTTGCTCATTATTCAAATACTTATTTAAATTCACAATACGGACTGCAAAATCAAAACTTTTATCAATGATTATATTTTCGCTCACAATCAAACCTCATCTCATTTTGCATTCGGCATTTTGAATTTTGCATTTAGGTTTCACACAAGGTGTGGAACCTAAATCTGGCGCGTCTGCCAATTCCGCCACGCCCGCAGACCTTGGCATTATACCATGTTTTATCCCAAATGTCAAGGAATCCGACTTAAATATGTTTGCGGAACTTCGCCCACCAAGATGGTTTCTGCAATTGGAACCTGTACTACAATCTCAGTTTCCTCATAAGTAACAACACCTGCAACACGTGCCGGAACAGTAACAGTTGCCATCAGGTGGTGACGGGTCTGATTGATACCTGCAGATGTGAACTCATCCTCAAACTCTACTGAAATTGCATTGGTTGCAAACACCTGGATTGGGATTCGTATTCCAAATCCGGTCAGCATGGTGTCAGAAATCAGCATTCCAGCCGGAATGGTTGTTTCTACCACATCAATTTTGTCCAAATACTTTTGTGTTTGAATTGCCAATGCTGATTTAATTCGATTCACAATTACATAATCGGTGCTAACACTCAATACTCGTCCGGATTCATCCTTTTCCTCCTTGGTAATACAGTGCCCTCCGTGCTCACTCATTACTTCCTCTGCAACGCGGTTGACCTCGGCGGTAATCATACCGTTAAGTTTTGAAATAGCAGCCTGCTGCGCTAAATGCCCCACCCGCATTTCAACCTTAAAAAAGCCCCACCCAAAGAGAATCAGAGCAAGCCCTGTGGATATCCAGCGAAGTCTGCGTCGACGCGTCACAGGCGAAATTCGGGGGCTTTTTTGCTTTTGAAACCGGTACTTAAGTTTTCTTCTCCAGATTGTCACGGTATCGCCCCCTTTGTACTGCTATTGTATGCCAAAAACGTTCTCCTGTGCTTGTATAGAAAAAGCCCGATGCAGTTGCATCGGGCTTTTGGATAAGCAAAACTTATTTGAGTTCCACTTTTGCGCCAACCTCTTCGAGTTTGGTCTTGATTTCTTCTGCTTCTTCTTTTGCAGCAGCTTCTTTGACAGTCTTGGGAGCGCCGTCAACCAGAGCTTTTGCTTCTGCCAGACCCAGACCGGTGATCTCTCTAACAACTTTGATTACCTTAATCTTCTGAGCACCAGCGTCAGCCAGAACTACATCAAATTCGCTCTTTTCTTCAGCAGCAGCACCGCCAGCAGCAACTGCACCTGCAACCATAACGGGAGCAGCAGCGGATACGCCGAACTCTTCTTCCAGAGCCTTAACCAGGTCATTTACTTCCAATAAGGTCAGTTCTTTGATTTCATCAAGAATCTTTGTGATATCAGCCATTTTAATATCCTCCATTTTTTAAAATAATTTCTTTGTTTTTTTACGGCTGTGCCGTAAGATTTGAATCAGTGTTCACGCAATTATTCTGCGTCAGTTGCCTCTTCTGCAGCGGGAGCCTCTTCGGCAGCCGGTGCTTCTTCAGCAGGTGCAGTCTCTTCAGCAACCGGTGCTTCTTCAGCAGCCGGAGCCTCTTCTACTGCGGGAGCCTCCTCGCTAGGTGCAGCCTCTTCTTTTGCTGCAGCCTGTCCGGGAACAGCCTCGTTGTCAACAATAGCCTGCAAGGTTCTTGCCAATGCTCCAATCGGAGATTGCAGGGAACCCAGCATCTTGGAGATGAGAACCTCTTTGGACGGAATAGCCGCATAGACCTTAACTTCCTCCAGGGAGATTACTTTACCATCTACAAAACCACCTTTAAGTTCCAGTGCTTCGTTCTCTTTTGCGAATTCTACCAGAACCTTAGCCGGTGCTACAACATCGTCAGCGCTGGTTGCAATTGCAGTAGGACCGTGCAGAATGGGATCCAGTTCACCAAGACCTGCCTCATTGGCAGCAAAACGAACCAGATTGTTCTTCAGGACGGTATACTCTACGCCTGCCTCTCTCATTTTTACACGGAGAGCAGTATCCTGAGCCACGGTAAGTCCGCGGTAGTCTGCCAGAACACCAGCCTGTGCGTTCTGGAATCTCTCTGTAAGCTGTGCAACAATCGCCTTTTTACTCTCTAATACTTTTTGACTCGGCAATGTAACATCCTCCTTTCTGACATTTGATTCCGCAAGCATGAAAAATGCCCCTCGCAAACACAGCGAGGGACAAGAACATACAAATATTGTACTTATCATCCTCGGCAGGATTTACGGCTTATGCCACCTGCTGTCTGCGGAATTATAAAAATTTACTTTTTTCTTAATTTAAGCCGGATTAGTCAATCTTGTTGTTATTGACTTTGATACCGGGGCCCATGGTAGATGCAACGGTAACAGAACGCAGATACTGACCTTTTGCAGCAGCCGGTTTTGCTTTTACGATTGCACCCATCAGTGCGTTAAAGTTGGTGCTCAACTTCTCAGCGCCAAAGGAAGCCTTACCAATGGGACAATGGATAATGTTGTTCTTATCCAGACGGTACTCAATCTTACCGGATTTGATTTCCTGAATTGCTTTTGCAACATCCGGAGTAACAGTGCCGGCTTTGGGGTTCGGCATCAGGCCTTTCGGACCCAGGATTCTACCGATACGACCAACAACACCCATCATGTCAGGAGTTGCAACAACAACGTCGAAATCGAACCAGTTCTCAGACTGAATCTTCTGTGCCAATTCCTCAGCACCAACATAATCTGCACCAGCAGCCTTTGCTTCATCTGCTTTGCCTTCTCTTGCAAATACCAGAACGCGAACGGTCTTACCGGTACCATTGGGCAGTACAACTGCACCACGAACCTGCTGATCAGCGTGACGGGAGTCAACGCCCAGTTTTACGTGCAATTCTACGGTTTCATCAAACTTTGCCGTAGCAGTTTTGCAAACCAGGTCCAGCGCTTCAGCGGGGTCATATAACTTACCCTTTTCAATCAGCTTTACGCTATCTTGATACTTTTTACCTTTCTTCAATGTTAAATCCTCCTATGGTGGTTCCACAGAACACAGTTTGTGTTCCTCCCACTATTTTCAATACTACTCTTCGACCGTGATACCCATAGAACGTGCAGTACCAGCAATCATGGACATAGCCGCCTCAAGAGAACCTGCGTTCAAATCGGGCATCTTCTGTTCTGCAATTGCCTGAAGGTCAGCCTTCTTCAGTTCTGCAACCTTGGTCTTGTTGGGAACACCGGAACCGCTTTCAATCTTACAAGCCTTCTTGATAAGAACGGGAGCGGGCGGGGTCTTGGTTACGAAGGTAAAGGATCTGTCCTGATATACGGTGATAACTACCGGAATAATCAGACCTGCGTCCTTCTGTGTTTTTTCATTAAACTGCTTGGTGAAGTCCATGATGTTTACACCGTGCTGACCCAAAGCGGGACCAACAGGGGGTGCCGGAGTTGCTTTACCTGCCGGAATCTGCAATTTAATGTAACCTGTGATTTTCTGTGCCATTGTCATTACACCTCCTTGTTTCACAAACGTGGTATTATCGGGATTCCTGCCTCATGGCAGCCTTCCCTCCCACAGACCGACGGTTTGCCGCCGGAATATTAAAACGGATTCATCCGTGTGGGTAACGTAGTTTTCGGCATCTGCCGAAATGTCATACCAGAGCCTCAATTTGGTTGAATTCCAGTTCCACGTCGGTATCTCGACCAAACATAGAAACCTTGGTACGAACCTTTTTCTTTTCCAACTGGATTTCGGTAATGGTTCCGATAAATCCTTCCAGCGGACCATACTTGACTCTGATATTGTCCCCGACTGCAAAGTCGAGTTCAATGGTAGTATGCTCAAGACCCATGTTTGCCACTTCCTCATCGGAAAGAGGAACCGGACTGGAGCCGGGCCCAACGAAACCGGTAACGCCTCTGGTGTTACGGACGACATACCAACTTTCGTCAGTCATAATCATCTTTACCATAACATAACCGGGGTAAATCTTGCGTTCTACCACCTTTTTCTGGTTATCCTTAATTTCAATAACCTCTTCCATGGGAACCCGGATTTCCTGAATAATATCACTCATATTCCGGTTTTCCACAGTCTTTTGAATGTCGGTCATCACCTTATTCTCATAACCGGAATAAGTGTGTGCGACATACCATTTTGCGTTTGCCATCATACAGGGGAACGAATCCCTTCCCTCCTATTATCGATTGATAAAGAATGCCATGCCCCAAGTAAAGAGCAAATCCAAAGCCCAGATAACCAGGCCTACAATCAGAACATAGATAATAACAATCAGGGTGTTCTGACGGATTTTCTTGAAGGTAGGCCAAACTACCTTTTTCAGTTCGGACTTTACTTCTTTAAAATAGTTTGCGATTCTGGCAAAGAAATTCGGCTTTGTCTGTTCCATAAATCAACACTCCTTACGCACGCAGAACCTATTTGGTTTCCTTGTGCAACGTATGCTTTCTGCAGAATCTGCAGTACTTGTTCATTTCCAGTCTGTCAGGACAATTCTGCTTGTTCTTGGTGGTGTCGTAGTTTCTCTGTTTGCATTCAGAGCACGCCAGTGTAATTTTGGTTTGCATGATTTTCACCTCGTTCATCCAATTTCAAAGACCGGATTTTTGGAGAAACCCCCGAAAAATCAACGGTTCTTTCATTCACACAAATAAAGCCTCTTCACAGAGGTATAAATAATTTAACACATTTTAAAGGGTTTGTCAATGTTTTTTACAAAAAAATTTCAAAAATTTTCAATTCTGTATCATAATACCTCTTTTTTCTCAAAATGTCAATCCTCTTCTCTGCATGAATTCCATCTTTTTTCTATATATATTATTGAGGTGATTTGCTTTGAAACAAGGATTGTATCTTGCCTTTGTGTATATTGGCCTGGTCATTGGTGCAGGCTTTGCGTCCGGCAGAGAGATTATGGAATACTTTAATCTTCCCTCTTTAACCGACCACCGCGGAGTGGTTTTAGCAACCTTTCTTTTAATCATGGTTTGTTACTTCATCCTTCGTCGTGCCTATCTTTGGAATCTGTCTACCTGCGAGGAATATCTTTCCTCCGTTGCCGGCAAGGCAGCGCCTTGGGTCAATCGTTTGATGCTTCTTTATCTGTTTTGTGGATTTTTTACCATGCTCTCCGGTTGCGGTGCTCTGCTGAACCAGAGTTTTCTGCTCCCGCCTTTTGTGGGCAGTTTCTGTTTACTTCTGCTATGTTTTATCGTTCTTTCTTTTGATTTAAAGGGAATTATTGCCCTAAATCTGGTTTTGGTGCCTTGTATGGTTGCAGGAATTTTATATCTCTGCATTGACGCCATCCTGTTTCAGTCAGCCCCCGCCTTTTCTCTTCGCCACCTGACGCAAGGTATCATGGTTTCCGCCATCTGTTATGTGAGTTATAACACAGTTTCTGCCGCCTCGGTGCTGGTCCCGCTCCAAAAGGGGATTACACCCAAAGGAATTTTGGCTGCCTCGGTACTGGGTGGGTTTATACTGGGTTTTATGGTTCTCATGATCTGGCTGAGTCAATCTGTCTTTTTTGACGCTTTAAAAGAAAGTGAAATTCCTCTCTTGCAACTTGCTGCCATGTCGGGGCGCGTACAGAAGTATCTCTACACCGCCGTATTGCTGATGGCAATCATCACCACCGCCGTATCACAGGGGTTTGGATTTTTGGCACACTTCCGCCTTAGCACCATGCGACAAAGGGTGAAAGGCGCACTCCTTTTCTGCCTGATTGCGTTTCCTTTTTCTTTATTGGGGTTTTCTTCTCTGGTTGCAAACCTCTACTCTCTGTTCGGTATCTTAGGACTTATCTGGATGGCATGGATTTTTATTGATTTTTATCGAAAGAAATAAGCGAAGGCGGTTTCCACCTTCGCTTATCGTTTAGTTATTTGCTTTTTCCAGGTCTTTATTCCGGATTTCTACACGCCGAACCTTACCGCTGATAGTTTTGGGGAGTTCGTCCACAAATTCCACAATTCTGGGGTATTTATAGGGTGCAGTGTGAGTTTTGACATATTCCTGAATCTCTTTTTTCAGTTCATCCGTGCCCTTGGTTCCTTTGACAAGAACGATGGTTGCCTTGACAATCTGCCCGCGGACTTCGTCCGGAACCGGAGTGATGGCACATTCCAGAACATAAGGAAGTTCCATGATGACACTTTCAATTTCAAACGGTCCGATGCGATAACCGGAAGATTTGATAACATCATCAATTCTACCAACATACCAGAGGTAACCGTCCTCATCCATGCTTGCCTGGTCACCGGTGTGATAGTAGCCATCATACCACACATCGTTGGTCTTCTCTTCGTCCAGATAATAGCCGATAAAGAGGCCGCAAGGGACATTCTCCTTGGTGCGGATACAGATTTCACCGGTATCACCAGTCTTGCACTCATTGCCTTCTGGGTCAAGAATCACAACATCATAAAGGGGGCTGGGTCTTCCCATGGAGCCGATTTTTGGAGTAGAACCCACAAAGTTTGCGATAGACAGCGTGGTCTCTGTTTGACCAAATCCCTCCATGATGGTAAGACCGGTTGCCTTTTTAAACTGATTAAAGACCTCGGGATTGAGCGCCTCGCCCGCAGTGGTTGCATATTCAATGGAAGATAAGTCATACTTGGACAAGTACTCCTTGATGAAGAACCGGTACATAGTAGGCGGCGCACAGAATGTGGTAATGTTATACTTTTTGAACATCGGCAGAATGTCTTCCGAATGGAAGCGATCAAAATCGTAAGTGAAGGTTGCCGCCTCACAGAGCCATTGTCCGTACAATTTACCCCATAACGCCTTACCCCATCCGGTATCAGAAATGGTAAAATGAAGTCCGTCCGGATTCACATTATGCCAATGCTTTGCTGTCGGATAATGGCCAAGTGCATATTTGTAAGAATGGGTTGCGATACGGGGATAGCCGGTGGTACCGGAGGTAAAGAGCATCAGCATCGGGTCATTACCGCAGGGAGTGTTTTCTGTACGGTTGTAGTGTGTGCTAAAACGCTCCATTTCCACATCGAAATCATTCCAGCCTTCTTTTTGACCGCCAACCAACACCTTAATCATATCAGGGAATTCTGCCGCTGCTTTCTCTGCCTCTGTTGACACATCTCCATCAGCAGTACAAACAATCGCTTTGACTTTTGCCGCCTTATATCTGTAAGTAAAGTCATGCTCCACCAACTGGTTGGTTGCAGGAATTGCAATCGCACCGATTTTATGAAGTGCAAGCATTGAGAACCAGAACTGATAATGGCGTTTTAACACCAACATAACGGTGTCGCCTTTTTTGATGCCAAGGGACTCAAAGTAATTGGCAGTTTTGGCAGAATACTTCTTCATATCACTAAAGGTAAACTTGCGATCTGTTTTATCATTGGCAACCCACATCATTGCAAGTTTATCGGGATCCTTTTTTGCAATAGCATCCACGCAGTCAAAGGCAAAATTGAATTTGTCCTCATTTTTAAAGGAGATTCCGTTAAATACTCCGTTTTCATCATAGGAAGATTCGATAAAGTTATCCGCAACTGTTGCTCTTGTTCTGCTTTCAGCGATGGCAGTTTTAGCGGCAATAAACGGAGCCTCCGGGTATTCTTCGCTGACCTGTCCGTCCTGAGGATTGAGAACCACGGCATGGAATTCACAGCCTCCCTCACTCACCGCAATCATACCATGGGGAATAATACTATTATAAAAGATAGAATCGCCCTCATGAAGTACATCCACATGATTCCCTACCTGAACTTTGAGTGAACCTTTTACGATAACATCAAACTCCTGTCCGTTATGGGAATTCAGTTTGATGGGTGCATTCTGTTCTTCTGCGAGATACGGAAATTTGACCAGAAACGGTTCTGCAAGTTTCCCTTTAAACTTGGGGGCAAGGTTGTTATAGACAACCCCTTGTTTTTTTACAATCTTAAGACCCTCACCCTTTCTGGTAATTGCAAAAGAGGTCAGGGTGGTGCTGGTTCCTTCCAGCAGGTCAACCACCTCAACACCACATGCCTTTGCACATTTATAAATAAAGGTAAAACTGAAATCCGTTTCCCCTTCCTCCAAGACCTTGTAATCCTCCACCGAAACACCGGTAAGGCGTGCAAGTTCTTCCAGAGAATAACCTTTTGCTTCCCGCAGGTCTTTGATTCTGCCCGCTACCTCTTTCAAATTGTAGTCCATCTTGTTTGCTCCTTTCTATTACTTTATGCAACATTAGGATTTGAATAAAACAAAAAACCCGTCCCAAAGTAAACCTTTGAGACGAGTTATAACACCCGCGGTACCACTCAAATTGCGAAAATACTTTCGCCACTTACCGGACTCCAACAAGTCCTTTGCTTTCACGCAGCATTACGGAAGGAGTCTACTTGCGAAACGCTTTCGGTCCTCCAACTCAGAAGTGATGGGTCATTGGAATGTTTTGCCATTGGCTCGCAGCAACCGCCAACTCTCTCAAGGCTCTACACTCCGACCGTCTTCGTCATAGTTGTTCTTGTGATATTCAAATTTGAATGTATTATACTCCCCTTATGGGAAATTGTCAATAGTTTTTTTGAAAAAACTATTATTTTTTTAATCCAAGGCGTTCTGCCGATTCATCCCGCATCTTATATTTCAAAATTTTGCCTGCGGCATTCATCGGAAATTCATTGACAAACAGGAAGTATCTGGGCACTTTATGACGAGCAATGGAGGCATTGCCGAACTCCCGCATTTCGTTTTCATCTGCGGTTTCTCCCTTGTGCAAAATGATCCATGCACAACATTCTTCCCCGTATCTCTCATCAGGGACGCCAACCACCTGAACATCGCGGACTTTGGGATTGGTTAAATAAAACTCCTCAATTTCACGGGGATAGAGGTTCTCGCCGCCGCGGATAATCATATCCTTTAACCGTCCGGTTACCTTGTAATATCCGTCCGGCGTTCTGCAGCAAATATCACCGGAGTGAAGCCATCCATCCTCGTCAATCGCCTGTGCCGTTGCCTCCGGCATTTTATAATACCCTTTCATGATATTAAATCCGCGGGCAACAAACTCTCCGCTCTCACCATCAGGAAGTTCCTCTCCGGTCTCGGGGTCAATGACTTTACATTCCACACCGGGGAAGGGGCTGCCGACGGTTTCCACACGGTGGTCAATATCCTCATTGACCTCACCCATGGTACATCCGGGAGACGCCTCGGTTTGTCCATATACAGAGATGATTTCACGCATATTCATCTCCTCTGCCGCACGACGCATCAAATCTGCGGGGCAGTTGGCACCTGCCATAATACCGGTGCGCATATAGGAGAAATCGGTTTTTGCAAAATCAGGATGATTGAACATGGCAATAAACATGGTGGGAACGCCATTAAAACAGGTGATATGCTCATCATTAACACAAGCCAACGACGACTTGGGCGAAAAATAGGGGATGGGGCACAAGGTTCCGCCATGGGTCATCATGGAGGTCATCGAAAGCACCATGCCAAAACAATGGAACATCGGCACCTGAATCATCATCCGGTCAGCCGTAGACAAATCCATACGGTCGCCAATGGTTTTTCCATTATTGACAATGTTTCTGTGGGTCAACATAACACCCTTGGGAAATCCTGTGGTTCCTGAGGTATATTGCATATTACATACATCATCCGGCTTGACCAAAGAGGCACGTCTGCGTACTTCCTCACGCGGAACCATAGAAGAACGCGAAAGCATTTGTTCCCATGTTAAGCAACCCGGCATAGAAAATCCCACCGTTACTACATTGCGTAAAAAGGGCAGATTTTCGGAATACAATGCCTCGCCCGGCGTCAAAGTTTGAAGTTCCGGACAGAGTTCCTGTATAATTTCTTTATAGTTAATATCCTTACAATCCTCAATCATCACAAGGGTATGGGTGTCGGACTGCTTTAACAGATACTCAATCTCATGGATTTTATAGGCGGTATTGACGGTAACCAGAACCGCACCGATTTTGGTAGTTGCCCAGAAGGTAACAAACCACTGAGGCACATTGGTCGCCCAAACGGCAACATGGTCACCCGCTTTGACGCCCAGAGAAATCAGCGCAGCAGCACATTCATCTACGTCCCGACGGAATTGTTCATAGGTTCTGGTATAGTCCAGCGTGGGATATTTAAAGGCGTACTGGTCCGGATACTTTTTCGCCATGGTGTCAAGCACATCGGAAAAAGTTGCATCAATGAGTTCATACTTCTTCCAAACAAAAGTACCTGTTTTTGCCCTGTTAAAATATGCCTGCTCCAGATTCTTTTTTTCTCTGCCAAGAGAGGCAATATAGTTTGCAAAATGCGTCAAAACAATATCTGCATCATTGATTTCTTCATTCCATGCGGCACAGATAAAACCGTCAAAGTTCAAAGAAGAAAGGGCATTGATTAAATTTTTCACCGGAAGTTCGCCCTCGCCGATTAAGACAGTTTTCCCATCCTTCATATCCCCAAGGCGAACATACTTAATGTAAGCGCCAAGGGTTTTAATGGTGGTTTCCGCTGTTTCGCCTTGGCCGAAATAAGTACCTCTGACATTCCATGCTGCACCGATTGCCGCAGAGGAAAAGTAATTAATAATCTCAATCACATGTTCGGTTTCCGACAGATAACCAACGGTTTCAAACAAAATACCCACATCGGCTTTTTCTGCTTTCTTGACCGCATCGGATATTTTTTCACCAATCGCAGTCAGTTCTGTTTCTTCTTCTACCCGAACAATGATATAAGCAATTCCCGCATTTGCCGCCATATCCACATATTTGGAAACTACCTCTTTGGTTGTTTGTTCGCTTTCCAAGGGATAAGGCATCCGAAGTGCCGAAACGGATAAATTGCGGTTAATCAGTTTACGTTTAGCATCTGCAATCCGTTCACGCCGGAGAATACTGTCGTGATGCTGACTGCGTTCATTCACGGCATCGTAAATCTCAAACCCTGCAAATCCGTAATCATAGGCAAAACGGCAGGTATCCAGGAAGGATGCACGATTCACATTCTTGGTCGAAAATACAATCTTCATCTTATGCCTCCTCGAACACAATCTTATTCAATGCATTGATGTACGCACGAATACTTGCCGCTACAATATCTGTGGAAATTCCATTACCGGAATAGAGTTTCCCGTTGTTACGCAATCTGACCAACGCAGAACCCAGCGCCTCTTTTCCCTCGGTGACCGACTGCACCTGAAAATCATCCAGTTCATAATGGTAGCCGATGCATTGTTCAATGGCACGGAAGGCAGAATCAATCGGTCCGTCACCGGTGCTGACTCCGCAGATGAGTTCATCATTACATTTTAATGTCACCTGTGACATAGAACCGGTAATGTTGCTGCTGCTTGTGGTGTAACTATCCAAATGATAGGTAGAGGGTGCCTGCATGGCAGAACTTGCAATCAATGCTTCCAATTCCTTGGCACCGACTGCATCCTTCTTTTCACACACCTGCATCAGCGCTTTGTACACATTGCCGCAATCAGAATCAGAGAGTTCATACCCCAAAACTTGTGCCGCCTGAGATACCTGTGCCAAGGTGCTGTCTGCATCCAATAAGATTTTTTTCTTTTCACTCACTGTGTTGCCTGCCTCATAGGATTCATGCTTGATGCCGGAAAGCATATCTTCAATACTTGCGTGGATTTTTGTTCCGTTCAAATTGATTTCCGCGCCAATCTGCGAAGAGCACGCACTCATTGCGTCGGAAATAGCACCGGACAGAAGAATATCTTTGCCCGCCATGGCACTCTTGATTCCGTCTGCGCCCTTGGAGATTGCTGCAATCGCAGATGCCACGCCCATACTGATGCGGTTAGAAACCTGTACATAGACGGGAACTGCCACAGCCTCCTTTACCTTTGCTACCATATCTCCGATCTCTTCCGGCAGAGATGTGCCGGCAACATCGCAAAGGGTAATTAAGTTTGCGCCTTTTGCCTCTGACTCTTTGACAACAGCCATTAGGAATTCATCATCTGCACGGGTCGCATCGAGCGCAGAAAATTCTACATCTTCACAGAGTTCTCTTGCCGCCGCAATCAGTTCTCCGATTCTGGCAATCATCTTGTCTGCTTTGAGGTGGTATGTATACTCCATCTGCACGGTAGAAACGGGAAGTTCAATCTGCAAACGCGGATGCTTTGCCTCCTTGATACACTCCCATGCAGAAGACACTTCTTCTATTTGAAACCCTACCGGAATTGCCAAAGCAGCGTTCTGCACATTTTGTGCAATCGTCTTATAGATAATGGTATCCTCCCGCAGATTCTTGATAGGAGCAAGTTCAATCGCATCGGTGCCAAGCGTATCCGCACAGGATGCAATGGCAGTTTTTTCACGGAACAAAAGAGAAACGCCCCGCTCCTCTGCCAGTTTTTTCAAGGTAATGTCTGTTGTGTTGATTTTTTTCATTTTGAAAACTCCTTTCGTTTCGTATGGGTTGCCATCAACAAAAAAACGCCCCCGTCTCCTTGTTGATGCAAAGAGACGAAAACGTTACAACCATGTTGCGTTTCCGCGGTACCACTCTTCTTCATCCGCTTGGATGCCCTTAGATGCAAACACATCTTAACTCTGTCACGGGAGTTCCCGTCTGCCCCTACTGAAGTTCACGGCAGCCGCTCCGCGGTGGGTTCTGCAAACCTTTCCCAATGCCTTGCACCAACCGGCATCTCTCTTGAGGCGAAAGAATTTTGCGTACTATTCCGCTTCACTGCGTTTTCCTAAATTACGAGATATTGTACCACACAGTTTTAGATTTGTCAAGATATTTTTCGAAAAATGTTTCCAATGACTGCACACAGGGGACGGTTCGATGCAGCAAAAGCACAACGAACCGTCCCCTGATACTCCGTCAATAGCAAAAACGGGTTACAATTTGCAAATATCTGCGTTGGTAATCAGGTGGAAGCCTGCTGCCTCCAGTGCCGCTTCTGCAACCGCATTATCCTCGACCCTGAGAACCACATAAGCATGCTTCTCTGTCCGTGCCATAAACGCATACAGATATTCCATATTGATGCCCGCCTTGTCCAAAACGTCCAATGCGGCAGTCAGTTTTCCCGGTGCATCACCAATTTTAACACCGACAACATCAATCACCTTAATAAGGTAACCGGCATCTTTCAGCGTCTTTTCTGCGACCTCTTCATCATTGACAATTAGACGAAGAATTCCGAATTCTTCCGTCTCCGCAATAGAGAGCGCCCGTAGATTAACATTGTTTTTTGCAAGAGCATCGGTAATTGCCACCAATGCACCCTGCTTATTTTGGACAAAAACCGTCAACTGTTTGATTGCCATTTTGAAAACTCCTTTCCAACCCTATACTAACTTTCGCTTATCAATCACGCGAACCGCTTTTCCCTCACTGCGTGCAATACTCTTGGGGGGAACAAGATGAACGGCAGGATTGATGCCAAGCATGGTTTTCATGGCATTTGCAAGAGATTTCTCCATCGCAAGCACCTCGCTGACCTTATCGGTGAATTGTTCTTCATTCATTTCCACATTTACTTCAAAGGTATCGGTGTTATTCGCCCTATCCACAACAATCTGGTAGTTAGGCTGATAGCCCTCGTTTAAAAGCACGGTTTCAATCTGACTTGGGAATACATTGACACCGCGGATAATCAGCATATCGTCGGTTCTACCCATGGGCTTCGCCATCTTAACCAGCGTCCGTCCGCAGGAACACTGTTTGCGGGAAAGCACGCAGATATCACGGGTGCGATAACGAAGCAGAGGAAACGCCTCTTTGTCTAAGGAAGTAAATACCAACTCTCCCTTTTCTCCCTCAGGAAGAACTTCCCCTGTATCAGGGTCAATAATTTCTGCTAAGAAGTGGTCTTCATTGATGTGCATACCTGTCTGTTCACAGCATTCAAATGCCACTCCGGGGCCGGAGGTTTCGGTGAGTCCATAAATATCATACGCCTTGATACCGAGGGTTTCCTCGATGCTGTGACGCATTTCCTCTGTCCAGGGTTCCGCACCGAAAATTCCGGCTTTGAGCGGAATATCCTCAGGCTTATATCCTTGTTCTTTTAAGGTTTCTCCAATGTATGCCGCATAGGACGGGGTACAACACAAAATCGTGGCATTCAAATCCGTCATAAACTGAATTTGACGTTCCGTGTTTCCCGATGACATCGGCAGAGTCAAACACCCTACACGGTGAGAACCCCCGTTAAGTCCGGGACCGCCGGTGAAAAGGCCGTAGCCATAAGCAACCTGACAAACATCCTGATTGCTGCCGCCTGCCGCAACAATCGCACGTGCACAACAATCCTCCCATAAATCAACATCGTTTTGGGTATAAAATGCAACCACACGGCGTCCGGTAGTACCGGAGGTGGATTGAATCCTTACACAGTCCTCCAAAGGCTTTGCAAGCAAGCCATAGGGGTAAGCATCCCTTAAATCCGCTTTGGTTAGAAAGGGGAGCAGATGCAAATCCTCAATCCCATGAATATCTTCCGGCTTGACTCCTTTTTCGTCCATCAGATTCCGATAATAAGGTACATTCTCGTACACATGTTTTACTTGTTTCACCAATTTCTCCGACTGGAGTTGTTTCATTGCCTCCACCGGCATGGTTTCAATCTCTTTTTGATAATAGTTCTGTGCCATTTCCCGTGATCCTTCCTATACTTCCAGTGTCCAACCGTATGTATCCTCCAACTTGCCCCACTGAATACCGGTGAGCAGGTCATACAGTTTTTGGGTTACTTCACCGATTTGATTGTTGTTAACTTCATATTCATTGCCGTCATAGAACAGTTTACCAATGGGAGAAACAACTGCAGCGGTACCGCAACCCCAAGCCTCTTCCAACTTGCCGGCTTTGAGTGCTTCTACCAATTCATCAATGCTTAAAAGTCTTTCGCTTACCTTGTATCCCTCATTACGCAGAACTTCCAGACAGGATTTTCTGGTGATGCCGGGTAGGATAGAACCGGAAAGTTCGGGGGTTACAATCTCGCCGTCAATCTTGAACATAACATTCATTGCACCGACTTCTTCAATGTACTTTCTGTGGATACCATCCAGCCAGAGAACCTGAGTATATCCCTTTTTCTCTGCATTCTCACCGGCTCTGTTTGCAGCCGCATAGTTACCGCCGCACTTAGTGTAACCGGTTCCGCCTTTGACGGCACGCACATCGTCCTTTTCAATCATAATCTTAACCGGATTGATGCCCTCCGGATAATAACTTCCGCTGGGAGATAAGATGATGATAAAGGTTGCCTTTTTAATGGAATGTACACCCAATGTTTCGTCGTTACCAAAGAGGAACGGTCTTATGTACAAGGATTCCCCAAACTTTTTGGGTACCCATTGTTCGTCCACTTTTACCAACTCTTTGACCGCCTCTACAAACATTTCTTCATCAATCAAAGGCAGACGCAGTCTTTCTGCAGAACTGTTCATTCTCTTTGCGTTTTCATAGGGTCTGAACAGTTGTACCTTGCCATCTTCCCGTCTGTACGCTTTCAAACCCTCAAAAATTTCTGCACCGTAATGGAATACAGTCGCAGCAGGATGGAGAGACAGTCTGCCAAAAGGTTCGATTCTCGCATTGCTCCAACCGTTTTCTCTGTCATAGTCCATCAAAAACATATGGTCAGTAAAGTGCTGACCGAATCCCAGATTCTCAGTCGGGATTGCCTTGGGGGCAGTGGTTTTGGTAATTGTGATATTCATACTTACACACTCCTAAATATTATTTTGAGCGCTTCTCGCGCATTTTCTACTTAATAAACTATATTACCTAAAAAGCAAGCAAATGTCAATGCCACTCATTCGTCCACGTTAGGGATCTTTAAAATCTTTGCGGCATTTTGATAAAAAATCAACTCCCGCTCTTTTTCGTTTAACGACATCTTGTCAAAAAACTCAAGTTCGTCTTTGAGTACCCACATGGGAAAGTCGGTTCCAAACACAATCCGCTCCGCCCCATAAAGGCGAATCAACTCCTCCGCTCTAACGGTTCCCAGCATCGGGATAGAACTTGATGTGTCTAAATAACAGTTGGCGTCTTTCAAATATTCCAATGCCAAATCCCACACCGACCAACCGCCAAAATGTGCCGCCACCACCGTGAGTTTGGGAAATCGGTTTAAAATGTCCTTAAGGCGTCTTGGGTGAGAGTAGTCATAACGATAATCTCCGCAATGAATGAGCAAGGGTAACTGCTCCTTTTGCAGATAGTCATACACCTCATCCATTCGGTCATCGTTCATGTTATAATACTGGGTATCGGGATGAATTTTTACACCTTTAAGTCCCAACTCCTGCATCCTCTTCAGTTCTCCTATTTTATCACCATAGGCGGCGTGCATGGTGCCAAAACCATGAAACTCCTGATGCTTTTCGCATTCGGATGCAATATAATTATTGACGGTTTGTACATGATTTTCATCCACCGCAACCGAGTGCACCACATAACCGCTGACCGAAAACTCCTTGCCTTGAGAGAGCAGGTGCTCAGCCGTGCCATTCCCGTCCATGGGAATGTGGTAAAAGTTTCCTACGCTTTCCACCGCCTTTTGTGCGATTTTTTCAGGGTAGATATGGGCATGAAAGTCTATCAATTTCACAAAAGTTCTCTCCTTTCTCTATGAATAACAAAAGCGGCATTGCATCTTTGCAACGCCGCTTTCTAAAGCACAATCAAATGTAAACTTGTTAACGGCATTGAATGGTTTTACACACAAAAAATCGCAACAGGGCAAATAGCCGAATAAAGTCCACAAAAAAGGGCACTGCCAGAGCAGTACCCCAAATCATCATATTGTTTTTTGCACAAGAAGAAGAAACTGCAGTCATCATTGCAACTGTAGCAGGCGCAGTAGTGTAAGTCTTAGATGCGTTCATGCCGCCATCTCCTCTCAGCAAAATATGTTAGATATTGTAGCACGGTTTTTCAAAAAAGTCAATTCTTTTTTTCAATCTCTTGCTAATCGGTCATATCTTATTTCACGCTCTGCTTTTCTAAGGTTTCCCAGATGCCTGCCATATACATGGCACCGAGGGCTCTGTCATAGAGTCCATAACCGGGTTTACCTTGCTCACCCCAAATCATTCGTCCATGGTCAGGACGGAGGTAACCTTGAAAACCTACTTCATGGTATGCCTTTAAGATTTCTACCACATCCAAAGACCCGCACTTAGAAAGGTGTCCGCTTTCTTCAAAGGAGCCGTCCTCTAAAATTTTAATGTTACGGACATGGGCAAAGTGAATTCTTCCCATCTTTCCATATTTACGAACCATCGCGGTATAATCATTAAAGGTTGCACAGCCTAAACTTCCGCTACACAGAGTCAATCCGTGATGCGGGTCATCATACAGGCTTAAGAACCGGTCAATGTTCTCTTCGTTGGTAATGATTCTGGGAATCCCGAAGATGCTCCAGGGCGGGTCATCCGGATGAATTGCCATATTAACATCACATTCTACCGCTACCGGCATAATCTCCTGAATGAAATACTTTAGATTCTCCCACAGTCCCTCTTCACCGATTTCTTGATACGCCTGAACCAGACCGCTGATTTCGTCCGGTGTATAGGAGGCATCCCAACCGGGAAGCGTCATTTTAGTTGGGTCCATCTTGTCCACATCTTCTTTATAATAAACAAGGGCATTGGAGCCATCCGGAAGCGGATGGTCAAGACGAGAACGTGTCCAATCAAAGACCGGCATAAAGTTATAGCAGATACACTTTACCCCTGCCTTAGAAAGCCTGCGGATATTTTCTTTATAGTTATCAATATACCGCTGGAAGTCGCCCCGCTTTAACTTGATATCCTCATGAACAGGAACGCTTTCAATGACCTCCATTTCGAGTCCCTTGGCATTGACCTCCTGTTTCATTTTATCAATTTCTTCCTGAGGCCAGACCTCACCCACCGGTACCGAGTAGACCGCCGTGACCACCCCTGTTATACAGGGAATCTGACGAATATGGTCCAAGGTTACCGGGTCGTCATAGCCGTACCACCGAAATGTCATTTTCATATCACTCAACTCCTTTGTCTGCATATTGTACCATACCCACCAATAGAATAGAATAGCAAAAAATCGCCATTCACATTGCAAATCTTGTTTTAACAATGACAAACCCCGAGTTTTATCACTCGGGGTTAGATTCTTTTGATATCATCCGATGAAGATTTTCTACAATCACCAAATCGTCACCGATTTTTTTAATATGCTCCCATGGGATGCGTCTGTCCGGCTCTTTGCCTAAGATTCCCAAAATCTTATAGGCGCCGGGCACGCTGATGGATATGACTCTGCCGGTTACGGCATCAATTTCAATATCCGAAACAAATCCCAACCGTTCACCGTCACCCACATGAATGACTTCCTTGGTTCTGAGTCCGCTGAATGTATAGGTCATTGTGTCCCCTCCTGCCTTTACTCCATTGTATGCAGGAAACATCAGGGTTATGCCTTATCCTGACAGCACATGATGAGGAGATACCCTTTGGTAAACGATACTTCGCCCACGGTATCTGCCACAAATTCATTACACGCACACCGAACGGTATCGCAGGTCAAAGTCATAGCATCTACTTCATATCGAAATCCTTTGAGGGAAAACCCCTCTACCTCACCGCCATAGGGGAAAAAGGAAATGTACTTCTTATCCCCCGGTGATAAAACAACCGGCTTGTCGGTCATCCAGATTTCATTCTGCTGGTTTGCAAGTTTCACGGTGACACCTTGTTTGAGGCCATACATCAAAAGTGCAAGATTGGAGAACTCATGGTCGAGTCTGCCACCAAGCCCGCCTAAAATCCAGACCTCCTTGCATCCTTGTTTGATTGCCCAATGAAGACAAAGCATAGCGTCGGTTTCATCTTTTTGCGATGGGTAAATCAAATGCGGAATCTCCTCAGGATAGGCTTCCTCCAAAGAATCGCAATCGCCGATAATCATATCCGGCACAATTCCCATTTTTTTTGCGTGCCGATACCCGCCATCTGCACAAATCACAAGGGTTTCCTCCCGCTTGAGCGGGAATTCCATATCCATCTCACCGCTGCAGAAAATGACTGCGGTTTTCATCTCAGTTCACCGCCCTCATGGCGTTCTCTCTCAGCATGGCTACTGCCTCTGCCGGATTCTCCGCCTTAAAGACCGCCGAACCTGCCACCAGAACATTGGCGCCCGCCTTTACCGGAACTGCAATGTTCTCTGGCGTAATACCGCCGTCTACCTCAATTTCAATGGCGGGATTCTCCTTATCCGCCATCTTGCGAAGTTCGGTAATTTTGGGGTTGACTTCTGAAATGTACGATTGCCCGCCAAATCCCGGTTCCACACTCATGACCAAAATCAGTTCGAACTGATCAAGCACACCCTCAAGAACACTTGCCGGAGTCTTAGGCTTGACCGAAATTCCCGCCTTGATACCATGGGCATGAATCTGTTCTGCAAGTTCTATCATCTTCTCTTTGCTGCCTGCCGCCTCAGCATGGACCGTAATCAAATCTGCCCCCGCCTTGGCAAAGGCATCGATGTATTTCTCCGGTTCACTCAGCATCAGGTGCACATCAAAAAACAGGTCACTGACCGGTCTGAGTGCCTGAACAAAGGCAGGAGAAAAACTAAGGTTGGGCACAAAGTGCCCGTCCATCATATCCAGATGCAACCAATCTACACCGGCTTCTTCTATCTTTTTCACCTCTGTGCCAATGCAGGTAATGTCTGCCGCAAGCACCGAGGGTGCAAGTTTTAATTCCATACGAATTCCTCACTTTCGTTTTTTTGCCTCACGCACTTCCTGTACCAGAGCACAAAAACTCTCGTGTCTGGATGGTGCAATCTTTCCTTCACTTAATGCTTTTAATACGCCGCAACCCTGTTCCACGGTATGGCTGCAATCCCGAAACCTGCAAGTATGCGTATAATCTGCAAATTCCCGAAAGAGTTCCGGCATATCTTCGATTTCAAGCAGGGAGATATCAAACGAACCAAACCCCGGTGTATCAATGATATAACCGCCAAAAGGCAGAGCCGCCAATTCGCTGTGACGGGTGGTGTGTTTTCCCCGCTCCACCCGCTGGCTAACCGCACCGGTGGCAAAGGTTTCCTCACCGAAAATCCGATTGAGCAAACTGGATTTCCCCACACCGGAGTTGCCGGCAAACACCGTCACTTCATCTTTCAGTTTTTCCTTTAATTCCTCCACACCTTGTCCGGTTTGGGCACTCAACACAAGCGTATCAAATCCCGCTGATTCATAAATAGTTGACCAATCATCACCGGAGTCTAAATCCGATTTGTTCCAGCAAATCAGGGGGCGGATGTTTGCATACTCCGCCGAGGCAATCAATTTATCCAAAAGCAGAAGATTAGGACGGGGGTTGGCAATAGCAACCACCACTGCCATCTGGGTTACATTGGCAACCGGAGGACGAAGGAGCAGATTGCTCCGAGGTTGTATCTCGTCCACCGCACCGGTGCCGGAAACTTCGTCCACAGAAATCTGCACCAAATCTCCCACCAAGGGGGTAATTTTTTCTTTACGAAAAATGCCTCTGGCGCGGCATTCAAAGATGCCGTCGGCGGTATCTACATAGTAGAAACCGCCGATTCCTTTGATAATTCTTCCTTGATATGTCATAGAACTAATCACCAATCGCCGGCGCACCGCTTTCAACCGGTTGGGTTGAGGTTTGTGGCGTGTTGGTGGTTTCCAGAGTCTTGCTTGCGGTTGCAGTTGCCGTCGCCGTTGCAGTGGGTTCACTGGACGCGGTTGCCGATGCACTGGGGGTTGCACTTTCTGAACCCTTGCTGATGTACAGGGTAACAAGACCGCCCTTGCCTATGGTTTCACCGGAAATAGGCTCCTGTGCGATAACCTTATCCTTTTCTTCAGAATCACTGAACTTCTCAATGATGTTTACCTGAAATCCTGCCATCCACAATTTACGCTCTGCTTCTTTTCCGTCAGAACCTACATAATTTTCCAATGTAATAACTTCATTGCCGGCACTAACCACAACATAGATGACCATATCATCGCGCTTATTCACTTTATCCCCTGCCTCAGGCGACTGTTCCAATATGGTACCCGCAGGCTTATCGCTTTTGGATTCGCTGCGGCGAACAATGCTGAATTGGTCCTTGTACTCTTTTTGTGCTTTCTCCAGTTCCATATCAACCAGTTTGGGAATCTCCACAGTTTGCCCTGTGCCAAATAGATGCAGTCCGCCTGTTAAAGAGGAAAACGCAACACCTAAGATAGCAACCACCAAAACTGCAGACAAAATCGCAAGCATGGTTACTTTGCGTTCTTTCTTCTTTTGTTCTCTTACACTTCGTCTGTCATCAATCTCTCTCAGTTTTCTCTCCTCCACTTCCCGGTCAATCTCTTTGGCGTACTTAGCATAGTCCTCGCCGGAAGAATTTCCGTTTTTCTGGTACTTCTCTATGGTGTCATCATCAATTTTATGCATCTGGATGGTGGTATCCATTTCTTCTGAATTTCCACCGCCGGTAAGTTCCCCATTGGGGTCAATCAAGACCTGACGCAAATCCTTGACAAACTCCCCTGCCGTTGCATAACGCGCTTCGGGGTCTTTGGTCATCGCACGCATGGTAACCCGTGCCACCGATTCCGGAATTTTGGGATTTAACTCCCTGAGCGGGGTGGGATTTTCCTGAATATGCTTAATCGCAACCGCAACAGGACTGTCGTCGGTAAACGGCAGTTTGCCTGTCAGCATCTCATACAGAACCACACCAAGGGAATAAATATCGGTTCTTGCATCGGTATAACCCCCCCGCGCCTGTTCCGGTGAGAGGTAATGCACCGTGCCGATGGCAGTGTTTGCCATGGTCATAGTTGCCTGACTATTGGAGGCTCTGGCAATGCCGAAATCGGTTACCTTTAAAACCCCCTCCGGTGCCATAATGATATTCTGGGGTTTGATGTCCCTGTGAATCACATGGTTCTTATGTGCCGCCTCTAAACCCTCGGCAATCTGGGCAGCATAACTGACCGCTTCTCTCCAGGAAAGACTGCCGTTTTCAGCAATATATTCTTTGAGGGTAATTCCCTCAATGTACTCCATCACGATATAATACATCCCGCTCTGGTAGCCTACATCATAAATAGAAACCACATGGGGATTGGAAATCCGTGCCGCCGCCTGTGCCTCCACATTAAAACGGTGAACAAACTCCTTATCGTCCTTAAACTCTTCTTTTAATACTTTGATTGCTACATAGCGGTTGAGAAGATTGCACCAAGCCTTATAAACCAGCGCCATACCGCCCTTTCCGACTTCTTCTCGTATTTCATAACGGCCTGCCAGCACTTTACCAACTAAGTCCATTTTTATCCCTCCTGTATGAATCGGATACAAATTACCGTAATATTATCCCGTCCGCCCCGCCGGTTTGCGGCGTCAATCAGCGTTGTCACCATGGTCTTGGCATCTGTACTTCCGTTGATTACTTCTTTGATTTCCGTATCAGTCAGCATGGAACTAAGTCCGTCGCTGCACAGGATGAGTACATCTCCTGCATAATACTCATATTCAAAAATATCTGCCTCGGTATGAAAATCCGCCCCGATAGCGCGGGTTATGATATTCCTTTGAGGATGATTTCTCGCCTCTTCCGGCGTGATGGTTCCGTTTGCCACCATCTCCTCGACCACCGAATGGTCTTTGGTAATTTGAATCAATTCCTGCTCCCTAAGTGCGTATGCCCGACTGTCACCCACATTGGCGATATAGGCCGCCTCCGGGCAAACTGCGGCGGCAACCAGCGTTGCCCCCATGCCTCGCTGACCCTGATTGAGAATCGCCATCTCATGAACCTTGCGGTTGGCATACTCCGCCGCAAGATTCAAGGTTTTGGGTGCCTCTTGCAGTCCGGGGTCTTTGAGCAGTTCTTCCGCAGCAAACTGTACCGTCCTTTGGCTGGCAACCTCACCGGCGTTATGACCGCCCATCCCGTCCGAAAGGATACAGAATCCAAGGGGGTTGCCGTCCTCAAAGCCGTGGACGCAAAAACTGTCTTCATTCAAATCACGCACCTGTCCTTTGTCGCTTGCGCCATAGACATCCAGCACCATGGAAAACACCTCTTTTCACTCATTACCTTTGGCGGCACGGAGTTGTCCGCACGCCGCCCGTATATCCGAACCCATTTCCCGCCGGATGGTTGCAGCAATGCCGCCCCGTTCCAAAATAGCACGAAAGGTTTCGATGCTCTGTCTGCTTCCCTGTTTGAAACCGGTTTCCCTAACCGGATTGACCGGAATCAGATTTACATGACAGAGAATTCCTTTTAATAATTTAAGCAACCGCTCCGCTTCCTCCGGCGTGTCATTCACCCCTTGAATCAGCGTATATTCAAATGAAATTCTGCGGTTTGTTTTTTCAATATAATATCGGCACGCATCCAAAAGTTCGCTGATTGAATACTTCCGGTTGACCGGCATGATTTGTGAACGATTTTCATCCGTTGCCGCATGCAGGGATACCGACAGGGTAATCTGCAAATTTTTATCTGCAAGTTCTTTTATTTTGGGAACTAATCCACACGTAGAGAGGGAAATATGTCGGTGCCCGATGCAAAGTCCCAACGGATGGTTCACAATTTCAAGAAACTTTGACACTTCTTCATAATTATCAAGCGGTTCCCCGATGCCCATCATCACAATGTTGGAAATCCGATCCCCCAAATCCTGTTGCACCGCCATCACCTGACCGATGATTTCACCGGCAGAAAGGTTTCTCACCTTTCCGCCCCGCGTGGAGGCACAAAACGCACAACCCATGGCACAACCTACCTGAGAAGAGATGCAGATGGTATAACCGTGATGGTACTTCATCAACACCGATTCAATAAAATTTCCATCATCTAATTGTAACAGATATCTGCGGGTTTCGTCAATAGAGGAAATATATTTTTCGGCAATGGTAAGATTGCCGAGGGAATACCCCTCTTTGAGTTTTTCCCGCAGGGATTTGGATAGGTTGGTCATCTCGTCAAACGAAGTCACACCGCGGTAGAGCCATGTGAAAATCTGCTTGGCACGGAATTTGGGTTCTCCCAATTCCTCTTTGACCAACAGTTCCAGTTCCTCATAGGTATAGTCTTTTAAATGTTTCATTTCTTTTTCCTTAATACTGCAATATAAAACCCGCTCCCGCCTGTCTGGTGAGTCAGCAATTGGGTTTCCTTTTCTAATACAAATTCAGGATGCTGCCGAACAAAGGTCGCCACTTGTTCCTCGTTTTCTTCTTTTAAAATGGTGCAGGTAGAATAAACCAACACGCCGTCCGGCTTGACATATCGCGCTGCATTTTCAAGAATCTTCTTTTGAATCCCGCACAACTCATCAATATCTTCCGGTTGGCGTTTCCATTTAATATCCGGTTTCTTATGTATCACCCCGATACCAGAACAGGGCACATCGGCAAGCACGCGGTCAAAGGCGTTTTCCCATTCTTTGACAAACTCTGTGGCGTCCTGCACCTTGGTTTGGATTGAGGAAAGTCCCAGACGCTTTGCTCCGCTTTCTATCAACGGAATCTTGTGGGGGTGAATATCGCAGGCAACTACCGTTCCTTGATTTTTGATTTGCTCTGCAATAAAGGTGGTTTTGCCGCCCGGTGCCGCACACAAATCCAGTATCTTATCCCCTTTTTGAGGTTCAAGTGCCATCACCGCCGCCACCGAACTGGTGTTTTGGAGGGTATATAGTCCCTCCAGATACGCCAAAGAGCGGTTGACATTGATTGCCCCATCCACCAAAAGGCAAACAGGGTTATCCTCGATAGGATATACAGAGATACCTTCTTCTTGAAGCCTGGTCGCCAGTTCCTCCGGCGTGGTTTTGGTAAGGTTCACCCGAATCGTCGCCGGATATACATTCAGGCTTGCTGCCAGAATTTCTTCACAGGTTTCTGCTCCGTACTGGTTCATAAGCGCCTCAGTCAGCCAAATCGGGCAGGAATATCTTACGCTTAAAAAATCCTTTTTGTTTTCGGGATAGGCAATGGTTTCTTTCTTCCTTGATACATTGCGCAAAACGCCGTTGACAAAGCCTCTGGATGCACCCTTGGAGTACTTGCCTGCAAGTTTGACCATTTCATTGCACGCTGCGCTGTCAGGAACCTTGTCCATCAAGAGAATCTGATAAACACCAAGCCGTAAAATTCCATGAATCCATGGGCTTAGTTTTTTCAGTTTTACACTGGAAAACTGGGCAATCACATAGTCCAAGAGCAACTTATTCCGCACCGTGCCCAACAAGAGTTCGGTTGCAAACCCCCGGTCTGCCGCCGCTACACCCTTTTCGCTAAGAAGCCGTTTCAGTTCCTGATTGGAATAGGCACCTTCTGTTTCTATCCGGTACAACGATTGAAGTACCGATTCCCGTGTATTTGCCATCAGTCTCTTCTCCTATTGCCCCCAAAGAGCAAAATCAAACGAAGCAAACTCAAAATCGCGCTGACAGCCGCCGCAACATAGGTCAATGCCGCTGCACGTAATACTGCCGATGCCCCTGTGATTTCGGTACGGTCTAAAATATTGCGGTCACGCAAGGTGCTGAGAGCACGACGGCTTGCATTGAATTCCACCGGCAAGGTAATCAACTGAAACAACACCGTGGAAGAAAACAAAATGATTCCCACATCAATCAGGGTGGGGAAAAATCCGCCTGCACCTGCAAAAAGTACACCAATCAATAAAATCGGCATCGAAAGACTATTACACACATTCACCAAGGGAACAATGCGGTTACGTACCCGAATGGGGGCATAGCCCTCTGCGTGTTGAATGGCATGGCCTACCTCATGGGCGGCAACACCAATAGCACCCACCGATTTACTGCTGTAGGTGGAATCGGACAGGCGTACCACATTGGATTTCGGGTCATAATGGTCGCTTAAGTTGCCGGAAACACGTTCCACGTTCACTTGATACAAGCCATTCATATCCAAAATTTTGCGCGCTACATCCGCACCGGTATAACCAAATCGGTTCATTACCTGTGAATACTTGCGAAAGGTTCCGTTCACATTACTCTGTGCCCAAAGGGACAGAATCACTGCCGGAATCAGCAATACGATAGTCCAGTCAAAATAAAAGTAAAAAGGCATTTTCTTTGCTCCTTATTCTAAAATAGTTCCAACGGTAATTTCATGGCCATTGAGATAATCAGCCACACGCATCCGCTTACTGCCATGCATCTGGATTTCATCAATCACGAGGGTGTTACCGTCACCGCAGGCAACACAGATCCCGCGTTTATCTGCCCAAAGAATCTCACCGCATCTGCCCTCTGCTTGATCCCCGAGATTTGCATGAATCACCTTCATCGGCTGACCCTCATACAAACTGTAACTCACCGGCCACGGGTTGGTTCCCCGCACCAGATTGCGAATCTCTTCTGCATCTTTTCGCCAGTTGATATGCCCGGTTTCCTTGCTAACCATCGGTGCATAGGTTGCTAGTGATGCGTCCTGCTCTTTTCTTGGGACTTCCCCTTGTTCAACCCACTCCATCGTTTTGGAAAGGACTTGCGCCCCAAGCACTGAAAGCCGGTCAAACAGTTCGCCTGCGGTTTCCTCTTCTCCGATGCGGGTTTCTGCTTTGAGAATCATATCACCGGCATCCAGTTCTTCCGCCATAAACATGGTGGTGACTCCGGTCACCGTATCACCGTTAATAATACTCCATTGGATAGGGCCCGCCCCCCGATACTTGGGAAGCAGAGAGGCGTGTACATTGATACAGCCATGGGTTGGAAAGTCCAGCAGATAACGGGGCAGAATTTTGCCGTAAGCCACCACAATAATCAACTCCGGGTTGAGGCTCGTCAATTCAGAAAGAAATACACCATTTTTCAAAGTTTCAGGCTGAAAGATGTCAATTCCGTGTTTCAGTGCCGTTTCTTTCACGGGCGGAGGCAAAAGTTTATGCCCTCTGCCCTTCGGTTTGTCAGGCTGGGTCACAACTCCCACAATTTCATGTCCGTCCTCAATTAACTGTTCCAAACACGGAACTGCAAAATCCGGAGTTCCCATAAACAAAATTCTC
This sequence comes from Ructibacterium sp., assembly GCA_045539735.1. Taxonomy (GTDB): domain Bacteria; phylum Bacillota; class Clostridia; order Monoglobales; family Monoglobaceae; genus Ructibacterium. Next base: position 48,301 of record JAZQFW010000024.1, on the reverse strand, counting down.
ATTTTTTTACCGCCTCCTATATGTTTTTATCATAGCATACCTATCAGGAATTGGCAAGGTATATTTTATGAACTTTTTTTCAAAAGAATACTATACAAGCAAAGAAATTTGTGATATACTAATTCTTAATTTTGTAAATGAGGTAGTATTTATGCTTGCAATTATTGATTACGGTGCGGGGAACCTCCGCTCCGTCCAAAAAGCCTGCGAGGCAGTAGGCACCACAGCACACATTACATCCAATCCTGAAGAGATTCTTGCCGCAGACCGTGTGATTCTACCCGGAGTCGGTGCATTTGGAGATTGTATGCAAAGCCTTACTGACCACAAACTGATTGATACCATTCATCAGGCAGTGGCACAGGAAAAACCATTCCTTGGCATCTGCCTTGGAATGCAACTGCTCTTTGCATCCAGCGAAGAATCCCCCAACGTGGAGGGATTAAATCTATTTCCCGGGAAAATTGTTCGGATTCCTGAAGTTGAGGGGTTTAAGATTCCTCACATGGGTTGGAATTCACTTACCTTTACCAAAGAATCTCCCCTCTTTCATGGCTTGGAGGAGCATCCTTTCGTTTATTTTGTTCATTCCTATTATATGCAACCGGAAGATACTTCCATTGTTGCTGCAACCTGTGATTACTGCGGCACTCTGCCGGTGGCACTCAGCCACAACAATGTCTTTGCCACCCAGTTCCATCCGGAAAAAAGCGGTGATGTGGGATTGACTATTTTAAAGAACTTTACCCAAATGGGAGGTGGTTTCTGATGTATGCAAAACGAATCATCCCCTGTCTGGATGTTCACAACGGACGCGTAGTCAAAGGCGTTAATTTTGTTAATTTGAGAGATGCCGGCGACCCCGTGGAGATTGCCAAGGTTTACAACCTTGCCGGTGCGGATGAACTGGTATTTTTGGATATTACCGCTACCCACGAGGCACGTGCTACCGTTTTAGACATGGCACGCAGAGTCGCAGAGGCGGTCTTTATCCCCTTTACCATTGGGGGAGGCATTAAAACCGTAGAGGATTTTCGTCTGCTTTTGAAAGAGGGGGCAGACAAAATTTCAATTAACTCCTCTGCCATCCGGGAGCCGGAACTCATCAGCCGTGCCGCTGATAAGTTCGGCAGACAATGCGTGGTAGTGGCAATTGACGCCAAACGCCGCAGTGACGGAGGCGGTTGGAATGTCTATGTCAACGGCGGACGGATTGACACCGGACTTGACGCCCTTGAATGGGCAGTCAAAGCAGATAAGATGGGTGCAGGAGAAATTTTACTTACCAGTATGGACTGCGACGGAACCAAAGCCGGTTATGATTTGGAACTAACCCGTACCATATCGGAAAACGTATCCATCCCCGTCATCGCCTCCGGCGGTGCAGGAACCATGGAGCATTTTAAAGACGCCTTAACCGAGGGAAAGGCAGACGCAGCCCTTGCGGCATCCCTCTTCCATTTTAAAGAAATAGAAATCAAAGATTTAAAAGAATATTTGAAACAAGAACACGTCCCTGTAAGATTATAACAAGGATGGACCATATAGGTCCATCCTTCAGGCTGTCGAAAAAGTCGTTCTAGCGCAAGCAGGAAAAATATAAACGATATATGTAGGGACAAATTGCCAAAACCATTCATATCTTATATGCCAAAAACCGCAAGGGAACATCGAGTTTTCCTTGCGGTTGCTTGCTTTTTGCAAAATCGTTCTCTGCAGTACCATTGTACAGCGACGAAAACGATTTTACAAAATATAACTTCCTTTTTCAACATCTGTCAGCGTGTCGATAAGTTTATCGACACACTGAAATATCCGCAATCCTAACGGATTGCGGATATTTTTTATAATAAGGTTTTTCTCAGTTCTTCGCCTGACAGAGCGCTCAAATAGGCAGGGGGAATATCAAGCACCGTCTTACAACCGCTGACACCCTCCTGTCCCAATCGGTATGCCGCACGGGCATAGGCAACAATCACCGACGCCGTGAACTCAGGATTGGAATCCAAAGTCAGGCTATACTCAATAATATGATTGTGTTCCCCATTCCAGCCGGTTTTCCCGCTGCGAATCACTACACCGCCATGGGGGAGCCGATTGTGGTCGCGCTTCATTTCTTCCTCTGTGATAAAGGTCACGGTGGTGTCATAATCAGCAAAGTAATTGGGCATGGTTTTGATTTCCTGCTCAATCTTTTGAAGGTCTGCACCCTCTTCTGCCACGACAAAACATTCTCTGGTATGCTTTTGACGAGTGGTAAGTTCCGGGTTCTCTCCGTTTCTTACCGCCTCCACCGCCTGAGGTACCGGAACGGTGTACTGCCGAGCATCCTTGACGCCCTCAATCCGCCGAATGGCATCAGAATGTCCTTGGCTGACGCCTTTGCCCCAGAAGGTGTAATCCTTGCCATCGCTTAAAATTGCACCGGCATACATCCGATTAAGGGAAAACATTCCCGGGTCCCAACCAACCGAGATAATGCCAACCTTACCTCCCTCTTTTGCGGATGCATCCACATTGGCAAAATGCTGAGGAATCTTTGCATGGGTGTCAAAACTGTCTACCACATGAAAGAGTTTCGCAAGTTGCGGTGTCTGCTCCGGCAAATCGGTTGCACTGCCGCCGCACAGAATCATCACATCAATCTTGTCCTGCATTTTTTCAACATCGTTCATAGAAAGCACCGGAACCTCCGGTGTTAAAATCGTTACGCTGTCCGGATTTCTGCGGGTGAATACCGCCGCAAGTTCCATATCCGGATTTTGCTTGATTGCCGCTTCCACACCACGGCCTAAATTACCATATCCTACGATTCCAATTCGCATCATTCATCTCTCCTTTTTCTCTATTATATACCTATTGGAGAAAAGTAGCAAGTCTAAATTTGTCGATTCCTATATTTATGAAAGGGAACCTTTGACAACCGCAATATTTTGTGGTAGAATAAAAATATTTGATGAAAGTTTATTTCTGGAGGTAGCAAAATGGCTGCAAAGAACTATGATAACAGCAGTATCTCTGCCCTAAAGGGTGCAGACCGGGTGCGCAAACGCCCGGCGGTCATCTTTGGTTCAGACGGGATAGAGGGCTGTCAGCATTCCATGTTTGAAATCCTCTCCAACTCTATTGATGAGGCAAGAGAGGGATATGGCGATGTGGTTCATGTCACCCGATACATGGATATGTCCATTCAGGTGGAGGACTTTGGCCGCGGGATTCCGGTAGATTTTAACGAACGGGAGAACAAATTCAACTGGGAACTGGTCTTTTGTGAACTCTATGCCGGCGGTAAATACCAAAACAACACCGGAGGGAACTACGAATATTCTCTGGGTCTGAATGGTTTGGGTGCCTGTGCAACCCAGTACAGTTCGGAGTATATGGATGTAGAAGTTCTTAGGGACGGTCATAAATTCAATCTGCACTTTGAAAAGGGTGAAAACATTGGCGGAATGGAAAAAATCAAGTTCCGGCATCGTCACACAGGTACTAAAATCCATTGGAAACCGGATTTGAGTGTCTTCACCGACATCAATATTTCCTTGGAGTTTTACCAAAGCATTTTAAAACGGCAGGCGGTAGTGAACTCAGGACTTAAGTTTGTACTCAAGAACGAAACCTCCCCCGGAGAGTTTGAAACCTTTGAATATTACTATGAAAACGGGATTGTGGACTACGTCAAAGAACTGAGTGAAGACAAGGAAATGACCTCCATCCACTATGTAGAGGCAGAGCGCAAGGGCCGTGACCGTGAGGACTTGGACGAATACAAGGTCAAGATGAGTTTTGCATTCTGTTTTAACAACAGCGTCAATGCGCTGGAATACTACCACAACTCCAGTTTTCTGGAATATGGCGGTTCCCCGGATAAAGCGGTGAAAAACGCTTTTGTTTACGCCATTGACCAATATATCAAGCAAAACAACAAATACACCAAAACCGAAAGTAAGATTCAGTTTTCCGACATTGAGGATAGTTTGATTCTGGTCAGCAATTCTTTGTCTACCATGACCAGTTATGAAAATCAGACCAAGAAAGCCATTACCAATAAGTTTATTCAAGACTCTATGACCGAGTTCTTGCGGGAGCAGTTGAGCATCTATTTTATTGAAAACAAAATGGATGCCGAAAAAATCTGTGAACAGGTTCTGGTCAACAAGCGGAGCCGTGAAACTGCAGAGAAAACCCGTATCAACATCAAAAAGAAGTTGGGCGGGAATCTGGACGTAGCAAACCGCGTCAAAAAATTTGTAGACTGCCGAAGCAAAGATGTGTCCAAGCGGGAAGTTTATATCGTGGAGGGTGACTCCGCACTTGGTGCTTGTAAGTTGGGACGGGACAGCGAATTCCAGGCAATCATCCCGATTCGCGGTAAAATCCTCAACTGTTTGAAAGCCGAATACAACAAAATTTTTGCCAGCGATGTCATCATTGACCTGTTAAAAGTTTTGGGATGCGGGGTGGAAATCTCCACCAAGCACAACAAGGAACTCAACTCCTTTGACCTTAACAATCTGCGCTGGAGCAAGGTCATCATTTGTACCGATGCGGATGTGGACGGATACCAGATTCGAACCTTGATTCTGACCATGATTTACCGTCTGGCACCTACCTTGATAGACAAAGGTTTTGTCTATATTGCAGAATCTCCGCTTTATGAAATTACTCACAAAGATAAATCTTACTTCGCTTTTAATGAAACCGAAAAGGCAGAGATTTTGAAAAAGTTGGAGGGGAAAAAGTATACCATTCAACGAAGCAAGGGGCTTGGTGAAAACCAGCCGGAGATGATGTGGGAAACCACTATGAATCCGGAAACCAGACGGCTGATTAAGGTTATGCCCGATGATATGGAAAAAACGCAGGCGATGTTTGACCTGCTTCTGGGCGACAACCTCACCGGCAGAAAAGAGCACATTGCCAATGTAGGTCATCAATTCATTGACCTGACCGATGTGATGTAAGGAGCAAACCCATGAAAAAACCATTCATAGAAGAACAACAAATAACCGATACTCTGGAACAAAACTATATGCCCTATGCCATGAGTGTCATTATCTCCCGTGCGATTCCGGAGATTGACGGGTTCAAACCCTCCCACCGGAAACTCCTTTATACCATGTACAAAATGGGACTTTTGACCGGCAACCGCACCAAGTCTGCCAATGTTGTAGGTCAGACCATGTGGCTTAACCCCCACGGTGATCAGGCAATCTACGAAACCATGGTTCGTTTGACCGAGGGCAACGGTTCTCTGCTTCTGCCACTTGTGGACTCCAAGGGTAACTTTGGCCGGCAGTATTCCAGAGATATGGCGTACGCTGCCTCCCGTTATACCGAGGTGAAACTTGCAGGAATCTGCAGTGAAATCTTTCGGGATATGGATAAAAACACCATTGACTTTGTGGACAACTACGACGGAACCATGAAAGAGCCGGTGCTTCTTCCTACGACCTTCCCGAACGTGCTTGCCAATCCCAATCAGGGCATTGCAGTCGGTATGGCATCTAATATTTGCAGTTTTAACTTAAAGGAACTCTGCGAGGCAACCATTCTTGTGATGAAAGACCCGGAGGCAGACCTATTAGATGTGATGCCGGCACCGGACTTCCCATTCGGGGCGTCCATCATCTATAATCCTGACGAAATGCGGGAAATCTACAAAACCGGTCGTGGCAGTTTTAAGATGCGTGCCAAATACACCTATGACAAAAAGCAGAACTGCATTGACATCACTGAAATTCCCTACACCACCACGGTAGAGGCAATCGTTGAGAAAATTGTGGATTTGGTAAAGAACTCCAAGGTCAAAGAAATATCAGACATCCGTGACGAAACCGACAAAAAGGGTATGAAACTGACCATTGACTTAAAGCGTGGCACTGATCCTGACAAACTGATGGCAAAACTGTATCGCATGACCCCTCTGCAGGATAGTTTCGGCTGTAACTTTAACATTTTGGTTGAGGGTTCCCCCATGGTTTTGGGCGTCAATGACATTCTTTGCGAATGGCTGCGGTTTCGCCGCAGTTGTGTGCTTCGCTCCGTTGCTTTTGATATTGCCAAAAAGAGTGATAAACTCCATTTGTTAGAGGGTTTGAAACTCATTTTATTAGACATCGACAAAGCGGTAAAGATTGTGCGGGAAACCGAGGAGGATGACCAAGTGGTTCCCAACCTGATGGCAGGCTTTGGCATTGTCGAGGTTCAGGCGGAATTTGTTGCAGAAATCAAACTTCGTAACCTGAACAAAGAATATATCCTCAAACATGTGGCGGAAATTGAAAAACTGAAAGAGGAAATTGCCGATTTGGAGGCAATTCAAAAGAGTAAGGCACGAGTCAACAAAGTGATTGAGCAACAACTTCGTAAAGCGGCACAGAAGTATGGAACCGACCGCCGCAGTGAGTTAATTTCCGAATCCAATATTGAGGAAGTTCGGGAGGAACAGGTGGTGGAGGATTATGCACTCAAACTCTTCCGCACCAAGGAAAACTATTTAAAGAAAATTTCTCTTGTTTCGTTAAGAACCAGCGGTGAACAACGGTTAAAAGACGAAGACACCATCATTCAGGAGGTAGACGCCTCCAACCGCAGCGAACTGCTGTTCTTTACGGAAAGCGGCGATGTATATAAGATTCACGCCAGCGATATTCCTGACAGCAAGGCAAGTCAATTGGGTGAATACATTCCCAATTTGCTTGGAATGACCGGCAAGGATAACATTGTTGGCATGATACTGAGCGGTGATTACAGCGGTCATCTCCTCTTTGCATTTGAAAATGGAAAGTGTGCAAAGATTCCCCTTTCCAGTTATGCAACCAAATCCAACCGACGAAAACTGACGGGCGGATTCTCCACCAAGTCACCCTTGGTTGGTCTTGTATACTTAAAAGAAGAAACTGACCTGATGCTAATCAGCACTGCCGACAAGGCACTGACGGTTCATTCGGAAAAGATTCCGGTTAAGACAACGCGAAGCAGTCAAGGTGTAGCGGTAATGACCTTGAGAAAGAACGCACTCTTAAAAGAGGTTGTTATTGCAGACCAAAGCGGTATTGGCAACATCTCTCATTACCGAAGCCGAAACATTCCCGCAGCCGGCACCGTAATTCGAGACGCCGATAAAGGCATTGAACAAATTGGTTTTGACTTTGGAATGGAAACAAATGAAGAATAAAAAAATTCCTCAGGGTTCACTAACCCTGAGGAGTTTTTTATTCTTCTTCCTCGTCGGCGGGAGGTGTGTGCTGAATCAGCACTTTACCAACTCGTCTTCCGTCCATCTCTTTGACGGTGACATGCAGACCTTCTTCCTGAAAGACATCGCCGATTTCCGGCATCTTGTCCAGTTTCTCCATCACCCAGCCGGTGATGGTGTTTTGTTCTACATCACATTCCATGCCAAAGAGTTCCAACACTTCCTCTACATCGGCACTACCGGAGATATAATACTCATTTTCACTGAGTTTTTCTACATCCTCAACCACATCATCGTGCTCATCCCAGATTTCACCGACCAGTTCTTCCAGAATATCCTCCATGGTAACAATTCCCATGGTGCCACCGTATTCGTCAGTCACAATCGCCATATGTGCCTGAGATTTTTGCAAATGTTTAATCAATTTAGAAATTTTAATCGAATCCGAAACAAAAATAACCGGTTTAATAATTTCATCCAAGGTTTGTCCTTTGGTGCGAAGCATCACGAAGAAATCTCTTTGATGGATGACGCCTACAATATTATCAATGGTTTCCTTATAGACAGGAATTCGGGAGAATTTGGTTTCCATAAAGATGTTGTAAATCACCTGATGGTCTTCCTCAATATCCACGGCGGTTAAATCCACACGCGGGGTAAGAATCTCTCCGGCTTCCATATCGTTGAACTCAATGGCGCTTTTGATAAGGTCGCCCTCTTGTTCGTCAATTCCGCCCTCGCTTTGTGCCTCTTCTACCATGGTAAGAAGTTCCTGCTCGGTAATGCCTCGGTCACCCTTTGTCTTAAAGAGTTGATTGAGCAACAATTTCCATTGTCCAAACAACCAGTTAAAGGGGGTAAGTATCGCCATGATTACCCTGAGAATCGGCGCCGAGAACATAGCAAAACTCTCCGGCGATTCTTTTGCCAGACTCTTGGGCGAAACTTCCCCAAAAATAAGTACCAGCACCGTCATTACCACGGTAGAAAGCATCGCTCCGTGAGTTTGAGAGAGTTTTAAAAACAAAATCGTCGCAAGAGAGGACGCCGCAATGTTAACCACATTATTCCCAATCAAAATACTGGAAAGCAATTTATCATAATTTTCCGACATCGAGAGTGCAAGTTCTGCCCTCTTATTTCCGTCATTGGCAAGATTCTTTAACCGAATACGGTTAAAGGATGAAAATGCCGTTTCCGTCGCAGAAAAAAATGCAGAACCTATAATACATACAACAATCCAAAGTATTAACCCAAAACTGTCGTCCATAAGGATATAATTCCCCCTAAACAATAATTTTTTTAAATTTGCCTAGATTATATCATGATTCCATAGTTTTTGCAACATATATTTTATGATTTTTTTCAAAACTAATGCTGTAAAAAAATAAAAAAAGGAGGTTTTAATACAATGGATTTTTATGAACCATGGGAACTGATACCCTTTGGACGGACTTATATTCCTATTTATGCCCTGCTCGCACTCCAGACCGATGCAACACCGATTCTTCCGGCATTACTTTTATTGAGAAATGAACGGTTAGTAAGGGATAGAAATAACAGAATCGGTCTATACTGATAGGAAACGATAGGAAAGGATACCTTAGCCATGTCACAATATATTATCTCTCCCGGCGGAACCGTCGGCGGCTCTGTCAGAATCAGCGGAAGCAAAAATGCCGCACTTCCCATCCTTGCCGCAGGACTTCTTTCAAGCGAATCCTCTGTATTTTCCAATATTCCTGAACTTTCAGATACCAAATGTATGATGGAATTACTCTGCACGATGGGAGCCATCTGCCATCGCAATCAAGACGGCACCGTTTGTGTAGGTCTCCCTGATGGGCTTCGCCGAAAGACCGCACCGCTGGAACTGGTCAGCCGGCTTCGGGCATCCTTTTTGATTATGGGGCCTTTGCTTGCCCGCTGGGGCCGAGTACGATTACCGCTTCCGGGTGGGTGTCAAATCGGCACCCGCCCCATTGATTTGCACCTAAAAGGTTTTTCCGCCATGGGTGCCAAAATCCGACAGGGGCATGGCTATGTAGAGGCATCCTGTGACAGGCTGACAGGAACCAACATTTACCTTGATTTCCCAAGCGTGGGTGCCACTGAAAACTTAATGCTTGCCGCATCGCTGGCACACGGTGAAACTGTGATTGAAAATGCTGCCGCAGAACCGGAAATTGTCGACCTTGCCGGTGCACTCTCTGCCATGGGGGCAGAAGTTGAGGGAGCGGGCAGTGACACAGTGCGCATGATTGGCAAAGAATCTTTAAACCCTTGTGTCTGGACCATTATTCCTGACCGGATTGAAACCGGAACCTTTCTTGCCCTTGGGGCGGCTGCCCGCGGAGATTTAACCTTGACCAATGTCCGCCCCTCTCACAGCAAGCCTGTCCTTGCCAAACTGGAGGAAATGGGATTTTCCATTGAGGCAGGGGAGGATTTTATGCACATCTCTCCTTGTGAAAAATTTCAGTCTGTGGATATCAAAACCATGCCGCATCCCGGATTTCCCACCGACATGCAATCTCAGTTTATGGCACTGATGAGCGTTGCTGAGGGCACCGGTATTGTAGTGGAAACAATATTTGAAAACCGATTCATGCAGGTACCGGAACTTTTGAGAATGGGCGCAAAAATTAAAATTGACGGACGCACCGCCGTCATTGACGGCTCCAAACGCCTCAGCGGAGCAAGAGTCAAAGCCACCGACCTGCGTGCCGGTGCCGCCTTGGTGATTGCCTCTCTTGCCGCACAAGGGGAAACTGTCATTGATGATATTGAACATATGGAACGCGGATACGAATATTTTACCGAAAAACTGCGAAGTATTGGCGTAAATATTGAAAAAAGATAACTTCTGCCACACTCCTTTTGCATTTCCTCATATACTAAGATGAAAGGAGTTGACAACCGTGCTGTCATTATCACTTGCCGCTTCCCCTCTCTGCGAGAGGGCATACATAAATCAACTGACTGTAACCGGCGACCTGCGCAGGCGACTTTTGGATTTAGGGTTTACCCCCGGAAATAGCGTAACTCCGCTGTTTCGAAGTCCATTGGGGGACCCGACTGCCTACGCTGTGATGGGAAGCATAATTGCTCTTCGGCAAGAAGATGCAGAATCTATTCAAGTCTTTCTTCCTCAAAAGGAGGATTTGTTATGACCTGCTGCCGCATTATGCTTGCCGGCAATCCCAACGTGGGCAAAAGCACCATTTTTAATGCCCTAACCGGCTTAAAACAACACACCGGAAACTGGTCCGGCAAGACGGTAGACCTTGCCACAGGTTCTTTTCGCCTCAATGGATGCCGGTTTACATTAACCGACCTACCCGGAACCTACTCTATCATCTCTAATTCTATGGAAGAGGAAATCGCGCGTGACGCCATCTGTTTTGATGAGGCCGATATGACGCTGGTCGTCGCCGATGCCACCTGCCTTGCAAGAAATCTTAATTTGTTATTGCAGATACTGGAAATCACGCCATCTGTTGCCCTCTGTGTCAACTTTATGGACGAGGCAACGCGAACGGGGATTTCGCTTGCCCTTGCGCGCTTATCGGAACGCCTTGGCATTCCCGTCATTGGATTGACTGCCCATAAACGCAGGGATATCAAGCGCCTTAAACAGTTTTTACTTCATTTAAAAGAAAATGGCTTTCCCAAACGGGAATCTGCTCCGCCGGTGACCTATCCCGCTCCTATTGAATCTGCCCTCTTGGAACTTTCTGCTTTACTAAAACCAACAAAATTTCCCCAACGCCTACTTTGTCTCAAAGCATTGGACAATGCCGCCATGGCTGCAAAACTGTTAGATGCCGCTGAGATTACGGGGGAGGAACGCACCGCGTTTCTTTCTTCCGTCCAAAGGGTTAAGGATGAACTCCTCGGTCAGGGGATTTCGCCTGTCCATCTTAGGGACATGATTGTTGGTGCCATGGTGGATACCTCCAACCAAATCTTAGAGGAAAGTACGTATCTGAAATCTAGATGCCGCTCCATCAGCCGACTGGACCAAATTCTTACTTCAAGACGGTTTGGAATCCCGATTATGTTAGGATTTTTGGGGATTCTGCTTTGGATTACAGTCTGGGGGGCAAACTATCCCTCACAATGGCTGCTTCAGTTTTTCGAAGGATTGGTCCCTCACCTCACTCATCTGCTTCATTACCTAGGAATCTCACCGCGTTTTTCCTCGCTTCTAATCGACGGTGTCTATCATACCACCGCTTGGGTTACCGCGGTAATGCTTCCGCCTATGGCAATCTTTTTTCCGCTTTTTACCTTGCTTGAGGATTTTGGGATCCTCCCCCGTCTTGCATTTAATCTTGACCGATGCTTTCGTTCTGCCGGCTCCTGCGGGAAACAGGCACTCACCATGTGCATGGGACTTGGTTGTAATGCGGTGGGCGTTACCGGATGCAGAATCTTCACCACCAAACGAGAACGCTTTGCCGCAATGATTACCAACTGTTTTATTCCTTGCAACGGTCGGTTTTCTATGCTGATTACCCTTTCCTCTTTGTTTATCGGTAACGCATTTTGTCAAAACCTGCAAGCACCGGTGGCCGCAGTTTTTATTCTGCTTTTGATTTTACTTGGTTCCCTAATCACCCTCGGCATCACCAAACTATTGACCTCTTGCTTCTTCCGCGGAGAATCCTCGGGCTTTTCTTTGGAACTCCCTCCGTATCGAAAACCCCAGATTGCCAAAACGCTGGCACTCTCCCTCTTTGACCGTACCTTAAAAATTTTAGGCAGAGCCATTCGTGTTTCTGCACCCGCGGGGGCACTGATTTGGCTGATGGCAAACTTACAGGTTCATGGCACGAGTCTACTTAGCCTATCTGCATCGTTTTTGAATCCGTTTGCCCGAATTATGGGGATGGACGGCGTCATTCTTCTGGCATTTCTGTTGGCACTTCCTGCGAACGAGATTGTGCTTCCCATTATTTTAATGGGGTATCTTGCAAGCGGGCAGATGACGGACATTGGGGAACTTGCGGAGTTTCATCATATTCTTTTAAGCAACGGCTGGACCATAGCAACCGCCATCAATGTCATGCTCTTTTCCCTGCTACATTTCCCTTGTGGAACCACCCTTTGGACTATTCGCAAAGAAAGTGGAAGTACCCTTTGGATGATATTGGGCTTTATCATCCCAACCTTGTGTGCGATTGTTGTTTGTATTTTGGTCAATGGTATCTTTTGTCTTTTTGTATAATCCTTCTCTCTTGGGGTATGCTAGGGGTAAAGGAGATGATTACCAATGCAAAATGATACCATTGAATTGTTAAAAGAGTGTAATGCCGGCGTCAAAATGGGGGTTTCCTCCATTGAAGATGTGCTGGATAAGGTGGAAAGCGGTGAACTTAAGGCTGTGCTCACCAAAAACAAAGAGGCGCATCAGGAATTGGGAAGCCGCCTGCATGAAATTCTCAATGAGTACGACGAACCTGGCAAAGACCCCAACCTGATGGCACGGGGTATGTCCTGGATGAAAACCAATGTAATGATGCAAATGGATTATAGCGACCACACCATCGCCGATGTCATGACCGACGGATGCAACATGGGCGTCAAATCCCTGAACCGCTATCTAAACAAATACCAAGCCGCCGAAAAAGAGGCAAAAGATATTTGCGAAGATTTAATCTCTTTAGAGCAGAATCTGACTCAGGATTTAAGAAAATTCTTATAGGAAAAGGGGCTGTTTAAACAGCCCCTTTTTATATAAGTCCCAGTTCTTTTAAACTCAAGTATTCTCCGCCGCCCACAATGATATGGTCAATGAGTTGAAGTTCCACCGCCTCCAAAGCCTGCTTCAGTTGCTTGGTAGTTTCTATATCCGAGTGGGACGGAGCAATCATTCCTGACGGGTGATTGTGGCAAAGCACAACCGCATAGGCATTGTTGCGCATTGCTAGTTTGACAACTTCTTTAATATATACAGGCGTTTCCTCTTCGTTCCCGTTAGAAATCTTATCAAAACGGAATGCCTGTAATCTCTTATTCAGGCTGACAAGGTAAAACGCCTCTGTCAGTTTACCGTAAAACAGAGTTTTTGCATACCTTCCCCTGAGTTCAGGGGTTTGCATATCCCAGACCTTGGCACCTATCTTTCTCTGTTTGCAACGCTCGACACAACCAAGAATGGGATACAAGTCGTGCAGAAATTTTGCCGTACGGTTTCCCACCCCTGGAATTTTAGCAAGTTCGTCCACCTCTGCAGTGAGAACTCCATACAGAGAACCAAACTGATTGATGAGCAAATAGGCAATTTCATTGGTGTTGCCCCGAGGAATTACTGCAAAGAGAATCTTTTCCAGTTGCTCATGTTCTTCCAGGAACTCAAATCCAAATCTCTTGGTTCTATCATCCAATCGCTTTCTGTGACCAGTATGTTTTACTTCCGCCATCTTATTTTACTGTGCGGCTACCGGGTTTTACCAACGGAAGATTTCCCTCTTTACAGATGGGGCATTCCTCTGCCTCGTAAGAGGTAATATCCATTGAGAACGCACTGCGATAAGGTACGCCAAAGTCAATTTTCCCACCGGTACGGTCCACGATGGAGCCGATACCAACAATCTCACCGCCGTTTTCTTTCACCAGTTCCATAACCTCTTTGACGCTACCGCCGGTGGTAACTACATCCTCTACAATCAGGACACGCTGACCTTTTTCAATGGTGAAGCCACGGCGCAGGGTCATCGCACCATTTTCACGCTCTGCAAAGATGTTACGCACGCCCAACTGCTTGCCCACTTCATAGGACATTTGGATCGCACCGATTGCCGGGCCGATTACCAACTCTACATTGTCGTTTTCATACTGCTTTACCAGTTCGGCACAAAGGGGAACACTGTACTTTGCATCCTGAAAAATCTTGGCGCACTGCATATATTTGTCACTGTGCCGACCGGAGGTCAGCAAAAAGTGACCCTCCAAAAGTACATTCGCCTCTTTGAGCATTGCAATAATTTCTTCTCTTGTCATCTTACATTCAACCTTTCTTAATTTAATTCTACCATGCCGACAATGTCATTGACGTCAGCAATATGATTTTCATCTAAGTATGCCTCAATTCCGTTGCGTACCCGAATCCATGCATAAGGGTCAACGATTCCGGCAGTTCCTACCGCAACGGCGTTCGCACCCGCCAGCATAAATTCAATGGCATCTTCCCCTGTGGTGATGCCGCCCATCCCAATAATGGGAAGTTTCACCGCCTGACGCACCTGATATACCATCCGAACCGCAACCGGCTTAACCGCAGGGCCGGAAAGACCGCCCATGTTATTATAAAGGACCGGTTTACGGGTTTTGACATCAATCTTCATCCCAAACAGGGTGTTAATCATGGAAATTGCATCTGCACCTCCGGCTTCTGCCGCACGTGCCATTTCTGCAATATCGGTGACATTGGGGGAAAGTTTGACAATCAACGGAACTTTGGATACCGCTTTCACCTTTTGGGTGATTTCCTCAATCATTTTGGGGTTGGTACCAAATGCCATTCCGCCCTCTTTGACATTGGGGCAGGAAATGTTGAGTTCAAACATATCCACATTGTCGCCTAAAATCTCGGCAACTGCAACATAGTCTTCCATGGTGGAACCGCAGAGGTTTGCAATCAGTTTGGTATCAAACTGACGAAGCCAGGGAAGTTCGGTTTCCAGAAACTTTTCCGCACCGGGGTTCTGGAGTCCTACACTATTGAGAATCCCTTTGGGAGTCTCTGCAATTCTGGGAGAGGGATTTCCCATTCTGGGTACTGCGGATAATGCCTTTAAGCAGACCGCGCCCAGTTCGGAAAGATTAAAATATTCATTGTATTCCCGCCCGAATCCAAAGGTTCCGGAACCGGTCGTCACCGGATTCTTCCATTCTACACCGGCAATGTTTACTTTCATCTGTGCCATTAGAATTCCACCTCCGCACCATCAAAGACCGGACCGTCTTTACAAACCCGTTTGCGGCTGCCCGCCACTGTACAAGTACAGGTTACACAGGCACCCACGCCGCAACCCATCCGTTCCTCCAAAGAAACCTGAACAGGGATGTCATTCTCCTTTGCAATCTGTGCCACCGCTTTCATCATGGGAGTGGGGCCGCAGGTATAAATGCGGGAAACCGGATTGCTACGCAAAATATTCAAAAGAACTTCAGTCACCAGACCATGGAATCCGCAACTTCCGTCATCGGTTGCCACAAAAACATCTTTGCTCACCGCCGCAAATTCTTCATCCATCATCACTGCATCTTTGTTGCGAAATCCCAGAAGCACGGTGGCTTTGCCATTTAATTTTTTTGCAAGGTTCAAAAGGGGGAATACGCCGATTCCGCCGCCGATGAGCAAAATGGCGCCCTCGTCTTCGGTATGTACATCAAAGCCGTTGCCCAGAGGCCCTAAAATATCCAATTTGTCACCGACCTTGTTTTTTGCAAGACTTTTGGTGCCCTCGCCCCGAACTTCAAAGATAAACCTGAGATACCGGTTTTCGGTTACATCGCAAATACTGATGGGGCGGCGCAGATACGCATCGCCGCCACAGAGAATATGCAAAAACTGACCCGCTTTTGCATGCTCTGCCATCTCCTTGCAATCCACGGTGAAATCATAAATGCTATCGTTTACCTTAACTTTTTTAACCAGTTCACAAATCACAGAACAACGCCTCCTAACGCAATGCACTTAAGATATCGTCACGCATACGAATGGCTTCTGCACGCGCTGCATCGCCCAAGGTGCCGCCGTTTTTCTGGTAGGCACACATGATAGAACGGGAGGCATTGACAATGGCTCCCAAACCGTCACGGTTGAAACTCTTGGCAACATCTTCTGCCTTTCCTCCCTGTGCACCGTAACCGGGAACTAAGAAATAGGTATGAGGCATCCGTTCACGCAGAGCCTCTGCCTGCTCCGGATAGGTAGCACCGACTACTGCACCTACACTACTGTATCCATAAGTTCCAATCAAATCTGCACCCCAGGATTTTACCAAATCCGCCATGTGTTCGTACACATAGATACCATTGGTTTTCATATCCTGCAATTCACCGGAGGACTTATTAGAAGTCTTAACCAATACAAAGATACCCTTTTGGTTTTCCATGCATTGGTCGGTAAAGGGTTTAATTCCGTCGGTTCCAAGATAGGGATTGACGGTCAGGCAGTCTGCATCAAAGGCTGCCTCTTCTCTACTGCCAAGTTGGGTTTTACCAAGAAATGCCTTGGCATATGCCTCAGAGGTAGCACCAATGTCACCTCTTTTTGCATCCATAATCACATACATGCCTTTGGATTTGGCATAGTCCACGGTTTCTTTTAAACACTTAATACCCTCAATGCCATACATCTCATAGTATGCCGCCTGAGGTTTGACCGCCGGAACAATATCATAAAGGGAATCAATCAAAGTCTTGTTAAATTCCAGAATTGCTTTTGCGGCGCCCGCAAAGGTTTCGCCGTATTCTTTGAACGCCTTTTCTTTCATTGCTTCCGGAACATAGTCAAGTTTTGGGTCAAGACCTGCTACGGTAGGGTTATTTTTTTCCTTAATTTTTTCAATCAATACATCTATCATGGTTTATGCCTCCTGTCTTTGGTATACAATTTTACCGCCGCAAATGGTAGTTTCTACTCTGCCGGTCAGGGTAAATCCGTGGTAGAGAGAGTTTTTACCCTTGGCTGCAAAGGTGTTTACATCCACCGTAAAGGGTTCCTCCGCATCAAAGATGACCAAGTCGGCATCTTTTCCCTCACTCAGTGTTCCTTTATCAACACCGATGATTTCCGCAGGATTCAAACTCATTTTTTCTATCAACTGGCTCATGGTGAGTTTTCCGGTTTTTACAAGGTAGGTCACGCCCAGCGCCAGCGAGGTTTCCAGACCTACAATACCATTGTTTGCCAAATCAAACTCCAACTCTTTTTCATCCCGATGATGCGGTGCATGGTCGGTTGCAATGGCATCTAACGTCCCGTCCATCAATCCCTCAATCACTGCATTCACATCGTCCTCATCCCGAAGCGGCGGATTCATCTTGGCGTTGGTATTAAATCCCTCGCACGCCTTGTCAGTTAAGGAAAAATAATGCGGTGCAGTTTCCGCCGTCACCTTAACGCCCCGCGCCTTTGCCGCACGCACCGCCTCAATGGCGTTGCGGGTACTGACATGGCAAAGGTGAAGTCTGCCGTCCACTTCTTCTGCAATTAAAATATCACGGCTGACTGCCACACTCTCTGCTGCTTTGGGGATTCCACGAAGTCCCAGATAGGTGGACATATATCCCTCGTTCATACTTCCGTTATCTACCAAATCAAGGTCCTCACTGTGGGACATAACCGGAAGTTCAAACATTTTTGCATACTCTAATGCTTTACGCATCAAAGAGGAAGATTTGACCGGTCTTCCGTCGTCGGTAATTCCCACCGCACCTGCCGCCTTAAGTTCGCCGATTTCAGCAAGTTCCTGTCCCTGCTGACCTTTGGAGATACAGCCGGTGGTCAATACATTGACAAGACCGACTTCCTCACCACGATTCATCACATATTGAACCAGAGGTCCGTTATCAATCACCGGCGCAGTGTTTGGCATACAAACCACGGTGGTGACACCGCCTTTTGCCGCCGCACGGCTTCCGGTTCCAATATCTTCTTTGTATTCCAGTCCCGGTTCGCGGAAATGCACATGCAAATCCACCAAGCCGGGTGCCACAATCTTACCGGTGGCATCAATCACATCTGCACCGGTCACATCTAAGGAAGTTCCCGCATCGCTCACGGTTTCAATCACACCGTCTAAAATATAAATATCCCGAACCTCATCAATCCCGTTTTTCGGGTCAATGACATGTCCGTTTTTAATCAATAAACCCATATCCATGCCTCCTATTTGTTTGCCAAGAGATTCAGCACAGCCATCCGGACGCAAACGCCGTTGGTCACCTGCTCGCCAATCACCGATTGCGGACCGTCAATGATATCCGCAGAAAGTTCTACCCCACGATTGACCGGACCCGGATGCATCAATATCGCATCAGGTGCTGCAAGACGCATTCTCTCTTCGTTCACGCCGAAGTATTTGTGATACTCTCTTACGCTGGGGAACAACCCTTTCTTCTGCCTCTCTAACTGAATTCTAAGACCCATAACTACATCAGCACCGGCAATCGCCTTATCCACATGGTTGTAGGATTTCACTCCCAACTGTTCCAATTCTGCCGGCATTAAGGTGGTGGGACCTGCCAAAACCACATCTGCCCCCAACTTCTTTAATCCATAAATATTACTGCGTGCCACACGACTGTGTTTTACATCACCCACAATGGCAACCCGAAGACCTTTAAAGTCTCCCTTTTTCTCTTTCATGGTCATAAAATCAAGAAGTGCCTGCGTGGGATGCTCATTCATGCCGTCACCGGCATTGACGATGGATGCATTGGTGTAATTGGAAATTAAATGGGGTGCACCGGAGGAACTATGCCGGATAATAATGACATCCGCTGCCATCTCATCAATGGTTTTGGCGGTATCAATTAAGGTTTCCCCTTTGGCAACGCTACTGCCGGAAGCCGCAATGTTTGCGGCGGTTGCACCCAGATACTTAGACGCCAGTTCAAAGGAAAGGCGGGTTCTGGTACTGTTTTCAAAAAACAGGGTAATGATACTTTTGCCGCTTAGGCAAGTATCCTTTTTACTCCCCTTTAAAACCTCTCGTTTCATTCTAAAGGCTTCGGTCAGGATTTCCTGAATTTCGGTTGCGGAACACTCTTTCATGCCAAGCAGATGTTTCATGCAATGTAACCTCTCTTTATCTTATAGTATACCGTGCTTTTTGCACAACAAAAAAGCACAAGTGGACACTCGTGCTTTTATTATACCATAGTAAGGATTTTTTTGTCTACAAATTTCTTAACATTTCTAAAATTTTTTCATAATAATCAGGGAGTGGACTTTCAAATTCCATATACTCCTTGGTTCTTGGATGAATAAAACCCACTTTATACGCATGAAGCAATTGACCATTCGTGGAAAACGGCTCCTTTTTGACTCCGTATACAGGATCGCCTGCCACAGGATGCCCCAGATGGGACATGTGTACCCGAATTTGGTGGGTTCTCCCTGTTTTAAGCATACATTCTACCAAACTATAGGAGCCAATCTCCTCCAGCACACGAAACTTTGTTACAGCCTCTCTGGAATTTCGATAGGTCACCGCCATCTTCTTTCTGTCAACCGGATGTCTGCCAATGGGAAGATTAATCTCACCCTTGGGGGTCTTGAACCGGCCGTGTACCAATGCCTGATAGGCGCGGGTAAGGCTATGTTCTTTAATCTGTGCCGCCAAGTGCTGATGCGCCATATCGTTTTTTGCCACAAGTAAAAGTCCGCTGGTGTCTTTGTCAATCCGGTGCAGAATTCCCGGCCTTTTCTCCCCGTTGATGCCGGAAAGAGAGTCAGGACAATGAGCAAGCAGGGCATTGACCAAGGTTCCGGTGTAGTTTCCCACCGCGGGATGTACCACCATTCCCTGAGGCTTATCCACCACCAACATATCTTCATCTTCATAGACGATGGAAAGAGGTATCGCCTCCGGCAGAATATCTACTTCTGCTGCATCAGGAATTTCCACGGTGACCTTGTCATTTTCTTTCAATTTATAACTTGCTTTTGCCGGTACACCCTGAACTAAGATTCTTCCCTCTTCGGTCAATTTTTGGATATGGGATCGGGTGTAATCAGAAAGGCGGTCACTGACAAACTTATCAAGACGAACGCCCGCCTCTTCATTGGAAACCGCAAATACTTCGTTACGCATTATTTTTTTCTCCTAATTCCGGTTCTAAAAAGAAGTGTATCATCAGGCAAACCGCCCCCACGCAGACCGCTATATCTGCCACGTTAAAAACCGGAAAGTGAATCAACCGAAAATCCAGAAAGTCCACCACATAGCCTTTTGCCAGGCGTTCCATCAAGTTTCCGACGGCACCGCCGTATACTAGGGCAACGCCCCATTTCATCCAATTGGTTCTCTCCCTGGTTTTGGAATAGACATAGGAAAGCAAAGCAAGCACCAAAATGGTAACCAAAATAAAGGTTAACCGCTGTCCGCTGAACATTCCAAACGCAATTCCTCTGTTTTCCACATAGGTCAGGTGAAATACTCCCTCCCAGAGGGGAATGGTATCCACCGGCATCAAACGAAGTTCCGCTACCAGTTTTGTCATGATGTCTAACAAAAACACCACAATCCCTATGATAATATATCCCATAGTTTCAACCTCTTTACCTCTTTTGTTATAACAAACGGGACACTTTGTGTCCCGCGCTTAGTCTTCTGTTACAGGAATTTCCTGTGTATGTTCCCATACAGGGATTTCCTCTGTTTTTTGTTCCATAAGATTACTCTTGTCGATTTTTTCTTCGGCGGAGGGAACCACCGTTTCATAGACTGCCTTGGCATCTTCTAAGGTCTTATCATCCACCAAAACATCGGAATAATCTTTGATGATATCCAGTTGGGCATGAAGCAAAGACACCACCTTCGCGCGAAAGACTTCCACACTTCGTTTCATCTGTTCATACTGATAGGTGACCCTTGCAATCTCCTGTGCCGAATGATTGAGGATTTGCTCGGTCTCTCTATCACCAAAATTGGCGGAAAGAGAATCCTCCATCGCCTTATACTGTCTGACCGCATCGGAAAGCATGCGAATCCTCTCATTTGCCGTCAAATTCTCTTTGTAAAGTTTCTCATAACTTTCACTGATTTCCTGCAGAAATTGGTCTACTTCTTTGGCATCATAGCCATGCAGACTCTTTTTAAAGACTTTGGTTTCAATATCCTGAGGGGTAAGCATAAAAACTCCTCCTGTTTAAATATAACGGCTGATTGTAATCCCTTGTCTGCCCTTGCGGGTAATGGAACCTACATGGGAAAGACAAAACCGACCATGTCCGCGAACCGAAAAGACATCTCCCTCTTTTAACAATCGGGAAAGTTCCTCTTCTATCTCCCAATTCAGCGTCACAAGCCCAGCGCGAATCGCCTCTGCCGCCTTTCCTCTGGAAACGCCAATGGCAGATGCAACCACACTGTCAAGACGGAGCGCCGATACTGTGGTATTGATTTCCCTGGTTTCCCTTTGGGGAAACTCCACCTCATTCACATCACACACCTGCAAACGGATGCCACGACGACCGACCTTGGTTAAATTCTGCAATAGGTACTCTGTCTGCTCCGGTTTGATGATGATAAACGCCTTTTCCGGCAGAACAACAATATCACCAACGCTCTCCCGCACGATGCCGAGTCCCATCAAACTACCAAGGTAATCCCGATGGGAAAGTCCCTCTAAGTCCCTGCCTGTACATGCAAGCACAGCAAGATACTCCTTAGGCTCCGGCTCTATGAAGTCCGGAGCACAGACCAACAAGGTTCGCTCCGCTTCATCAAATCCGCCATCATACCATAGTTTCATATCCTGACCGGCAAACAGATGCTTTTGCAAAAACACTCGCTCTGCCGGCGTCAAAAAGCCCAAGGTTTTGACGCTATAATGCTTTTCTGCCAGACGCAACGTGTCCTCTGCACGGGACAGGAGCAATTTTTCTTCCGGTTGCATTTAGTTATTCCAGGGAAAACCGCCTCTGGCTTCGGCAATTTCTTCACCTTGAATTTCTACGTTGTTCGGTGCCACAAAGAAGATACCATTGGAAATCTTTTGCATATCTCCGTCAAGGGCATAGACTGCACCGCTTAAAAAGTCTACAATACGGCGTGCAACCTCTTTTTCTACCGATTCCAGATTTACAATACTGGATCTGCGTTCTTTTAAGTGATTGGTAATGTCCCGCGCTTCTTCAAATTCTCTGGGACGAAATACCATTACACGCATCTGCTGGCTGCCGGATTCGTGCAGTTTCACCACACGACTGCTTCTTCTGGAAGAAATGCGGTCCCATGCGTCATCAAAATCTGCTTTTACAGGCTCTTTTTCCTCCATGTAGTAATCCTCTTCAGTACCGTCCTCGGTATCAAAGCCTACGAAGTTCAGCATCTTGTTCATAAAATTACTCATTATTTTTCTCCATTCCGCCGCAGATGCACGGCAATTTTTATTTTGAAACCGCAATAAGCGGCATATTTTATACCATATAATCTCTTGCACCGAAAATTCCGGTGCCCACCCGAATCATGGTGGCTCCCGCCTTGATGGCGGGAATATAGTCATGGGTCATCCCCATGGAAAGTTCTTTCATGGAAACTCCATGAAGTTCCAACGCGTCAATCTGGTCTGCCAATTTCTTTAAGCGAGAGAAAATCTCAAAATTCTCCTCCTCGCTCATCCCCAGAACCGAAATGGTCATAAGCCCCTGAATCCGCACATGAGAAAGATGGCTGATCGCCTGGCAAAGGCTGGGCGCCTCCTTTGGGGATACGCCGGACTTGCTTTCCTCTCCGGAGATGTTAACCTGAACCAAAATATCTTGTACCTTATCAATGGCTGCCGCCCGTTTTTCGATTTCCTCTGCCAAAGACAGAGTGTCCACCGAGTGAATCAACACCGCCTTATCAATGATATACTTCACTTTGTTTTTCTGCAACTGTCCAATCTGGTGCCAGTTAAGATTAGGGTAATGCCCGAATTTTTCTGCCAGTTCCTGAGGACGGTTCTCCCCAAAGTCGGTCATACCGCATTTTGCCGCCTCTTCTACCATAGAAAGAGGTTTGGTCTTACTGACTGCAATCAGTTTGATTTCCTCCGGATTCCTGCCGGCAAGTTCAGCCGCAAGACGAATTTCTTCTCTCAGTTTTTGGCAGTTTAAGCAAATTCCCATCTATCTCACAACCTTACCGTCTTCCAGATTTTTTGCATTGACAATAACTTCATCATAAATCTGTAGTTGATAATCCCAGCCGGTCACCGCGCTAACGATTGCCCAATCCTCGTTTTTGTGCTTGATGGATACGGGAACAAATCTTGCTACATCCAGTCTGAGTACATATACACCCGGCTGACCGTCTTTGACATGAATACTTTGAACCGGAAGTTTAATTCCCTCTGCACCGGTAGTCACCACCTCTGCCGATATCCGGCTGGAAGCATAAATTCCATCAACATACCGATTGGTGTAGACCGAAACGGCTACCTCACCTTTATCTTCCTCCGAAATACGGCGGACGGTTCCGGTAATCTCCTGTTCTGAAAGGTCAAAGAACCGCATGGTCACCGTCTTACCGACTTCCAGATTCTCTGCCTGTTTTACATCCATATTAGCAACAAAATACCAACCGTAATTGTCCACTACCTTGCAAACCGGCTCGTTTTCCACCACGCTTTCTTTGCGTTCGGTCTTGATGCCGTCCAGTTCCCGAAGATAGGCAGGTGCCACTTCCTCCGCTTGCTTAAGGGTCAGTTTTTCTTCCATTCCGTCAATTTTGGCGCCAAAAACCCCCGCCGCCGGAGCCGTGATGGTATACTTTGCCGCACCCACACTTGCTTCCAGTTCCCGCAGTTGGGCTTTTAACTCCTCCAATTCCTTAGAAACATCCACCGTTCCGCCGGAATTCATTGCGTGTTTACGTGCGATGAGTACATTTAACTCGTCTTTCCATGCCGCAAGATGACTCATATCCCGCGTTTGACGGGTGTCAGAAAGATCCCTTGCCGCAACCGCAATCTTTTGTTCTACCATAACACCGTTTCCGGCATAGGTATTTTCTGCCGCATGGGATTCCAATTGGGAAATTCTATCATGGAGTTTACGCATAGTACCAGACCGTTCTTCGTCATATTCTGTGGCATATACATATCCCAGAATCTGCCCCTGTGTTACTCTCTCACCCTCGCCAACGCGGGTTTCCAGATACCCCATGGCCGGAGCGTTCACAAGGTGTTGTTCACGGAAGACATATCCCTCGACCAAAACCTCTTCTTCCAGCATTCCTTTCATGGCAACGGTGGTGGTCATACTCCCCATCAGTCCAAAAATGACAGACAGCAATAAATAAAGAAAAATTGCAGTTGCAATTCCCTTAATCAGCCAGTTTCTTTTTCGTTTTTTCTTTCGTTTTTCGCGCCTTTGGGTATTCCTTCCGGCATCTGGAGCACTATGGTTCATCTGACTACCTCCTTGCCCTATGTAACGCCGTCCGAACCCAAATAAAGCGATATTATCTTTTCATCATTATATCACGAAATAAAAAAGTGTAAACTACAAGAATAAAAATGTATTGTAAATGTAAGATACCTGTAACAGAAACCCCCAAGGAATTGTCAATCCTTGGGGGTTTTGGGATATTATTGTTCTTTTTTGGTACAGGTAAATGCTCCGTCTTCCACAATCACTTCAATCCTGTCTTCCGGCTTGATTTTACCCTCTAACATTTCTTCCGCTATTCTGTCTTCAATCTTACTCTGGATGGCTCTGCGCAGAGGTCTTGCACCATAAACGGGGTCAAATCCCTCTTCTGCAATTTTTTCAACTGCCGCATCGCTAAAGGTAGCAACAATTCCGTTATCCTCCATCCGCTTTGCCAGTTGATGGAGCATCTTTCCTGCAATTTCCTTGATATTCTCCTGTGTCAACTGATGGAAGACAATCATCTCATCCACACGGTTTAAAAACTCCGGACGGAATGCCCGTTTCACCTCTGCCATCACATCTGCCTTGATTGCCTCATAATCGCGCTCTGCATCGCTTGCCGCCGCGGAGAATCCAAGGCTCTGTTTCTTCTCGGTAATCTCACGGGCACCTAGATTTGAGGTCATAATCACCACGGTGTTTCTAAAGTCTACCCGCCGTCCCTGAGAATCGGTCAGAATACCGTCATCAAGAATCTGGAGCAGAATATTAAACACGTCCGGATGCGCCTTTTCAATCTCATCAAACAATACCACAGAATAAGGCTTACGGCGCACCTTTTCGGTCAGTTGCCCGCCCTCGTCATAACCGACATATCCGGGGGGAGAACCTACCAGGCGGGAAACGGTGTGCTTTTCCATATACTCGGACATATCAATCCGAATCATGGCATCTTCATCCCCGAACATCGCCTCTGCTAAGGCTTTGGAAAGTTCGGTTTTACCTACGCGGGTGGGGCCTAAGAAGATAAAGGAACCAATCGGACGTTTGGGGTCTTTGAGTCCCACTCTGCCGCGGCGAATGGCTTTTGCTACCGCTTTGACCGCCTCTTCCTGACCAACCAGCCGTTCATGCAGAATTTCCTCCAACTTGAGAAGTCTCTCGCTCTCGGTTTCCTCCAGCGTCTTGACCGGAACGCCTGTCCACATGGAGATAATTTCTGCAATTTCGCCCTCGGTCACCACAGCCTGTTTGGAAGAGGTGTCGGTTTCCCAGTTCTTTTTCCGGTTCTCCAACTCTTCTCGGAGTTCCTTTTCTCTGTCACGGAGTTTTGCGGCTTTTTCGTATTCCTGAACGGTGATTGCCGCCTCTTTTTCTTTTTTCACGGTTGCAATCTCGTCTTCCACCTCTTTTAAATCAGGCGGTGCTGTCAGATTTTTAATCCGCAAGCGGGACGCCGCCTCATCCACAAGGTCGATTGCCTTATCGGGCAGGAATCGGTCAGAGATATATCTTACCGACAGATTCACCGCTGCCTCAATGGCTTCATCGGTAATTTTGACACGGTGGTGTGCCTCATACTTATCCCGAATTCCTTGGAGAATCCTTATACTCTCCTCTGCGGTAGGTTCATTTAAGGTTATCGGCTGGAACCGACGTTCCAATGCAGCATCCTTTTCGATATACTTACGATATTCTTCCAAGGTGGTAGCACCAATTACCTGAATCTCACCCCTTGCCAGTGCAGGTTTTAAGATATTGGCAGCATCCACCGCACCCTCCGCCGCACCAGCGCCGACAATGGTATGAAGTTCGTCAATAAACAGAATGACATTTCCGGCTTTCTGGATTTCCTCCATCGCCTTTTTCAGCCGTTCCTCAAATTCACCACGGTATTTCGCACCTGCAATCATGGAGGACAAATCCAATGCGATCACCTTTTTATCCTTCAAAATTTCCGGCACCTGACCGCTGACAATCTTCTGGGCAAGTCCCTCTGCCGCCGCGGTTTTTCCAACACCCGGTTCCCCAATCAAACAAGGGTTGTTCTTGGTTCTTCGGCTGAGAATCTGTACCACCCGCTCAATGGCATCGTCTCTGCCAATGATGGGGTCTAATTTTTCATCCCTTGCCATCTGCGTTAAATCACGTCCGAACTTCATCAGGGTAGAAAGATTCCCTCCTTGATTTTTACGGGATTGGTTCATCGGCTGAGATGCTCCGCCACTTTCTTCTGCAGCGTCTTCGCTGAGAAGACGCATGATATCCTGATACAACGCCTGTGGCTGTACCCCCAAATCCACTAAAATCCGTACTGCCAGGCTCTCACTTTCCCTGAGCATTGCAATCAAAAGATGCTCAGTGCCGATATAATTGTGTCCAAGTCTCCGCGCCTCCACATAACTGTGTTCAAACACCCGCTTTGTTCTGGGAGTCGCCTCCGGCTGTCCCATTGCAATCGGCTCGCCGGTTCCTGTCATAGCCGCAATGCGGTCAATTACCTTGTCTTCATCCAATCCGTTGGCTTCCAGAATTTTACCTGCAACACCTTCGCCCTCACGAATCAAGCCAACCAAAAGATGCTCGGTTCCCACATAGTTATGTCCCAATTCCAGCGCCGCCTCTGCACTAAAAGCAATGGCCTCTCTGGCACGCTCGGTTAATCTATCATCAAACATTATACACCCATCCTTTCTTTCACAATTTCTGCCCGTTTCAAATCCCGCTCTGTGGGGTCTGACAGATTGTACTCTTTCATAATATTGGCAGGCAGTATCTCATAGGTGATGGCGTTCAGCGTTTGCGGTTTCACATCTGAAATCAATCCCAAATCCACTCCCAGCCGTACATCGGACAGACATCGCATTGCCTCACCGGATGAGAGAATCACCGCATGGCGGAGCACTCCCAGCGAGCGCATCAATCTATCCTCCAGGCGATACTGGTCTGCCGCATAGAGTCTTCTGCGCATCTCCCGCTCCTTGTCGATAACCTCAGTTACAATCTGCTTAAACTTATCTAAGATATCCTCCTCTGCCGCGCCCAGCGTCAGTTGGTTGGAAATCTGGTAAATGTGTCCGGTTGCTTTGGATCCCTCGCCAAAGATACCTCTTACCGTAATACCTAACTGGCTTAAACTATCTATCACCTGATTGATGGTTCTGCTCATGGTAAGTGCCGGCAGATGCACCATCACCGATGCCCGCATACCGGTTCCGGCATTGGTAGGGCAACAGGTCAGATAGCCTATCTGCTCATCAAAGGCATAGTCAACGGTTTCTTCCATCAAATCGTCTATCCGGTTCGCCTGCTCAAAGCAGGAATCCAAATCAAAGCCCGCCTCCATCACCTGAATCCGGATATGGTCTTCTTCATTCAGCAAAATACTGACTTTGTTGTCATCGCTTAAAAGCAGTCCGCGTTTGATGTCATTTTCCATCATTTGAGGACTAATCAAATGCCGTTCGGCAATCGCTTGCTTTTCATAGTCTTCCATTTTGGAAAGGTCAATAAACTTCACTGTATTTTTAAGCACGCTGCTGCTTTCCAGTACCGCATCTTTGCAGAGAGAAAGCACTGTTTCCTGTTGTTCCTCATTGGCACGGCGGGGGAACGGAACCCCTTTGACGTTACGTGCCAGACGCACTCTGGAGGAGAGAACAACATCTCCGTCAGTTCCATATTCTGTGTACCACATAAACTACGCCTCCTCCTGATTTTGCGCTTTCAATTCCTTGATTTGGTCGCGAATCTCAGCCGCCTTTTCAAACTCCTGTTTCATGACCGCCGCATTGAGTTCTGCCTCCAGTTGAGAAACCTGACGTTGGGCTTTCAAATGCCCGCCCATACGGGAGGGAACCTTGCCCACATGGTTACAGGTTCCGTGAATCTGGCGGAGCGGGTGCTCCAACCTGTTCCGAAATACGCTGTAACAAGTCCCGCAACCAAGTCTTCCTTTTTGCAAAAATTCTTCAAAGGGCATCGCACAATCGGGACACGCCGTAACTTTCGGGGTACTCTCCCCGCTTAATGTCTTTGGCTTTGCACCAAAGATGCCGCCTAAGAAATCCCCGATTCCAAAATCCACATTGTGTTTCATTGCCTGAAACTCCGGCGATTTTGCCGCGCACTCGCTGCAAAGATGCAATTCTTGTTTCTTTCCATTTATCACCTCAGTGATGTGGCTGGTCGCCTCTCTCACCTGACATTTTTGACACTTCATATCCATTCCTCCTATGCTAGCGATACTAAAATATTCTTTAAGATACCGGCTCTTAGGATATCCTGTTCCGGTTGCTTGACCGGAATCGAGCGGTCACTGAGTGCCGCCAATATAATCCTTGCCTCTTTTTGGGAAATCAAATCATACTCATAACAATTTTGCACCAAAACCCGTGCGTCCTGAACCGAAAGGCTCTCTCCAATCATATTGACCACATGCATCAATTCGTTGCCGGAGGTTGGCATCACCCGTGTAATCTTGATATATCCGCCGCCTCCGCGACGGCTTTCTACAATATACCCTCGCTCCGGTGAAAAACGGGTTGCAATTACATAGTTAATCTGGGATGGCACACAATGAAACTGTGTCGCCAGTTCATTTCGCTTGAGTTCCACCGCGCCGTTTTGCTCGGTCATCATCTCCTGAATCCATGTTTCAATCAAATTGCTGAGTTTCATCTGTCCCTCACCTCTCTTTCGTCAAATTTTGACTTTGACTTTCTTTGACCTTTGTAATTTTATTATAACACCAATTTTGAAAAAGTCAAGAACTATTTTTAAAAAATCTCTTGACACCATATACGACACCATGATATAGTATATATCAGGAGGTGTAATCATGAGCAAATGGGATAAACTAATACAAGCAATTTTAGCAAAAAAGGCAAATTTGCGATTTGAAGACCTGGCTTCTGCTTTAACAAAAATTGGTTACACCCAAGAACAACCCCGTGGAGGAAGCAGTCATTACACATTTCGTAAAGAGGGTTGTATGCCTATTACTTTGCCAAAGAAAAAGCCACCTATAGATAAGGTTTATATTCGATTGGTTAGTGCGGCTGTGGAAAAATATTATGACAAGGAGGATGCATCACTATGAAAGATATCAACTATTACATGAATCTTAATTATCGGGTTGAATACTTTGCAGAAGAAGAAGGTAACGGTTATGTGTTTCACTGTCCCGAATTGCCTGGATGCATTACTTGCTCTGCCTCTATACAAGAAGGTATCAAAATGCTTGAAGATGCAAAACGAAGTTGGTTTACCGCTTGTCTGGAAGATGGCATTGACATTCCTGAACCATTATCCATTGACGATTATAGCGGTCAATTTAAGTTGCGAATCCCAAAATCCCTACACAAAGAACTTGCTGAACGTTCCAAGCGGGAGGGAATTAGTATGAATCAATACTGCCTCTATCTGTTAAGTCACAACATCTAACCCAACAAAGGCTTTGCTGCGCAAAGCCTTTGTTACTTATTATAAACGAGTCATCACTCACTTTAACCCCGTAATAATTCACTCGGTTTCATGATAGACTAAAAACCGAGGTGAAACTTATGGAAACTGCATATAGCGAGAAATATATTAAACTTGGCTTAAAGATTCAATATTTTAGAAAGTTAAGGGGTTACACACAAGAAACATTTGCTGAAATGGTTGGCATTAGCTGGTCTTTCTTATCCCAAATTGAGGCACCTGCTCTTGTTACCGGCGTTTCTTTAGATACCCTGTTTAAAATGGCTGAGGTTTTAGAAATCGAACCCTATCAATTACTCAAAGAAGATTAGCAAGGACTGTTTTCTATGCACCATCAACTGCCGCAAATTTTGCCCGGACGGCATTACTTGGCATATCTTACCGGCGGGTTTCTCGCCGGTAATTTTTATGCAATCTATGCAGAAAATTTGACATTTGTCCCCTTATTCGGCTATTTGATTTATTCTGCCGGATTTCTTTTGTTGATTCTTTTGCCTCTCTTCCTCCTTTCCTATTTTGTGAAAGGGGCAAAACGGGACATGATTCTTTGCTGGCTGATTTGTTTATTCTTTATTCTTGGCATTGGCAGAGTCTATCTGTTTGATTTGTTCAAAGACCGCTCACTCAAAGCAACTGCGGGAGAGGAACATTCCTATACCGCCACTCTTTTAGAAACCCCTGTCGAAAGCAGCAGCGGGGCAAGTCTTGGTGCCTCGGTGCTGGTTGCTTGCATAGAAGACGGAACTCCGGTTTCCGGCAAGGTATTGGTTTATGCCAAACCTGACCTATGGCAGAGCGCAGATCGTGGTGACACTGTTGTGTTTACCACCATTTTAAAAGACTCTCCTCGCGCCTCGTTCTCCGGAGGGTTTGACTACCGTCTGCATCTTTACCGGCAAGGAATTTCTTATTCTGTCTATACCGAAACGCTGACGCGCTCTGACGCTGTTTATCCCGTACATTCCCTATCCTATCGTCTGGAAACCTTGGGACGCAGCATACAAAACTCTGCCTTTTTCGCCATAGATCAAATCTTTGGCAAATATCCACAGGAGGCGGCATTGCTTAAGGGCATTCTGCTTGGGAATCGGGACAGTTTTACGGATGCACAAAATGAAGATTTTACCCTCTCCGGATTTGTGCATATCACTTCTGCCTCCGGAATGCACATTATGTTTCTGTTTGGATTTTTTAACTTCATGCTGCGTCGGTTTAGAATCCCTAAATGGCTGATTCACCTGACCGCAATTCCTCTTCTTCTGGTCTTTGGTGCCACAGTTGCTTTTACTCCCTCTATCTGCCGTGCTATGATGATGCTGATTCTGGTACTCCTTGCCAACCATCTTCAAATGGAACCGGATGGTTTGACCTCTCTTTCCTTTGCGGCTTTGGTTCTGGCAATCTTGAATCCTTACATCATTACTGGATACAGTTTCATTCTCTCCTTTGGTGCAACGCTCGGCATCGTTGTCTTTTACGCACCAATCAACCGATCCCTTACCCGATGGAATCTTCCTTCCGTTCAACCTTTGCGTTCACTGATAGCAAAAACCCTTGCTTCTGCCAGTCTTTCCCTTGCCAGCACATTGGGACTTGGATATTTTATGGCACGATTTTTCAACCGCCTTTCCTGGGGAGGTATTTTAGGCAACATTCCTCTTGTTCCTTTGGGATCTATGAGTTTTGTGGGCGGAATCTTCTTATGGGGTTGTTACTACCTGTATGCCCCTCTTGCCATTTGGCTTGCAGAATTCATCCGGATTCCTCTTTGGCTGATGAATCGGCTTGCCGAATTCTTTTCTAAAAAAATTTTTTGGCTTTATGTTCCCACTCCGCCTCCCTCTGCTTTTGTTCTTTACCTTTTATTCTGCGGAGTTATTTATTATTTTCTTACATACAAAAAGAGATAACACTATTTTACTGCGCACAGGGGACGGTTCCTAGTGCTATACGCACAACGAACCGTCCCCAGATGCTTCGCAATAAGTGTTATCTCTTTATTTTTTCTGCCACAAGTTCATAAATGGGATTCATATCAAAGGAATCTTCCAGATAAATTTGGTCAGCAAGCAACGCTTGATAAATCAGCATCCCCAAACCGTTTAGGGTTGCAAGCGACAGGTCTTTTGCCCGCTTTAGCAAAGTCGTGGTTTGAGGATTATAAATCAAATCCGAAACCAAAGCGTGTTTGGGCAGATGTTCCAAAAAGGATAAATCCTGAAAATCCTCCTCCACTCCATGCATCCCCAATGGGGTGGCATTGATAAAAACATCACAGTCTTTGCAACCACAATTCAGTTCTTCTTCTGCTAAGCATCCGCCAGTGATGGCAGTTGGAACTTTCGCCTGAACCGAAGATACAACTTCCTCCGCCTTTGCCGGCGTCCGGTTTAAAATCAGAATTTCTTTTGCCCCTTGAAATGCCGCCTCAAGTGCAAGGGTTCTAACTACCCCGCCGGCACCCAATATCAATACCCGGCTATCTTTGAATTGGTAACCTGCATGGTTGAGTGACACAGTATAGCCTTTGGCATCTGTATTATAGCCATATAGTTTGCCGTCCTTTACCTTAACGGTGTTCACCGCCTCAAACCGTTTTGCCGATTCATCGATTTCGGTGAGATAAGGCAAGATATCCACCTTGTGAGGCATGGTCAGATTGAATCCGTCTATTTTTTGCTCTTTGGCGTAGGCAAGAAAATCTTTGAGTTCTCCTTTTTTCACCTGTATCTTTCGATAGGTATAAGGAACCTTTAGCGCCTCAAGTGCCGCGCCATGCACCTTTGGGGAAAGGCTATGTGCAATGGGGTCGCCAATCACCGCAAGATTAAGCATCGTTTTTCCCCTCTTTTAACAAATAATCAATGGCAAGGGCATATCCCTCAAATCCTTGACCGCAAATCTGGGTCTTGCACGCCGGCGCCGTCACCGAAATGCGACGGAAGTCCTCCCGCTGGCTAATGTCGCTTAAGTGCACCTCAACTGCGGGTAGATTCACTGAAGTCAATGCATCATGAATCGCATAACTGTAATGGGTATATGCCGCAGGGTTAATGACAATTCCGTCATAATTTCCTAACGCATGATGGATAAAATCAATGATTTCCCCCTCACCGTTGCTCTGCAGAACCACCACTTCACAGCCCTGCTTTTCAGCATAGGCTTCAATAAACTGTTCCAAATCCGCATAACTTTGGTTGCCGTAAATTTCAGGTTCCCGAACCCCCAACAGATTGAGATTGGGGCCGTTAATTACCATGAGTTTCATAGCGTTTCACCTCGTTGATGATTTTGTATAAGGTTCGGATGAACGAGCCGTCATTGACTACCCGAAGATCCGCCCAATCCAAATATTTGTCATATCTTTCTTGGTAAAGCAGAGTCAACCGGTCTTTCCCATCTTTTAACAGGGGACGGGTTTCGGTTTTGACATTGCTCATAATTTTTTCAAGCGGGCGGTCAATAAAGAGAACCACACCCCGCTTTGCAATCTCACGATTTTCCTCTCTTGTGACAATTCCTCCGCCGGTGGCAATCACTCTGCGGCCGCCCAGGGAAGATGCAAAGGCTTTTGTTTCCAATAATCGAAACGCATCTTCTCCCTCGGTTTCAAAGATTTGGGGAATCGGTTTGCCTGCCATTTCCTCAATTTTTTTATCCAAATCCAGAAACGGCATCCCCAACTTTTTTGCCAGACGCCTACCCAGACTCGACTTTCCACAGCCGGGCATCCCAATCAGAATCAGGTCTTTTTTCACATCGATTCCTCCGTATCCTTTGCCCGATAGTTGCCGAGCAAAGTGAACTCCTGCGTGCCCTCAATCACCGAATTGGTGACCTCCCGCACGGTGGTATCCAAAAGATTCCCGCTATAGTCTGCAAGAAACATATACTCAAACGGTTTGCTGGCAATCGGTCTTGACTCCAACTTCAAAAGGTTGAGTCCCTCCTGTGCAAAGCACGCCAGCAGTCGATGCAACTGCCCACTCTCATGGGGTAAGGTAAAGGCTATGCTTACCTTGTTGCACTCTTTGTCAATTTCCGGTGCTTTGGCTACAATGGCAAAGCGAGTGGTATTGACCGAACTATTGTTGATATCCTCTGCCAGGACCTCAAGTCCCAGAAGTTTTGCATTCCGCTTTGCTGCAATCGCTGCACAGGATTTATCTTTTTTATCCGCCACTGCCTTAGCGCTCAGTGCAGTGCTATAATATTCCTCACACACAACCCCACTGAGGCTATGCAAAAAGTCACCGCATTGCAAAATTCCTTGTTCATGGGAATAAATCGTCTTGACATCGTTAAGCGTTGCCCTCGGAACTCCCAGCAAACAATGACGGATGGCAATTTTCTCTTCCCCTACAAGATAACATTGGTACTTGAGCAGAAGTTCCATCACCTCTCTGATGGTTCCGGTGGAGGAATTTTCAATCGGCACAACCAGATAGTCCACTTTGCCCTCGTTCAACGTCCGAAATGCGTCTTCAAAGGTTTTTGCCGAACATCGGCTCACATCTTCTCCAAAATATTCAATGGCTGCCTCTTCGCTGTAAGAGCCCTCGCTCCCAAAATAGCAGACCGTTGGCATCGTTTTTCTTTGTTCCACTTTTGCAAGAATTTCTTCCATTCTGGTTCGCCCATTATGTCCCGTCAGTTCTCTTGTTTGGCGAATCCGGCTGATGGACATAATGGCATGAAAAAAGTCATAGACTTCACCGTGCATATCTTCGGCTTTTCCCAATTCCTCCAAAAGTTTGAGTTTATTCTCCAACACTTGGGATTCTCTTTTGGCATCCAAAACCGCCATACCAACCGACCTCTTATAGTCTGCCACCTGACTGCAGACCTCCATACGCTCTAAAAACAAGGGGAGAAGTTCACGGTCAATGCTATCAATTTTCTTTCGTAGTTGTTCCAATTCGTTCATACGATCACTTCCTCAGCATATCCAGTACCGCAAGCGCGGCACCTGCCTCTATCACACACGCCGCCCGATGGGCAACACAGGGGTCGTGCCGACCCTTGACCGAAAGTTCGGCGTTTTCCATCGTTTTGAGGTTCACCGTCTGCTGGCATTTTCCAATCGACGGCGTCGGCTTGATTGCAACCTGAAACACTATCGGCATTCCATTGGTAATTCCGCCATTGATGCCGGCATTGTGATTGGTGGTTGTGCGGATGGTGCCGTCTTCAACATAAAAGGCGTCATTCGCCTCACTCCCTGTCATATCGGCAAAGCCAAATCCAGCGCCAAAGGCAACACCCTTGACCGCGGGTATCGAAAACATCATAGAGGAAATCCTACTCTCTGCCGATTGGAAAAACGGGTCCCCCAAACCTGTCGGCAGACCCACAATTCCGCATTCTACAATCCCGCCCACCGAATCTTTTTCTGCTTTTTTCTTTAAAATATAATCTTGCATCTTTAAGCCCATGGCATCATCAAGAACCGGAAATTCCTTTTTAATCAATGCTTGCAAGGTTTGGGCATCCATATTCACCGCATCCAGAGGGGTGTCTTGGATGGAACCTATCTGCAAAAGGTGGGATGCGATTTGTATTCCCTCTTTGTTTAATATCTGTTTCGCAATGGCACCGGCAAATACCAAAGGCGCAGTAATTCTGCCGGAAAAATGCCCACCGCCTCGATAATCGTGAGTCTCTCCGTATTTCATAAATCCGGTAAAGTCGGCATGTCCGGGACGAATGAGTTCCGGTGTATAGTCTTTGGAGCGGGTGTTGGTATTGAAAATCACGCCGGCAAGCGGCGTTCCTGTGGTTTTGCCGTCAACAAATCCAGAAAGAATCCTCACCTCATCCGCTTCGCTACGGGGCGTAGACAACGGATTTTTGCCGGGGGCACGCCGTGCCATTTCCCGACGGATTTCTTCTAAATCCAGTTCGGTGCCGGAGGGGATTCCGTCTATCACCACGCCGATTGCCTCACCGTGGGATTCCCCGAAGATACTGATTTTCACATTGGTTCCCCATGTATTCATAGCGTTTCCTCCCCAATTATGGTTCCATACGTTAATGTAGCCTTTGGTCCCTTTGAAAGAGCCTCATAGACTTCAAAAAAGTCTGGATAAGATTTGGTGACTGCCGCTTTGGCGCCGGTAATTGAAACTTCGCCCTCTGCACGGCAGGCTGCAATGGCAATCGCCATAGCAATCCGGTGGTCGTTCCAACTGGATACTGTGTTACCAGAGAGTACATCGCAACCTACAATCCGCAAATAGTCGGCTCCTTCATAGATTTCAACACCAAGATGCCGAAGTTCCCGCGTAGTTGCCGCCAAGCGGTCACTTTCTTTCAGCCGTAGTCTGCCTGCGTTATAAATCAAACTTTCTCCCGAGCAAAAGGCGCAAAGCACCGCCAGAATCGGCACCAAGTCCGGTATTTCACGGGCATCAATCCGCATGCCGCGCATCCGGTCGGTACGCCGGGCGCGAACAGTGGTATCATCCACACTCTCAACAATTGCACCGGCATTTTGTAAGAGTTCCAATATTTGTTTATCGCCCTGCAGACTGTTTGGGTTCAGCCCTGTGCATTGAATGTCACAACCAAGGGCACCTGCCACCAAAAAGAATGCCGCCTGAGAGTAATCCCCCTCAATGGTATAATCTCGTTTTTGATAGGTTTGTCCGCCGGGAATGATAAAACGAGTATCATTGTCATTTTGTATCTCGATTCCAAAATCTTTGAGTACCGAGAGCGTCAAATCCACATAGCCTTTGGATTCAAGCAATGTGGTCAGCCGGATTTCGCTTTCACCTGCAAGCAACGGTAGGGCAAACAAAAGTCCGGTAATGAACTGAGAACTCACATTTCCGGGAAGTTCAAAAAGACCCGCTTTCAACTCGCCACTGAGAACAATACTATCTTCCTGTTGGATACAGGAAATTCTCTTTTGGGCAAACAAATCAAAAAACGGTTTCTGTGGACGCTGCATCAGCCGGCCCCGTCCGGTCAGGGTTACTTTGCGTCCGGTTAAAAGCGCAAGGGGCATCAAAAAACGCAAGGTCGAACCGCTTTCCCCGCAATCCAAGGTTAGCGCATCCGGAAGTTCCCGCTCCGGATTCCATGAAATCCGGACTTCTTCCTTTTCCTCGTCAACCTGCACCGTTGCCCCAAGGTTTTGTACACAACCAAGGGTCGCCTGAATATCCTTGCTCATTGCCACATTCCTGATGCAACACTCCCCCTTAGAAAGTGCCGCAGACAGGATTGCCCGATGGGCAACGCTTTTAGAGGGCGGAATCTTAACCGTCCCCGTCAGCATATTTGGTTCAATGCGCACAATATCCATGATTGACTCCTTTGTTAAAACTCTGATTTCTCTATTTTGACAATCGTAACTTCTCCAAGTTGTTTTAAAAGAATCAGGTTAATCTTACTGCCCTCTCCTTTTTTGTCCACCGACATGGCACGGCGAAGACTCTCATCCGTAAGTTCTGCAGAGACAGGAAGATGATACTGCGTAAGAAGTGTTTCCATTCTTTTGGCAGTTCCGCATTGCGAGATCCCTCTCTCTTCACCGTATCGGCACGCCATCACCATCCCGATTCCCACTGCCTCGCCGTGGGTGTAGGTTTCATAATGATACTCTTTTTCAATCGCGTGTCCGAATGTATGTCCAAAGTTTAGTATCATCCGCTGACCGGTATCAAATTCGTCGGTTTCAACCACCTGTCGTTTACAATTACAACAAGTATAAACGATTTCTCCAATTTTTGCAAATAATTCTTCCTTGTTTTGGATGTTCTCCAAGGTCTCAAAAAGAGCAGCATCCCAAATGGCACCATATTTTATCACCTCTGCCATTCCATCGGCAAGGACACGGTCTGATAAGGTTGTTAGACACAAGGGGTCAATCAGCACCATCTTGGGTTGATAGAATGCCCCCACCAGATTCTTGCCCATAGGCAAATCAATCGCGACTTTGCCGCCTACGCTGGAATCTACCTGTGCAAGCAAAGTGGTAGGAATCTGCATAAATGGGATTCCCCGAAGCAGGCTTGCTGCCGCATAACCCGCAAGGTCACCTACCACACCACCGCCAAGGGCAACCACCAAATCGGTGCGGGTTAACCCAAAAGAAAGCATCTCCTCATAGAGATAAAACAGTTGTTCCTTGGATTTGCTGCTTTCTCCTGCCGGAACCGTAATCATTTTGACCGAAAATCCCGCCGCGGTTAAAGAATCTATGGCCTGCGTCCCATACAGCGGTGCCACATTGCTATCGGTCACAACCGCGATTTTTTCACCTTGAAAAACCTTTCGTATCATACTGCCGGACTGTTTTAAAAGTCCATCCGCAATATAAATTTCATAGGCTCTGTCCGGAATGTTCACCTTGAGTGTTTTCATACTTTCACCTGATTTCTGCTAAGGTTCTTTGTTTTGCATGGTTTGCTTGTTTTCCCGCACGGTGGCAAGCAATTTGTAAAGCGTTTGCGTATCTTCCTGTTCTATGGCATCTTTTAAGCGGGAAAGACTTTCGATATACCGATCCATTTCTTTCAGCGTATTCTCCCGATTGGCAAGAAACAGTTCCGTCCATAATTCGGGCGTAATGCACGCGATTCGGGTACAGTCCCGAAAGGCGCCGGCAGTATAGGCACGGTTCATATCAGGATGATAGTCAAGGCATAACCCTGCTGCTGCAATGTGCATCAAATCACTGGTATAGGCAATGATACTGTCATGCTCCTTGGGCGACGCCTCGGTAATGCGAGTAGCACCAATAAATTCCGCCATTTCCCGCACAAGAGCCACACTTTGGGGTTTGGCATTTTCTGCCGGAGTAATGATAAATCCTGTGTCTTGAAACAAATCCGGCGAGGCATTGGCAAAACCCTCTACCTCTTTGCCCGCCATGGGATGTCCTCCCACATAATCCACCTCGGGCGGAAGACAAGATACCATCTCTTTGGATAACGCGGTCTTTATGCCGCAAACATCTGATACTACCGCACCTGATTTGAATCTTCCCCGATGGGTTTGAATCAAATGGAGAATGGTATTGGGGTACGCACAAAAAACCACCAAATCTGCGCCATCTATAGCATCTCCCGCATCTTCATAGGCAACAGACACGGCTTTGGATTTCACCGCCGCTTGTCTTACCTTGGGGTCAATGTCGCACCCAATCACAATCCCTCCGCGAAATCCCTGCAAGGCATACGCCAAGGAGCCTCCAATGAGTCCAAGACCTATGACCGCAATCTTAAAGTCTGTTTCCATAACTATACCTCAAGTCCCAAGCCTGGTCCGATAGTTTTCATTTTATTCATCAAATCATCAAACTGGTTTAAATTCAAGGATTGAGCACCGTCACACAACGCCTTTTCCGGACAGTTATGCACTTCAATAATCAATCCATCTGCACCGACTGCCATTGCCGCCAAGGATAAAGGTTCTACCATCCAACTCATACCGGCAGAATGGGACGGGTCAACCACAACCGGAAGATGACTCAACCGCTTGATGGCGGGAATCGCACTCAAATCCAGAGTGTTTCTGGTGTAGGTTTCAAAGGTGCGGATACCTCTTTCACAAAGGATGACATTGGGGTTGCCGCCTGCCAAAATGTATTCTGCCGACATCAACCATTCTTCAATGGTTGAGGAAAGACCCCGTTTTAACAGAATCGGCTTGGTGCATTTTCCAAGTTCTTTGAGCAAATCAAAGTTCTGCATGTTTCTTGCGCCAACCTGAATCACATCCACATTCTCTTCAAAGTACTCCACCAGATTAGGAGACATAATCTCAGTCACAATCGGAAGTCCCGTTTCCTCTTTTGCCTCTTTAAGCAACCGAATGCCCTCCAGTTCCAGACCCTGGAAAGAGTACGGAGAGGTACGGGGTTTGTAAGCACCTCCGCGCAAAAGTTTGGCTCCGCTTGCCTTTACCCCTTTGGCAACGGTAACAATCTGTTTCTCGTTTTCCACCGAGCAGGGACCTGCAATCACAGAGAAATGGTTTTCTCTTCCGAGTTCAGCCTCCCCAATCTTGACAACGGTTCTGTCCGGATGAAATTTACGGCTTGCCTTTTTAAAAGGCTCCGCAATCCGCATGACTCTGTCTACATGAACATTAAGCATCATGGTATCGGGGTCAATCCGGCTGGTGTCACCCAAAAGACCCAGCACAGTGCAGTCGACACCCTGATTGATCATAACATCAAGACCCATGTCCTTGATATAAGAAATCATCATGTCCACGTGTTCTTGGGTGGTACCCGGTTTCATAATTACTACCATAAAAAATCGCCTCCAAAAATTTTTAGGAAATTGTCGGATCAATATAAAAAGGACAGGTTCCTATGAACCTGCCCCATAATCATACTAAATGGATTACTTTATACTCCGGCAAGTACAGGTTCACAGACTGTTTTTGCATAGCCAAAATAGCCGTAGCCAAAAAAGCTAAAGCTAAAAAAGTAGAAGAAATAAGATGCCATTGCTTGCATAAGGTTCTTCTTACAATCCATGACCATGTTCCTTTCATAACATAAATTTTAATCTATTATAGCATAGTTTTTTAAAAATGCAAGTACTTTTTTCATTTTTTTCACTAATGCAGACAAAAATATTCCTGCAAAACGTCAATTGCACGCTCTTGAATCATGTGTTCTCCATATTCATTCAGCCTGCCGTGCATATACTGACAGTTTTGTACCTTAGATGCAAATTCCAGAAGTAACGCCTCCGCATCTAAAAAGGCACAACCCTCTTCCGGCATTAAATAAAGATAAAAGACTCCGCCATATTTATATAACATACTTTCCCCGTGGTAAAGAGAAGAAATCTCCTCTGCGGCTGCACACACTGTTTCAAACTCAAGAAACTTATAGATGTGTTTACCCAAAGACACCCTTTCTTCCGCCTTTAACTGCGTCCGTTTGAGTCTTCCCTGATAGGTACAGTTTTGAATTGCTGCCTGAAGTTCATCCTGTGACGACACACGGGTAATCATCATGCCAAATCCGTCTTGCACACCATCTCCTTTGACCGCCTCAACAAACAGTTTGGCACCATCAACGGAAAAATCCACATTCTTTTCTGCCAAACGGATTGCCGTCCAGAACATTTCCTGTACCTCAGGAGTGTTTTCCGAAATATTTTTAAAGGAGATATTCCACGCTCTTGCTTCATCGCCATCGATCATGACTTTGATTTTGTTGTCATTTATTTTCTCAATTCTCAAGCAATTTCCTCCTTTTTTCGAGTATCTATACACCCATTATACTAATTAAGCGATGGATTGCAATGGCAAATTTCTGGAAACAACAAATTGTAAATTCCCTGTAAAGATTCCGCAATCCCCCGTAACAAAATCGAAACCTTTGCAATCAAATTTTCATAATTTATCCACTTGTATTTTCTTCTGTTTCATGCTATACTAATGGCAGTAAAGAAATCCCTGCTTTGTTTGTGCATAAGGTTACAATGTAAAACCAACACTTTTACAAAGGGGCCTTGTCTCCGAAAGCGGCGCACATGCCTCATGCTTTTCAGCATCCAGTGGACTTGTAATGTTTTCGGGCGTTTCCCCACCTGGTTACCAGGTTTTTACAAAATCTTCTGCACGGCACGGTGGGGCTTTTCCTTTGTACTTTCATTGAAATTTCTTTCGCCGGATTCCCCGCTTCCTATTCTCAGGGAGACGGGGAATCTTTTACAAAAACGCTCGGCAGAAATATTACAAAAATGTTACAAAACCACTTGACAAATTCTTAGAAATAAGATACCATATACTATTGTAAGGATATCATATCACAAACTGTTTGGAGGATTGTCCGTTGCGGGTCATTGCCGGTTTACGCAGAGGTTTGAAGTTAAAAAGTCCGGAGGG
Organism: Ructibacterium sp.; assembly: GCA_045539735.1. Classification (GTDB taxonomy): domain Bacteria; phylum Bacillota; class Clostridia; order Monoglobales; family Monoglobaceae; genus Ructibacterium. The sequence goes on along the minus strand of JAZQFW010000024.1, from coordinate 6,647 downwards.
TTTGGGCACCCGTCCAACCACCGACCGCGTGAAGGAATCAGTCTTTAACCTGATTCAGTTTCAGTTTCCGACAGAACGGGCGCTTGACCTGTTTGCAGGCAGCGGAGCATTGGGGATTGAGGCGCTGAGCCGCGGCACTTCCTACTGTGATTTTGTGGACGCTGACCGCAATGCCGTCACTTTAGTGAAAGAAAATCTTTCTTTAGCACGTTTCGAGGGGCAAGCCGGTGTACATACCATGACCGCTGACAGTTTTCTTGCAAAAGCCATCATTCCTTACGATGTTATTTTTTTGGATCCGCCCTACAACAAAGGTCTGCTTGCCCCTGTGATTCAATCTATTTATGAACGGGGCTTGCTATCCGATGGTGGCATCCTTGTGGTGGAGACGGAGAAGGGTGGGGAATCCGTACCCGACCAATATTATCCCATCAAAAAGTCTGTTGCTTACGGCAAAACCGTAATCACACTATTACAAAGGTGAGACCCATGAAAACAGTTGTCTATCCGGGTAGTTTTGACCCTTGTACCAACGGACATCTGGACATCATTGCCAGAGCCGCCAAACTTGCTGACCGTGTGGTTGTTGCTGTCCTGGTCAACAGTAGCAAGACCCCCCTCTTCTCTGCAGAAGAACGGGTGGAACTTTTGAAAATGGTAACCAAAGAATTTGACAATGTGGAGATTTACTCCTTTTCCGGCCTGTTGGTTGACTTTATGAAAGAGGTCGACTCTTCCGTGATTGTAAAAGGAATTCGTGCACTCTCTGACTTTGAATACGAATTTCAAATGGCGCTCACCAACCACACATTAAGTCCGGAGATTGAAACGATATTCATTCCCAGCGGAAAAGACTACATGTTCTTAAGTTCCAGTCTGGTCAAAGAAGTTGCCAAATACGGCGGTTCTTTAAGCGGATTGGTGCCGGAACCATTAATCTCGATTATAAATAAGCGGTGTCACAAGGCATAGCCTTACCGCATTACTATTATATACACTTTTTTTAGGAGGTTTACATTACGATGGATGCTTTAGAATTGTTGAACGAGTTAGAAGATATTATTGACAAAGGTGCTTCGGTTCCTTTTTCCGGTCGTTGTATCTTAGAACGGGACGAACTGCTTGATGTTCTGCAGGATTTGAAACTCAAACTGCCGGAAGATTTAAAACAGGCAAAATGGATTAAGGAAGAGCGTCAGCGGATTCTGCAGGAAGCACAGGTAGAGGCTGATGAAATCATCAAAACCGTGGAAAAGAAAGCCGTTTCCATGGTAGACGAAAACGAGATCACCAAACAGGCAATCACACAGGGTAAACAGATTGTCGACCGCGCTACTTATGAAAAGGCACAGATTGTTGACTCTGCTTACAACTATTCCGACAATTTGTTGGAAACCGTTGAAAAAGTGGTGTTAAGCACCATGAAAGAATTAGAGCAATGCGTTGCTATCGTGCGCAACAACCGCAGCAGCCTCCACGAGGGTTATGAGCAAGAAATGCCCGTTCCCCCCGCAGAAGAAGACGCAGAATAAAATGAAACATAAAAAGCGAGTATTCTTTCGAATACTCGTTTTTTTGTTTACAATTCTTTCCCGTAAGTCAATCCCCATCCTTGGGTTTCAAAGGTTACAGGCTCATAATATCGAACCGGCTTCATGGTTTGAAGACTATCCCAATAGAAGATTCGGATGGTATCATGCTCCTCATCACAAGCAAATGCCGCTTCTCCATAATCACGGCTGTAGGCTCTTGCATTCATACCAACCAGAACCCCGTTTTTATAAAATCCACAGATAACATCACCGGTTTGCAGATTCGGTGTTTGCACGAACACCATGGTGGTTCCGTCCACGTGCATCACATCAACGGTATCGGTATGATGCTTAAAATAGGCTTCATATCCGTTATAATTAAAAGATTTAGTAGCATTCATAAACGAGGTGTTGGATGAAGAACTAACCGTAACACCATTCCAATCACTTTGGCTACCTTGATAATATACTGTGCTTAGATTCGAAGTATTGCTGAACGCGGAAGATGAAACCTCTTTCAACCCTTTGGGAAGAACAATCTCCGTCAATGCCGGGCAGTTACCAAACACCGAACTTGTCAGTTTGGTTACACCCTCAGGTATCACAACCTTGGTCAATGCCTTACATTGCTTGAACGCAGAATCCTGCAACGAGTACAGTCTTTTTGGCAATGTCACGGTTTTTAATCCTTCGCAACATTGAAACGCCCCATATTCAATGCTATGCACGGTATTAGGAATCACCACTTCTGTCAACCCGCTGCAGAAATAGAACGCCGTATCACCAATACATTCGACACCATTTTCTATGGTTAATTTGCTAATACCTGTGCACTCACGGAAACAACTTTGTGAAATTTTGCGAACACTGCCGGGAATTCGTAGTTCTTCAATCTTTGTACAATAGTCAAAACATCCGTATCCAAATCCGTCAAATCCATCCTCAAATGTCACCGTGACAAGTTCCTCACAACCAGTAAAAACTCGGTCCTCAAATTTGACAGTACGCGGAATATGAACCGAGACCAGAGCATCACATTGAGCAAACGCACTATCACCGATAGAACCTGCTCCCACGGCAAATGTTAAGGAATTGAGTGACAGACAACTATAAAATGCTTCTGCTTCTATCCTGGAAACAGTTCCCGGAATCGCCACCGTGGTTAAATCAGGACACTGATAGAAAGCCTCCTCCCCAATGGTGGTAAGACCAACGGGGAATGTTACTTGGGTTAGCACAGGGCATTTATAGAAGGCGCGATATCCTATCTCTTTCACCGTTTGCGGCAAGGTATAAGTGGTTCTCTCTGCCCCCTGTGGGTAGTGAATCAATTTGGTTTTTGCATAGTCGTAAAGGACACCGTCCTGGGCAGAGAATGCCTGATTTTCCTCCGCTACCGTAATTTCATTCAAGACATCGCACCCCAAAAAGACATTCTTTCCTACTGTGGTTACTCCGGCGGGAATCTCAAATTTCTCTAGCATGGTACATTCTTCAAACAAATTATCTCCCAAAGAGGGAATCTTACTAGACAGAGTCACTGTCTGCAGATTTTTACAATTCTCAAATACTTCTTTTCCAAGAGATAGTACGGTATCAGGAATGATTACCTCTTCCATCTCAGTATACGCAAACGCATAATTCCCAATCTCAGTCACATTTGCCGGAATAGAAATCTCCGTCAATGCGGTTCCTGAGAGTGCGGAATCCCCGATTTTGGTGATACCGTCATGAAGATGTATTGTTTTCAATTTCAAGCAATCGGCAAAGACATAATCCTTAAGTACCGTCACTCCCTCTGGAATGGTAATTTCCTTTAGGCTGTAACAACTTTGAAATGCTCTAGCGCCCAAGTTTTCCAAAGATGCCGGGAGCGTAATTTCCACAATCCCATTACAGGATTGAAACGCACCCTCCCCGATCGTCTTCAGCGTCTGGGGCAAAACTACATCGCTAATCTCGGTATAATAAAACGCCCGATTTCCTATTGATTCCAACGCTACAGGAAGTGGCGCTGTTTTTAACGCATCACAATAATAAAACACTTCATTTCCGATAGATACCAGTGTACTCGGCAGAGTTATGGCATTTAACTTCCGACACTGATAAAATGTGCCATCTTCAATCTCTTTGATGCCCTCAGGAATCACAATCGAAGTAAGAGCATCGCAGTATTGGAATGCATAACTGCCAATGCTTTTTACATCTTTCCCAAATGTCACCGTCTGTATTTTTTCACAATCATAAAAGGCATAGTTACCAATATCGGTCACACCGTCTTCAATCACTACTGAGGTGATATACCTGTAGTTACTATACCAAGGTGCTTTTGCCGATGAGGTGTAATCCGGCATGGAACCGGTGCCCGAAATGGTAAGCACACCATCCGTCAGCGACCAGTCAAGCACGCCCGCTTTCCCGCTGGTTGCCGCCTGAACCCCAAGGGGCAATGCCGCCAACAGTGTCACTAAAACACATAAACTCACTACTACTGTCACAACTCGTTGTTTCATAAGTAAATTCCCTCCCAATCTTTTCTTAGTATAGTACTTTTTTTTCAATTTGTAAAGGCATTCCAAGAAAAAAGCGTAAGGTTTATAAAACCTTACGCAAGAATTCTTTGGTTCTTTCGTTTTGAGGGTTTTGGAAAATCTGTTCCGGCGTTCCCTCTTCCAGAATCGCACCACTGTCCATGAAAATCACGCGGTCTGCCACCTCTTTGGCAAAGCCCATTTCGTGTGTAACCACAACCATGGTCATTCCCTCTTCTGCCAGTTGTTTCATCACAGACAAAACCTCGCCGACCATTTCAGGGTCAAGTGCAGAAGTTGGTTCATCAAAAAGCATCACATCCGGGTTCATACAAAGCGCGCGAACAATGGCAACACGCTGTTTCTGTCCGCCCGAAAGTTGGGACGGGTACGCGCTTGCTCTATCCTCAAGCCCAACCCTTTTAAGAAGTTCCATCGCCGTTTTTTCTGCCTCGGCTTTGGATTTTTTGAGAAGTTTCATTGGGGCAATGGTCATGTTCCTTAAAATCGTCATGTGCGGAAACAAATTAAAATGTTGGAACACCATTCCCATCTTTTGCCGATGGAGATTGATGTTGACCTTGGCACTCATAATATCCACACCATCAAAAATGACCTTACCGGAGGTCGCCGGTTCAATCATATTAAGAGAACGAAGAAAGGTGGATTTACCGGAACCGGAGGGGCCAATGACAACGACAACCTCACCTCTTTTAATCTCTGCATTGACATTTTCAAGGGCGTGAATTGTTTCGCCATAGTACTTGCAAAGATTTTCGGTTCGAATAATAATGTTATCGTTCACTCTTTCTCAGCCTCCTCTCCACTTTGCCTAACACAAAGGTCAGGAAAGAAACAATCAAAAGATAAATCGCCGCAACTGCGAGCAGGGGCATAAACGCAGAAAAGGTTCTGCCGCGGATGATATCTCCGCCCTTGGTCAAATCCACAATGCCAACATAACCCGCAATCGAGGTTTCTTTAATCAAGGCAATCATTTCGTTCAGCAAGGTAGGTAGTACCGTCTTAATCACCTGAGGAATAATCACATAAATCATAGTCTGTACATAATTGAAACCCAGAGAATTACTTGCCTCAAACTGACCCACATCAATGGACATAATGCCACCGCGAAGGATTTCTGCCACATAAGCACCGGAATTGATACCAAATGCAATAGACGCCACCATAATGCCGTCATTGGAAAAGGCAAAAATAATAAAATAGGCAATCAACAACTGTACCACAACCGGAGTTCCGCGAATGACGGTCAGGTAGATTTTACAAATAAAATTGATAACAGAGAAAAACCAATATCCAATGATATTTCTTTTTTTCATACTGTCTTTGGTTTTGTCATAGGTCGTGCGAATCATAGCAACCACAATTCCTATGACTACACCCAACAGCAATGCAAACACCGTAATGGTTATGGTGTTCAGCAAACCGCTGGTTAAATATTTCCATCGGGAGTCATCCACAAAGTTCAAAATGAACTGTTCTTTCAGGCTCAATCAAATCAACTCCTAAATTCTTCTAACACACGATAAAAAACGGCGGTGCTTTCCACCGCCGTTTTTATGTAATACATTATTCAGCGCTGATGTACTTATCAACGATTGCCTTTACAGAACCGTCAGCAATCAATTCTTCCAATGCTTTGTTTACCTTTTCAAGCAGTTCCGTATTCTCTTTTGCAATACAGATTGCATAATCCTCAACCGCATAGTCAGAATCCAGAATCTTCAATCCTTCATTTGCCTGAACAAAAGATTTTGCAGGTTCATTATCAATGATAACACAATCAACCTTACCGGTTTTAAGTGCTGCAACAGCATCTGCACCCTTGTTAAACGGAATTACCATCTCATCGCCAAATTCGTCTGCAGCATAAATGTGACCGGTGGTATCCTGCTGAACACCAATCTTCTTGCCAGCCAAATCATCCAAGGTTGCAATCACAGAGTCATTGGTTACGATAATGGACTGAATGCCGGTTGCATAAGAGGTGGTAAAGTCAACGCTTGCTTTTCTTTCCTCGGTTACAGTCATACCAGCCATACCCATGTCATACTTACCAGTCTGTACACCGGCAACAATGGAACCAAATTCGGTGTCAATAATTTCCAGTTTCATGCCAAGTTTTTCAGCAATCTTGCCTGCGATTTCAGCATCGATACCAACGATGGTTTCATTTTCATAAAACTCATACGGAGGAAACGCTGCATTGGTTGCCATGGTTAATGTTTCAACCTCTGTCTGCTGAACTGCCTGCTGACCGCAACCTGCAAACAGGCAAACAGTCATTACAACTGCCAATGTAAGTAAAAATACTCGTTTCATGTTAAACTCCCCTTATTAATAAATTTTAGGTATTCCCATTTTACAACAATTCGCCATATTTGTCAATATCTTTTGCACAAGCAAAAAGCAGATGCACAAAGTGAAGTGAACCCCAAAGTTTAGACAAAATTAAATATTAAATTCCTTGTGAATGAGTTCGGTATTGTACCGGGCTCATTCCTTTTAGTTTCATGGAAATTCTTTCGTTGTTGTAGTAATCAATATATCTTCTTAATTCATC
>JAZQFW010000023.1:0-67781 GCA_045539735.1 Ructibacterium sp. | reverse complement strand
TCCTTCTTCTAAGAATCTGCGCTCCCACCGTTGTATGGTATGGACTGCTCCTCCAAGTTTTGGATCACCTATGTCATACTTTCTCGCAGTTTCACAATACCCCAAATGATGCTCTCGCATATCCATTATAACAGATATTTTGAATTCTGGCGAGTAGTTTTTGTTTTTTCTTCCTGTTTTACCCATAAAAATATGCACCTCCAAAAGTGTCTAACTTTTGGGGTGCATATCATTGATTTCGTTTCTGCCTTTATTTCGTAGAGGACGATGCCTACATCATCCCCTTAATAAGGTTTTAGGAGTATCCTAAGAATATTAGATGTTTTCCTTGTTACAGTATCAAACAGATAAATTCAGTCCGTGATAAATTTTTGCCTTTTTGCATACAAAAAATCACAAAAATCTTTTATCGTGGTATCGATTTCATTTATTTTTTTGTGATATACGTAAACCAACTGCGTTTCATTGAAATCAGTGATATCAAGCGAAACAATATCTTTTTCAATATCATTCGCAAGTGCCCGGCGAGAACCTAAAGTAAGACCCATATCAGCTGTTACATATCGTGCAAGGCAATAGCTGTCGTTACATTCTATTGTGATATTGGGTATGAATCCGTATTTTTTGCCTGTACTCTCCAAAAGTTTACGAATACCAATAGCTTTCCTTGGCATAACAAATAGTTGTTCTCTTAATTGACTAAACCTTAGTGTTTGTCCAACCAGAGGACTGTTTTTCGATGCCTTTACACAGATTTCTTCAACAGCAATAAGAAATCTGTGTAAATCTCCATATTCTTCCGATTGTTCATCAACTATAATATCAAAATTATCAACATCATCCATATGAATATCATTATAGATACGAAATTGCACATTAGGATTTGATTGTTTGTATTCAACAATCAAATCGGTAATCCACTTTCTGCGGGCTTTTATTAATATGCATATTTCCTTTGGTTGGGGAACTTTTTCTGTTACTTTAGTTAATGTATTCTCAAATTTTTCAAAAATTTCTCTCAGGCTTTCGGCAAACAAATGGCCTTTATCATTAAGTTTTATCTTGTTGCAAGAACGATCAAACAATGTTACACCCAATTCTTTTTCCAATCTCTTTATTGAGGCTGATACAGAAGATGCAGGAACCATAAAATGTTCCGCTGTTTTAGCAATGTTCTCGTTTTGTGCGGTTTCATAAAAGTAACGCATCTGTAAAATTTCCATTTTTATCACCAACTTTATTTTACCATATCCCAAAAGATATGGCAAGCATATTCTATAAAATTATTTACAATATGCAATTACGATTATATAATAAAATTAACAATGATATACATAGAAAGGTCGAGAAAAATGAAAGTATGTATTATTCAACCTCCTTACTCGGTTGATTATGAAAAAACAGATGAATATTTTAGAGATGAAATTGAGTTTCTTGAAAAATGCGACGATTCAATGGACATTATTGTTATGCCGGAGTCTTGTGACATTCCTTGTCTTGCCAAAACAAAAGAGCAGGCAGAGGCAAGTGTAGAAAAATTCAACGATAAACTTCTCAAAAAAGCTTCTGAAACAGCTAAGCGTTGCAATGCAATGGTATTTGTAAATGCACGCTTTAAAAATGAGAAAGGATACAGGAACACCACATATGCTTTTAACAGAGACGGAGAAATTGTCGGAAAATATTTTAAGGAGCATCTGGTGCCGAGCGAAGTTTCGGTTATGAATCTTGACAGCGATTACAGTTTTGAATTTTCTGAGCCGACAGTTATAGAAATGGAAGGAATACGATTTGGATTTTTAACCTGTTATGATTTTTATTTTTACGAGAATTTTGCAAATATGGCAAGGAAAAATCTAGACGTAATAATAGGATGTTCACATCAAAGAAGCGATACTCACAAAGCGCTTCAAATTTTGTCACAGTTTTTGGCATACAATACAAATGCTTATGTTATTCGTTCGTCGGTTTCTATGGATGAAAATTCTGATGTTGGTGGTGCGAGTATGGTGGTGGCCCCAAATGGAGAAATTCTTGCAAATATGTACAGTCGTGTAGGTATTGAAACGGTTGATATAGACGTACATCAGAAATATTATAAACCTGCCGGATTCGGAAATGCACCCTCTGCGCACTACGAATATATCGAAAAAGGACGTCGGCCATGGAAATACCGCCCGGCAGGAAGTGCGATTGTAAGACATGATGATATTATGCCATATCCGAGAGTGTGTGCTCATCGCGGCTTTAATACTGTAGCACCTGAAAACAGTATGCCTGCATTTGGTTCGGCAATAGCCATGGGAGCGGAAGAAATCGAATTTGATTTGTGGTATACAAAAGATGGAGAAATTGTGTCAATTCATGACGGCGACTTAGAACGTGTGTCTGACGGTATCGGCAAGGTTTATGAACATACATTTGAAGAGCTTTTGAAGTATGACTTCGGTATTAAATATTCTGAAAAATTTAAAGGCATGAAAATTCTTAAATTTGAAGAAATTTTGAAAAAATTTGCATGTCATGTTATTATGAACATTCATGTTAAAACCATAGATAACGACTGCGAATATGACAGAGAACTTCTTGAAAAAATAATAACTCTCATAGATAAATATGATTGTAGAAAGTATGTTTATTTCATGTCAGGTAATGATAATTTCCTGAGGCTTGCAAAAGAAATTGCACCCGATATTTGCCGTTGCTGCGGAGGTGGAAAGGCACCTTGGGAAATTGTCGACAGAGCAATCAAGTACGATTGTAAAAAGGTTCAGCTTTTTAAACCGTATTTTAATCAGGAAATGATAGATAAAGCGCACAAAAACGGAATTGTTTGCAATGTATTCTGGTCAGATGATACAGAAGAAACCAAAAAATTCCTTGCTATGGGTATTGATACAATACTGACTAATGACTATAATATTATTTCGCAGATAGTAAGCCAATCCTAAAAAAGGTTGCAGTCGCACGCTTAACTGTGCGACTGCAACCTTTTTGACTATCCTTAACAATACAACTCCATGCACTTTAGTCTTTTTTGCTATATGGAGCAAGTTCTAACGGAATAAAATATCCTTTTGCGTGTTGACAGATGGGGCATTGCTCGGGAACCGCTTCTCCCTCGTGAATATGACCACAATTAAGGCACATCCACTTCTTTTTAGTTCCGGATGCGTAATATTCGTTGTTTTCCAACAACTCTGCCATCATAGCAAATCTGTCTCCATGGGTTTTTTCAATTTTGGCAATGTTATAAAACGCATTGGCAATCTGGATAAACCCTTCTTCTTTTGCAATATCCCCAAACTTTTGATAAACATCGTCATGCTCTTCATACTCATTATGCTGAGCCGCACGCAAGAGCGCTACCGTATTTTCAAACAAATCAACCGGATAGGTTCCATCAACTGAAATGGTAGTACCGGCAACCTCTTTTAAAAAGTTGTAGAAAATTTCCGCATGCTCTTTTTCTTGGCCGGCGGTAAACAAAAACACTTCTGCGATTGCATCGTTGTTTTCTTTTTTCGCCTGGGATGCGGCAAAGGTATAACGGTTTCTTGCCTGACTTTCTCCGGCAAATGCACGCATCAAATTTTCTTTGGTTCTACTTTCCTGAAATGATACACTCATGGATATTACCTCCTTTATAATAGGATAGTATACCCAACAAACTGTAAAAATTATTCAGTGACAACACCTTTTTTCTTGGATTTTGGTAAAATTACTTCGTCAATTTTTAGTTCCCGATATTCGTCCTCTGAGTCTATGCACTTACCGCAGTTGGTACATTTTACAAAGGGATTTAAATCACAATAGGAACATTCACCACAATCATTGCAGATTTTATCTTCCTCAAGCACACACATCTTTGCCATCATCTACACCTCACCAATGGCATCTGCTGCTTTCAAAATGCCAATTTTTGCTGAATCATAGATAACTCCGCCTTGCATATAGGCAATATACGGAGGACAAATCGGAGCATCTGCAGAAAGTTCAATCGATGCCCCTTGTACAAAGGCGCCTGCCGCCATAATGACAGGATTTCCGTATCCCGGCATATCCCAAGGCTCCGGCGTGACATGGCTATCAATCGGCGAACCTGCCTGAATTGCACGACAGAATGCAATCAAACGTGAATCATCAAGCAATTTTACCGCCTGAATAATATCACTGCGCACCTCATCCGGCTCCGGACAGACTTCAAATCCAAGTTTTTTGAACATCCCTGAACACAAAATGGCGGTTTTGATGCTTTCTGCCACCACGTGAGGTGCCATAAATAAGCCTTGATACAGGTTTCTGTTAAAACCAAGGCTCGCACCCGCATGACGGCCAAGACCGGGAGCGGTTAAACGATAAGAAATCTTTTCCACCAAGTCTTTTCTGCCCGCGACATATCCACCGCTCAGTGCCAGACTTCCGCCGGCATTCTTAATCAAGGAACCCACAATAATATCTGCTCCAACCTGTGTTGGTTCTTTTTCCTCTACGAACTCACCATAACAGTTATCTACCATACAAATTACTTCCGGGTCAACTGCTTTGATACAGGCAATAATTTCGCCAATACGCTCAACGGTCAGGGAATCTCTCCATGCATAACCTCGTGAACGCTGAATGAGTGCTAATTTTATTTTTTTATTAGAAATCAATGTTTTGATTCCGTCAAAGTCAATCTCTCCATCAGGAAGCAAATCAACTTGTTCATAAGAAACTCCAAAGTCCTTTAAGGAACCGCTGTCTTCCTCTCCACGAATACCAATCACTTCTTCCATGGTATCATAAGGACCGCCGACAACCGACGCCATGGTATCTCCGGGACGCAAAACCCCGTATAAACAGGATGCAATCGCCTGGGTTCCGCTTACAATATTATGACGAACCAACGCGTCCTCTGCACCAAAAATTTCAGCATAAACCTCATCAAGAGCATCTTTGCCTAAATCATCGTAACCATAACCTGTGGTTTCCCCAAAATGGGCATAAGAAATTTTATGGTTTTGAAACGCCTTTAAGACCTTTAATTGATTGACGCTTGCAATCTTATCGACTTCGGCAAAGGAATCTCGAAAACAGGCTTCCGTTTCTTCCATCAGAGCAACCGTTTTTGCCGAAATACCAAATGATGTTTGCAAGTATTCATTTAATTTTTTATTTTGCATATTGATCTTCCTTTAATACGCCCTGCCAAGCCGAAACGCTTTGAGGTTTACATCGACTGCTTTTTCAGGAACGGTTTCACGCAGAATGGTTTCCCATTCTTCTTCCGGAATATCCATTGCCTTGGAAAGAACGCCCAAAAGAACCACGTTCACCGTCCGGATATTACCTGCCTCCATCGCAACTTTTGCAGCATCCACAGGAACAATGTCCACATTTTTGCTTTGAATCTTTGCCAAAATATCCTCAGGATATTCCATCGCACCGATAATCACCGGCATCGGGTCAATATTTTGGGTGTTACAAATCATTCTTCCGCCCTGTTTGAGATAAGGCATATAGCGATAGGCCTCTAATTCCTCAAACGCAAGAATCAAATCGGCACCGCCCTCATCAATAATCGGGGAAGAAACCTGTGTTTCATCATACTTCACGTAGGTCACCACCGAACCACCGCGCTGGGACATACCATGTACCTCGGACACCTTGACATCATAGCCACGGGAGAGAGCAAGATTTCCTAAAATTCTGCTGGCAAGCAGGGTTCCCTGACCGCCAACACCTACTATCATAATTGACAAACCCATTTGTGTTTCCTCCTCTCGTTACTGAATGGCGTCAAACTTACACACACGTTGACAAAGACCGCATCCGTTGCAGAGCGTCTGGTCAATGGTAAGATTACCGTCTTTAATAGAAATCGCACTGCATCCAAGTTTCATGCAGGCTTTACATTTCTTACATTTTTCTGAATCAATCTGGATAGGTCCGGGGAACTTCACGCCTTTAAGCAATGCACAGGGACGCTGTACAATCACCATAGACGGCTCCTCTGCTGCAAGTTCTTCTTTCAGCACAGCCTCCAGTTTTGCTAAGTCAAAGGGATCAACCACTGTTACTCTTTGAATACCAACGGCTTTACCCAACGCCTCTAAGTCTACGGAAACCGTCGCCTCACCTTTAAGCGTTTTGCCGGTGGTGGGGTTATCCTGATGTCCGGTCATACCTGTAATAGAATTATCCAGTACCAAAACGGTATTGATTCCTTTATTATATACAATTTCAATTAATCCGGTAATACCGGAATGAATAAAGGTGGAATCGCCAATAACCGCAACTGTGTTTTTGGCAAATTCTTTTCCACGTGCAAGTGACATACCAAAGGACATACCAACGCTGGCTCCCATACAAACAACTGCGTCCATCGCATTGAGGGGAGCAACCGCACCTAAGGTATAACAACCAATATCACCGCAAATATGTACGCCCATCTTTTTCAGTACATAGAACGTTCCGCGATGGGGGCATCCGGGACAAAGCACCGGAGGGCGGACGGGAACTGCCTCCTCCAAGACTGCAAAGTTATCTTCTTTTTTACCGGAAATCAGTTCTTTAATCTGTTTGGTACTAAATTCATAACAAATCGGGAAAAGTTCTTTTCCGATTACAGAAACGCCAATGCTATTGCAATGTTCTTCAATAAAGGGGTCGAGTTCTTCAATGACATACAGGGTTTCTACCTGAGATGCAAACTCCTGAATCAGTTTCACAGGCAGAGGGTATACCATACCTAACTTTAAAACTGAAACCGTATCGCCAAAGGCTTCTTTGACATAGTGATAACACATACCGCTGGTAATAATACCAATCTTCTTATCGCCATATTCCACACGATTCAGCGGCGATGTTTCAGCATACTCTGTCAAATCAGCAATCCGCTGTTCAACTTCGGGATGTCTGCGTTTGGCATTTCCGGGCATCATGACATATTTGGCAATGTTGCGTTCATATTCTTTGAGCGGAACATCAGTTCTCTCTTTAAGAGAAACAATGCTTTGCGAATGAGCAACACGGGTTGTCAGCCGATACAACATGGGGGTGTCGTATTTCTCGCTCAATTCATATGCTGCCTCAATAAAATCCTTACACTCCTGGCTATCTGCAGGTTCAAGCATAGGAATTTTAGATGCCTTGGCATAATGCCGGCTATCCTGCTCATTTTGAGAACTGTGCATACTGGGGTCATCTGCAACGGCAATCACCAATCCTCCGTTGACACCTGTATATCCTACAGTAAAAAGCGGGTCTGCCGCCACATTGAGTCCAACATGTTTCATGGCACAAAATGCTCTGGCACCCGCAATGGATGCACCGATTGCAACCTCAGTTGCTACTTTTTCATTGGGTGCCCACTCAGCATATACCTCGTCATATTTGGCTGTATATTCCAAAATCTCTGTACTGGGGGTCCCGGGGTATGCAGAAGCCACCGTAACACCGTTTTCATAAAGACCGCGGGCAACCGCCGCGTTGCCCAGCATCAATTTCTTTTCCATTGTTTCACCTCATTTTTGAACTATTTCTCTATTATATCAAAGGTTTCGACACATTTCAATAGTAAGTTTTGTGTCATTGTCATATCATTCTTACAAATTTCTTCTACATTCATTCCCATCATGCCAACCGGCAAATAAAATCCCATCATTTGTTTACTTTTCACTGCAATATAACAGCGGGCAAGGGTAGTTCCGGTACTCCCGATAAACGGCTGAGATTGATTCTCTGTGTTCATCATCCGTTCCCGAAGTTCGCGCTGTGCAACCCAATTTCCGTCTTTGATACCAACGCCGACTCCCTGACCAATCGAAAATTCCTTTTCCGCTTTTGCAGGAGTGCAAATAATCAAGGATTCCGGCTTCTGTGTTTCAATCAATCGTAAAACTGATTCCACACCGCCAACGGTTTCGTCCACAATCGCTACCGAAACAGTTGTGCTTGATTCTTTTATTTTTTTCAAACAATTTGCCGCAAGTTCCAACTGTGCAAGCACTGATATTTGCGCGCCGTAAAGTGCATTATCTTTACAGATTAGATTTGGCATAACATGGCACACATCACCTACCGAGAGGGTACCAAACGGTGTGAAAGTTATCTCTTCCTTTTGCACTCGCAAAATCCCATGATTGCAGATAGCATCCTTGATATTTTCAGGATTTTTATCGCTCAAAAAGTTGGCTTTACACCCATCTTTTTCTACTTTTGTTATCATTGCCGCCGTCGGCAATAAACGAAACAAAAGCAAAGTTTTGCAATTATGGTTATCATTGTTCCAAACCAGAGAAACATTATCGGTTTGATAATCTGAATCTATTCCCGACTGTTTTATCAACCATTGTTTCATTCCCTCAGAGGTTAACCATGTTTCCTCCGGAAGCGTCCAATCTTTCATGCTAATTCCTCCATAAACAATTGCAAGATTTTTTTCGCTTGCCTAACATCCGAAAGGGATGCTACTTGTGAAGCGGATTCAGGATAACGAACAGGAAGTCCCATGGCAATCACCCTCTTACCCGCTTGCAGTAACACTGATTCCTGACCTTTGGCATCTAATACACAAGAGGTTAGAGAAACACCTTCTCTTTCCGCCAGGTGCAATAAAACCTTTTTCCATTTTTTATTGGTTTGATTGGCTAGTATGACACCATCACATGGATTTCCTTCCATGCCATCCAATGCAATTGCAATCTCTGCCTCTATTTGCCGAATTCCAGTACAGATTCCTCTGCAACCAATCTCTCTTTGTACGGAAAAAACCACTTCCAGACCTATCGGGAGTTCCTCTGTCAGCAATTCTGCCATAAGATTACATCCGAGTCTGGCGCCTATGGCTCTGCCCTTGATCATTTCCTTACCAAACACCATGCAAGGTGCATCAATCACACCATAATCACCCACGGTAATAATATTTGCTGCCTCTTGATAAGAAGATGCGCCGATGTCAATAAAAAGTTCTGTGGTTTTGACAGGGCGTTCCCGCTCTTCCTTGGTGGTAAGATGTACCGCTTTTAATCCAATAACACCAGAGTGTCCATTGATGATTACTTGTTTAAAGGCAAGAAATTCCGGTCGTAATCTGCCAATGATTTGAAACTTTAAATATCCATCCTCTGTAATCTTTTTAACAATGATTCCCGGTTCATCCATCGGCACCGTCACCATAATCTTTTTATCCTTATTTTTCCCCTCTTTGAATACAATTAAATTTCCAAGTGTATCAACTTTAAGGGAGTCACAGTGACTCGTAAGACGATGAATCAATTGTTCACGGACAGGAGTTTCATAGCCGGACACCGCATAACTATTACAAAGTTCAAGCATCAAGATTAACCCCTCCTATTATTGCGGCATAGAGCAAATCTGAAACTGCCTGTACATCCTCAAGTGACAGGGTTTCTATATTACTATGCATATATCTAAGCGGAATGGATATGAGCATCACAGGAATCCCCGTGCCTGTCGTTTGTATCGCCCATGTATTGGTTCCGGTGTTTCCGGCAGCAACCTCGATTTCATAAGGAATCCGCTCTTTTTGAGCAAGACTTACCAATTGTTTGGTATAAACATCACACAGGCTTGGGCCTCTGCAAATCACCGCACCGCATCCAAGCTGAAATAAGCCTATCGCCTCCTTGTTATCGGGAGTGATACCGAAAGTGACATCTACAACAATTGCTGCATCTACCAATTTGGTTCCGGTATATGCACCTTGCAATCCTAATTCTTCACCTGTTGAAAACAATAGTTCCAGATGATACGGAAGTTCCTTATGTTTTACTTTAGCAAGGCAATCCATTACCGCTGTAACCCCTGCACGATTATCCATGGAACAGCCAGAACTTAGGCTTCCCAATAAGGATTTAGGAACATTTTGAAATGCAACAACATCCCCAACATGAACCCGTTGAATAACCTCATCATAAGGCAAGCCAAGATCAATCCGCAAGTCTTCTATCTTAACATTTTTCTCTTCATCCTTGGCACGAATTGCCCCAATCACGCCAAAAAGAGGTGGATTACTCTCCACCTCTACCTCCATACCGTAAAGAATCCTCTCATCCACACCGCCCAACGCGGTAAATTGCAACATGCCATCTTGATCGATTCCAGAAACAAGCAAACCAATCTGGTCTATATGCGCCTCAAGAAGCAATGTTTTTGCATCTGGACGATTGCAAGTAATCCTGCCATGAACATTGCCATTGGCATCCACATGGGATGAAATTCCCATACGATTCAGTTCTTCACAAAGATGCTTTGCCATACTCTGCTCGTGCGAACTAACTCCAGAGATCCCACTATATTGTAATATACGCTCCCTGACTGTCATCGACTCACTTCCTTATCGCTTTTTTTGGAGCAACCAATTCAAAAGTTCCTGATTGTATGCAATATCCCAAACGTTATGGCCGATGCCATCTACCCTTGTATAGGTAACATCTGCACCAGCCTCTTTTAATTTTTCTACCATTTCATCCGAGTGTCTTGGCGTGACAACATCATCTTCGGCACCATGAAATGCCCATATTGGCATTGTTAATACTCCGGCATTCCATGGCATTCCTCCGCCGCAAATCGGCGCAATTGCTGCAAACAAATCCGGTCTTGCCATCGCCGTAAACCAAGTACCAAATCCACCCATGCTGAGTCCGGTTAAGTATACTCTATCCTCGTCTACCGGATAATATTCTTTTAACTGTGCAACAAACTCTATGATGGATTCTACCCGTGCCGCCCAAAAACTATCAAGAGGACATTGGGGTGCAATCAAAATACAAGGTGTTTCCTGTTCCTTTAAAACCTTGGGAAATCCGTAAATTTCAACCAGAGAAAGGTCCTCCTTGCCATCACCACGCTCTCCAGCACCATGCAGTTGGATCATCAAAGGCATCTTTTCTGTCATGGATTCCGGTGTGTACGAGATAAAAGGAAATTTCCAATCTCCCTCTCTGTGTTCAACTCGTTGCATTTCTATGCCTCCTTACTCTTTTTTCTGTCATGAATCAGCATTCCCACAACCGCAAAGGTTAACTGCGGAATGTGTGTGATTAGCACGCTGTAAGACGCAGAAAGGATATCATAAAGACACCACAAAATCATGTTTACTAAGGTCCAGAAGCGATACTTCGCTCCGTTCTTTTGCCCAATACACATAATAAAGGTTAGTGATGCAACAATTACAAGGAGCCCAAGGGCGGTAATTCCCTTTGCAACCCAAACATTTAAAACGATAATTGCAACCGCATAAAGAGCAACCAACCATTTAGGAAGCGGCTTGTTCTTGGAATCAAAGAAATAATTAATAATGGTTTGCACACCGCCCAAATAACATGCCGCCGCACCATTGATTCCTTTTCCCTCAAGCAGATAACTGGTTGCAACCAGAACATTCCCGCAAAAGACAAGGAACAAAATTCTTTTCATCTGCTCCCCTTTGGTTAAGGAAGCACAAATCATTGAAAGTAACCCTAATGCACTTAATATGTATGCTGCTATTTGCATAATTTCCTCCTACTAACCTATGTAATATTTTTGTTTGTAGTTCTCATACATAACCCCGAATTCATCGGAATTATCTGATTTCACCTGATTTAGATATTCATGCGCCTCAAAGGAATCATGCGCAAGTTCCAAAACGCAGACTGCAATGTTAGAACAGTGATCAGAAATTCTTTCATAATTGGTAAGCAAATCCGACAGAATGAACCCAAGTTCCATCGTGCAATCACCCTGTCTGAGTCTGGAAATATGACCATTTTTAATCTTCCTCTTCAGGCGGTCAATGACTTGTTCAAGCGGTTCTACTTTCTGGGCAAGACTTAAATCCTCATTTTGCAAGGTAGCCACCGTAATTTCAAGGATTTCCGCTACCGCACGAGTGATAATCTGCAAATCGTCCGTTGCTTTTTGGGAGAATCCAATCTGCTTATCATTGATTTCCTTGGCCGCCTCCGCAATATTCAATGCATGGTCGGAGATTCTCTCGATATCGCCGATACAATGCAGAAGTTCTGTTACAATTTTACTATCTTTTGTCGACATCTGGCTTGCTGCAATCTTGACCAGATAAGAACTGGTCTTATCTTCATACTTATCAACCTTGGCTTCCATCTCTTTGACAAGTGCAAACTCTGCCGGATTGTAATTCTCAAAAAGTTCTGTTGCCTTTTGGAATGTTTCTTTTGAAATCAATGCCATTTCACTAACAATTTCTTTACATTTTTCTACCGCAAACGCAGGCATGGCGAGAAAACGATCGTCCAATGCAGCAAAATCATCAACCCCCTCCTCTTGTTGACCTTTGATTAACCGAATTGACAATCGTTCAAAGAAAGAGCAAAACGGTAATAAAATAATAGTAGAAAGAATATTAAACAAAGTATGTATTACGGCAATATTCATGGCACTCGCCCGTTGTTCCATGAAATCAAATCCAATGACACCATGGAGAATGTAAAAGATTCCTGCTACAATAATAACACCAATCATTTTAATCATCAAGCAACTGATTGCTACTCTTTTGGACTCTGTGTTTCCGCTGATGGAAGAGATAATCGGGGTTATGGTGGTTCCGATATTTTGTCCCAAAACAACCGGAATTGCCGTAGAATAAGGAATCACACAAGAAAGTGCTAATGCCTGCAGTACACCAACGGATGCAGACGAGGATTGAATAATGGCGGTAAAAATAGTTCCCACCAAGATACCCATAATAGGATTGGAAAACATGGTTAAAAGACTGGTGAAAGTTGCATTATCCCTAAGCCCCTCTACAGACTCACTCATGGCTTCCATACCAAACATCAAAATTGCAAAGCCAATCAATATGGTTCCTGTATTTTTTTTACTATCCCCCTTGGCAGTCATGGTCATAAGCAAACCAATCAATGCCAAAACCGGTGTAAATGATTCAGGTTTACAAAGTTTTGCAATAATCGCAGTCCCCTGAATATCCGCGGTACTGAGTAGCCACGAAGTTACCGTTGTACCGATATTTGCACCCATAATAATACTGATGGTTTGCCCTAATTTCATAATGCCCGAATTCACAAAACCAACCAGCATAACCGTTGTAGCAGACGAGGACTGTATGACTGCCGTTACAATAAAACCAAGCAGAAATCCTTTCCAGCGTGTTGAAGTTAATCTTGCAAGGATGGATTCAAGTTTACCTCCTGCAAGTTTTTTTAAACCGTCTCCCATCAAATCCATGCCATAAAGGAACAGGGCAAGTCCGCCGATTAAACTTAAAATAGTAAAAATGTCCATAAGTACCTCCAAATGAAATGTTTCTTTTAAAGTGTCATTTCCTGCTATATTATACACTAACTTCCATCCTTATGTCAAACAGGAATTTTGCAATAAAAAAGCACTTCCGAAGAAGTGCTTTTATGGCATTCACATTCATAATAGATGCAGATGTTTTTAATGAAATATCTCACTGCGTTCGATATGAAATAATTTACTTCGTAAATTATGAAATAGAAAACTATCGTTTTCTGTGAAATAAAATAAATCCTTTATCACACGCCACAGGCGTATTTCATATTGCGTAGCAATATATCACGCACAAAGTGCATTTCACAAATCCTGAAAGGATTTATTTCATTGAAAAAAGCACTTCCAAAGAAGTGCTTTTTTCTGGCTGCCTGATCAGGATTCGAACCCGAACAAAATGAGTCAGAGTCATTTGTGCTACCCTTACACAATCAGGCAATATATGGTGCGAGCAGTGGGACTTGAACCCACACGCCATAAGCACACGCCCCTCAAACGTGCCTGTCTGCCGATTCCAGCATGCTCGCATCTAGACCGCGTTCCGGCCAGGCACCTCAAAAGTGCCAACTCACTTATTATACTAGGCAAAATTCTGTTTGTCAAGCCTTTTTTCAAATTTTTTCTAATAAAATTTGTCCGCAAATTTGCAGAATACAAGGATAGGGTTTCCCCTATCCTTGTATGTTATTCTTCTCGTTCGCCAAAGATAGCAACTTCCATATCTATGGCTCTTTGATGCTCCAGAATTCGTTCTTCTTTCTTTTCTTCCGGTCCGTAAATCGCACGGGTACACCAAAACGGTTGTGCCACCCCCTCGGGAAGCAGGTCTGCAAGCGGAGATTGACTTATGTCTCGCAAGGATTCCATGGCATCTGCAAAACTTCCCTCAGAAACCAAATCATAATACTTCCCGTCTACCAGAATAATGGGATACGTGCCCGCCGCAAGTTCGGCAAATACCTTTTGCTGGACTGCAATGTCAACATCGGCTGTATTGCCAAGAAGTGCCGCAGAGGTCAGATTAACTTTCACTGCAATCTCACCGTCGCCGTCATAATCCTCAACATACCCCGCAAGATATGCCTCCAGTTCCGCCACAGTTTCCTGACTGATCGGTTGCTCCGAATAATAGCCCACCGTCATATCAAAAGTCGGTCTGGTTGCGATGCTGTAGGCAGTTCCTCCAATTGCCAGAATTAAGAATAATCCGCCTAAAATCCAATATTTATAATATTCCCAGATGTAGGCAACCTTTTTTCCAAACGGCAGGTCCTTCGCCATTTTTCTTGCCTCTCTCGCTTGTCTATCCATACTCTCACCTCATGAAAGTATCATATCATAGTCAAGGACAAGAATCAAGAGGATTTTCTTTTGTTTACAAAAGATTTACTTTATCGCAAGGGACGGACGAAGAATTGCAAAGTTACGGCTATATGCCAAAAGCCATTCCAATCTCTTATTTGGGTGATTGGTATCTTCTGCCAGCCCGCTACGTAAATCAAGGAACTTCTCTCCATTAAACAGATGTAAACGTTCTGAACTACTGGTTCTGGAAACCAGAATATCACCGGGAATCAGTTGGTTCATCCGCGGAAGTCTTACACGCTCGTAATCCCATTGAGGAGTATAGAAAGATCTACCGCCGTACATGGAGGGGATTACCATTTCTGCATAGGATCCCTCAGGATTGAGTTTCTCGTATCCAGATTGCTCGGTTGCTGTCATAAAGATACCGTCAATAATATCTGCATACTCACTACCAGGAAGTAAATTTTCAACTCCGGTTACTTCTTTGTAAAGAGCATTAGCAAGAGCAATATCCGTAAGATCTGTTCCCTTCATTTCCTTGGCTGTTGCAATCAGTTTGGCTTGTTCTTCTGCAGTCAAGGTTCTTGCAACCAAAACTTTGGGGCAGTTCACCGGTACACCGCCAACCGTTCCGCTCTCACTTCCGATATAAGTTCCATTGGCTACACCATCATTCACCTTTATCTGATAAGATACTGTTACTTTTTCTCCTGCAGGCACGGTAATCTTCCAGGAAAGATTGTTGCCGTCAACGGATGCATCACCGGAAAGGTAGGTGGTATTTGCCGGAATAGTGTCAGTAACATCCAAAGTAACTTCCTCGTCATTTGCATTGTAAACTGCAAAGGTATAGGTAATGTTTTCACCAGGGTTAATATTCATGCATGAAGTATGAGAAGACAGTTTCTCCGCTCTGATACGCTTCATGTTCGCCACCCGATTCTTGGTATACTGCGGAATGGTATCTTGCACATTGAGTGGACGAACAATGCCGAAATACTTCACGGATTTTGAAGGCGTTTCATGACCAAAAATGCAAGAGGAATCTCCATAAGTAAAGAGGTCAAGCGCACTACGGTAGCGAACAGTCGGCTCATAGGTTTCTGTAGAATTAGAGTAATTATAGTTACTTCCAGAACTGTGGATAATGGTTTCATTGCCCACATAAAGCATTGCATGACCGGAACCGGACGCTTCACGCCGAACAACTATGATGTCACCGGGCTGCAGGGTTTCGAGAACTTCTTTTTTCATCGCCTCTTTTTCCGCATCGGTTAAATCAGCAGGTCCAACTGACGGACTTTTTGTATAGGAGTAGACATGCATTGCTGCCGGCTTGGAATCCATAAGTCCACCTGTGTTCCACATATTCTTATTAAAGCCGATGTCAAAATCAAGACCATGATAGTAGGTATCAAAGGTGAATGCAGCACAGTTGCTGTAGCCCCATTCATCTCTGGTATATTCTTCCGGATGTTTTTCACGGACCTGCCAACGGTACTCACCGCTTGAGGTAAATCTGGTGTCATCATATTGCATTCTGTCACCGCGCAGGAGATAACTTTCTGCCATTGTAATGATCGCCTCTTGTGCAGGTGTTAACACTTCCCTTTCGCCTGTTTTGTAGTGATTGAGAGAAGTCAATACCATAGACGGTCTTAATACTACGAATCTGTCATAAGAAAGCATTTTTTCCAACAGAACGGACGCGTCATTCTTATTCATCTTATTAGATACAAGTTCTAAAAATTCAGAACCGTTGTAGATGTACATCGTTGCAGAGGTTGCATCTACAATATCTTTTTGAACAATTAAAATATCACCGGTAATGAAGTCATCCTGACTTAAGATGGTTGCACGGGGCTGACCGAACATAACTTCAACTTTTGATGTTGTTCCTCGTCCACCAAACATAGAGGGCGGTACCATATCCAAAAGTTTTGCAACGGTTTCCGGAAGTTCCTCTCCTGTTGCACCATTGTTGCCTCCGCCACCTGCGGTTGCTCCGGCATAAATTTGTTCCAATACCTCAGCAGGTGTACCTGTTATGGATGCACTTTTACTGAATGCAACATTGTAAATCCACTTAACTAGAGTAGTGTATTCAAATTCAGAATCAGAGAGGGCATGCATACCCATTTGCAAACGATCTTCGTCCACCTCGTTCATGGTAAGTTCAATTGCGTTATCGGGGCAGGTTACGCTGATGCCTCCAACGGTTCCATTGCTTGCATCAATTACATTACCGCAAACAGAAACGTCGTCAGAAACTTTAACAGTGTAAGAAACGAGTTCTGTTTCCCCAGCCGGAATGGTCACATTCCAAGAGAGTTCGTTTCCGTCTACCGCATCACAGCCTGAAACCAGGGTTGTATATTCGGACAACTCATCGGTAATGTCAAGATTTACTTCTTCTTTGTTTGTATTTTCAATGCGATAGGTAAAGGTTACCTCATCACCCGGATGCACGGTTACACCCGCTGAATGAGAGGACAGTTTTTCCGCCAGCACACCCTGCATATTTTCGATACGGTTCTTTACCTCTTGGGAAAGGGGTTCTGCTTCATACAATACAAAGGGACGAAGCACGGAAACTGTTTGACAACCCATGATTCCGTCCAAGGTTGCCTCTTTCACCGCACCCTCTTCTTCTTTTTTATCTTTTGCGCTTACGATGTCATAACTTTCACCATCAGCATAAACCAGTTTTCCGTCACCCAGATACAACATCTTCTGGTCTTTTTGGCTCGCATAATCGAGGCAGAGGATATCTCCTACGCTTAAATCCTCTTCTACCAATCCGGACGGTGTTGATACCATGATTTCCATCTCACTGCCCGCACTGATTTCATCGATAATATCAATTCCCAATGCCTTATCATAAACATCATAGAGAAAGGCATCTTCATCGGTAAAACCAATTGCTTGCCCAGTATATTCCTCAGGAGATTTTGCACCTAAAGTATAACGCATCCTACCGTCTTCAGCAATGGCTTCACTGTCATACTGGATTCTGCTTCCTCTTTGGAGATAACTTTCTGCAACTGCAACCAAAGCCGCCTCTTTTTCTGCAAGGGATGCAGCAGGACCGTCATACTTTCCAATATATTCTGCGGCATCAATCGGTTTTAAGGTGTTGTTTTCCCACAAAAATGCTTTCAAGGTACAACCTTTTACATTTTTACCGGTTAAATCGATGATTGCAGAAACATAACCGGTTCCGTCGACAACTTCCGGCTGTACATTTTCTTGGTAAGCAACATCCTGAAGCACTCCGTCTTGATAGAAGGCAAGAACCACGGTTTTTGCAGTTGTTTCCGGATAGGAAACGCGAATTCGAGTCGCCTCTAAATTCGTAAGAACCTTTGCTTCTTTTTTCAAAGCAAGATTTACACTCACCTTTGCATGACCCGAAACACGAAGTTCAGGGGTTTTGGTGTTTGATTTCAAAAGATAGGTTCCACTCTCGCTAATAGATTTGGCATCGCTATCCAAACTTACGGTTACGCCTGTACCAATGGGGGCTACGGTAACAGGAATCATGCCGGGTTCGTCAAGTTCCAATTTGACTGTGCTATCTGTCAAATCATAGGTATGTATTAATTGAGGTTCAAACACAGGCTTGGATTCGTTCAGTCCCGCCTTTGCGTACCACGGAGTTTTATCTCCGCCGGCAGAAAGAGTAATTTGGGCAGTTCCGTCTGCAAACTCTGCTTGGCTCATGCCATAAACATCCTTTGCATCTGCCACGGCAACGCCAGCGGCACTGAGAGGATGTTTGTTACCCTGCTCAGCGTAAAGTGCATACAACGAATCCTTTTGGCTCGCATCAGACAGAGAGGTATACAAAAGTGCACAGGTATTGTTAAATCCGGACGGTGCAGAAACATCGCCGGTGGAATATGCAGAATTGGACAGCAAGGAGAAATTCATGCCGTTGAGCAAACCTGCTGCATAGGACGAAGTATCGGTTTTTGCAGTTACTGCACCTGTATTATAGATTCGTTTGGGAGCAATGGTTGCACTTATTCCATCATACACCCAGCCGATTACTCCGCCAACCTGACGATAGCCGGTAACAGAACCGGTATTATAACAATCAACCACAGAATAATCACTTGTTTTGGCAAGATTACCAATCACACCACCGACACGGCTGCTCTTTGGTGCATTGATAGTTCCGCTAAAACCGCAATTTGTTATATTAGTTTCAACGGTAGATGACGCTGCAATCACGCCAACAACGCCGCCAACACCATATTTATTGTTAGATTCCGAAGAATAGGTTTCGTTCACGTTGGTAATGTTATCAAGTTTAATATTTACATTAGCAGTACAGTTTTTGACCGTTCCTTCTGTAATTTTCCCTATCACACCGCCAGCAGCAGCGACTCCTGCGTCATTTGCCGCAGTAATTTCACCGGAAAAAACGTGGACATTTTCTACCACGGAATCAGCAAATCGTACCTCACCGCAGACAATGCCAAGACTTGGAGTATCGCTGGATGTTGCTGCGGTGGACACCCAGTTTGCTTTTGCATTCACAAGGTTCAGGTTCTTGATGGTTGCACTGGCCCCTGACAAACCAATAATGCCAAAAAGGCCGCCTGCTCTATTGTTGTTTTTGCTTACAGACAAATTATAAATGGTATGTCCCTGACCGTTGAATTTACCGGCATAGTTATAACCACTTATTCCACCAATTCGAAAAGCAGACCAGTCCTTATTATTAAGATCAATATCATTCACAAGAATGGCACACTTTGATCGTTCGCTGCTATATTGAACGCGGTCTCCAAACCAAGCAAGTTCAGCACCATTGGAAATTTGATATGGGTTACCCTCCGACCCGTCCCCCACCGCAGGTTTACTCTTAGTCCCATCCCACGGAGTAAGACCGGACGGCATCTGCGTGATATCTTTATCGGAAACCGAAACAACCCTGCTTTGTGCTTGGGTAAATACCGCAGTTGCCCCTACTGTCATTGATAGCATGATAGATACTATCAATAGCAGGCTAAAACTTCTTACCATCATTTTCATCACAAAACCCTCCTGAAACGCTATGTTTTTTTCATTATAGCATTCACTTTTGATAAAATCGTGCCAAAAACAGTTTTATTTATGCCATTTTTTTACCTTTTTATGAAAAAAACTTGCTTTTTTATTATTTTAATCTATGATAAAAACAAAGGGAGGCTTTTTATGCTTTATTCAACAGATTATCAGTTAGAAAATTTTATACTTAACACACAGTGGGAAGACCTGCCCCAGAATGTGCAGGAAAGATTAAAAGGCTGTTTTGTTGACCTGATGGGTGCTTTGATTGTGGGAAGCAAAAGCCGGCAGTTTGAAGTTGGACTTAAACTTGCCGAGACCATCTACGGAACGGGAAACATCCCTGTTGTCGGCAGCGATAAAAAACTGAATTTCCTTGGTGCGTCGGCGGCAATGGGACATTCCTCCAATGCTTATGACATTGATGACGGACACAACATCACGCGGGCACATCCGGGTACCTCTTTTGTTGGCGGAATTCTTGCCGCTGCTTATGAAAAAAATCTGACCATCCGCGAATTTCTGACTGCTATGCTGGTAGCATACGAATCCAGTATTCGTGCCGGTGCGGCAATCATGGACTATTATCAATATGCACATTCCAGCGGCACTTTTGGTGCCATTGGCGTTGCTGCAGGTGTTGGACGCATTTTGGGATTCACCAAGGAGCAGATGAATCATGTTCTCTCGGTTGCGGAATTCAATGCACCGCTTGTTCCGGGAATTCGGAGCGTAGAATACCCCTCGATGAACAAAGATGGTGTGCCTTTTGGTGTCATGATTGGTGCGCTTGCTGTCATGGAGGTTTTGTGCGGGTTTGAGGGGAACAAAAACCTGCTGGAAGCCGAAGACTATAAGCATTATCTTGATGATTTGGGCGAAAAATACGAAGTTATGGATTTGTATTTTAAACCGTATCCTTGTTGCAGATGGGGTCACCCCGCCATTGACGCCTGCACCATGACCATGCAGAAACATGGCATCAAACCGGAAAATGTAGAACATGTCACTATCAAAACATTTTTAAAAGCGACTCAACTTTCTAAGATTGAACCTAAGACCGCAGATGAAGCACAATATAACATTGCCTATCCGGTTGCAACCTCTATCCTCTTTGGAGATTTTGGCATCAATCATGTATGGGAAGAAAACCTGAAAAATCCGGAGATTCACGCCATGATGAAACGACTTTCTTTTGAAGTGGATGAGGAACTGGATGCACAGTTCCCCGCAAAACGAATCTGTCGGGCAGAAATCACAACCAAAGACGGAAACACCTACATTTCACCCAATTGCGAACCCAGAGGCGAGGCACACGAAAACATCAGCGTAGATTGGCTTTGCGATAAGTTTTATCGTATTACCGGTCCGGTTATTACCAAAGAGGGACAGGATCAAATCTTAAGTCTGATAACTGGCGATGTGAACCTCCCGCTCCGCACCCTGATTGACATGGTGAACACACCAAAATTCTGGAAGAAATAATATAGAAAAAATCCGTATCATTTGATACGGATTTTTTATTACAGCGGCATAATGCCGGCTTTTTCATAAAAGTAGTTCCCATTGCAAAGATAGTCTTTCACCGCTCTTTGCATGGAAGTTTCCTCTGGTAATTCCTCAGGCGGAATCGGCTTACTTTGATGGAACAAAAAGGAATAGACTCCGGTTGCCTCAGAAAGACAAGGAACGCCATGAAAGAAATCTGCAAACTTGGTTACATTGGTGTCTTTGCCTAAGATGTCACGCAGACGCTTTTCCAACATCCAGGAATGGCAATAAAATGCCTTAATATTCAGTTCCGAATAATATTGTTTGATAATCTTTTTGGCATCTTGAAAAGATTGTTCACAAAGTTCAGCGGTAAACGGTTCTGCCGACGGAATATGAACAGATACTATCGCATCACCTTGCTTTAATACCTCAGTATAGCCCGTTAAGGTAATGCGCTCAGGTACACATTCTCCATATGCGTTGGCTGGATAACCGGAAACTGTTTCCCCCGTTATTACGAGGTCTGCTATGTATTTCCCGTCTTCCTCTGTCTGACCGCCGCTGCCGAATACCATACCTTTTTTGTGCATGGTTTCGCCATCCATCAAAATCTGAATCTCTTCATCTTTTTGATAGACGCGAATCTTCTCCTTAAGGGTGGTAAATTGAAAGTGAAGTCTACCGACGCGAATAATCTCCCCACGGATGAACAAGGTGAACCAATTCACATATCGCCGCATACCGGGGCGTCCAAACATATCATTATAGTCATTGATTTCTGCCTCAAACCCCTGCAAAGTATCGGAAATCACCTGATGGGGGAGTCCCCGCGTTTCCATACTTTGAATCATATCCTCTAAGAACCAGAGGAGGGCAAACATCGGTGAAAAATCGGTTTCTATCACACCTTTGTCGGGCGGCGGCAGAATAGACACCGGTGCTTTTGCCTTAATAACACAGTATAGGGTATAGTTATAGAGCAAAAGGTCATCATCTTTTTTGATGATTGCCGCAGCTTTTAAAACTACATCAAACCATTTACGAAAGAAATTATACTTTTGATTGAACGAAATCAACCGCTCCTCTTCTGCGATGGCAGAGCCGAACTCCTCTTTCATTTTCATGCCTTCTTCATAAAAAGGAATGGCTTCTTCATGATAGGGAATCCCTAATCTTTCACAAAATGTTTTCATCGGTTCCATAGTACACCTCTAAAATAATACTTGTACAATATTCTCATCATGACTGATTTTATAGGTACGAAATCCAGTGTGCATCTCATAGATTTCCATTTTCCCGCCGATACATTCTTTGGGGATACAACCATTTCTAAAACTGATATAAAACTCGTTGGTTCTTTCTAAAAATTTATGATTTACTACATTATGCAAATCAATGATGCACTTATTTTCTTCAAGCAAAAGTTTTGCGTGCTGCACATAAAGAAGTTGGTTTGCCGCAAATGCAATATCCTTAGATAACATAAGGCCAAAAATCTCTGCTTGCCGCTTGAAATAGGCAATCCAATCAGGAAGATACTCCATATTCCTTGCAGGATTAAACCGCAGAAAGTTGGTCCAATGGATAGAGAGAACGCATCGCTCTACTCGCTCCCCGTCATATGCGAAGTCAGCGAGCAAGGTAGGGTCATAATCGTAACCGTTCCATGGAATACGTCTGAGACTTGGGCGGGTATTGGTGTTGACCCATAAGGCTCCCTGTACAAATTTTGAAGATTCTTCTATATGCATTGCGGTATTAACCCAATACAAATAACCCCTTTTTGAAAACTCTTGTGCCATATCAGCGAGGTCTTCTATGGGACATACGGGTAATCCGCCAGGGGATGCAATAGAACGTATCTTCTTTTGAAAACCCCAAGAGTTGTATATTTTCTCAAAAATATCAAGTCTTCGCCTCAAATCCTCCATGGTTATGGGATAACGCTTTCCGCCTTGTTCTTTGGGAGCAAAATACTCCTGCTCAGCAAGTTGTTTACCGTCTGCATCATAGTTCCCATGCATCAAGCCATGGACTGCATATTCCAAATATTCACACTCCTCAGCCGTTTGCTTGCATTTTTCCGCCAGAGGATAGTCAATCTGGGAGGCTCTGTCCCAGTTTTTGGGGTCAAAGGTAATTCCCACTTCACCGCGAAGCAGGTTGTCTTTGTCCCACTCACCAAGACAAAGGGGACAAAGCATTTTCATCCCGATTGCCTTTCCGATTTCATTGACTATCAAATAATCTTCAGGTGCGTGTTTTCTTGGAATACCGGAACGAGAAGGTCTACCGCTCGTTCTTTCGTCATATCCGTTATGCCATGCAACATCATCTAGACAAACCTGCAGGGCAGTTGGTAATATTATATCTGTTTGTTTCATACTACTGCTCCTATCTCAACAATACCAAATCCTCTTTCATTTATGTGAATCTTAGTTCCATACGGCGCAGACATTTCCGCCAACCGTTCAATAATTCCATGCCGGTTGCTGAATCTTGGATTTCCGCGTTGCCATACCTCTTTCTTCTCAAATTGCAATTCCACCGGCATCAATTCAAGATAGGTCAGTTTACCGTCTTCCATTTCAAAATAGGGAACCACTGTTTCCAACATTCTTCTATCACGCATCAATCCGCGTGTATACCCGGCGGAACGGTCGAAAAACAAGTCCCGCATGGTCGCATCGCTGGTAAGGTTTTGTTTGGCAAACATTTCTTCGGGTGCATAAGGAATACACTCATTGTGAATCACAAAGTCACCCAAAGAATAAAAAATGGGGCGTTGTTTATAAATTTCCAACGGACGAAGAAGATGCGGACCATGTCCAATGACAGCAGATGCACCCACATCGATGCATCGATGTGCAAATTCCTGCAAAAATTGAGATGGGTTTTCCTTATTGCTGCCGGATAGTTCATGGGAATGAATACTAATGATGATTTCATCTGCTTGCATTTTTGCATCATAGATTGCCTGTTCTATCCGTGCCATATCCTCTCTGTGAGGGTGGGTAAGATAAGTTGTTTTATCACCAATCTTAAAGACCAAGTCTTTTAATGCACATATCCCGTCCTCCATGGGCGGGTGATACCCTTCCGCCCGTTCAATATCCATCTGTGCATTGATATGGCTTAAATCTGCAATCTCCGAAATCACTGCAAACTGTTCTTCTGTCACCTGCAAATACTCCTCAATTCGCAATCCATTGACACCGGGGCGTCCAATAAATCTTCGGGATTGTTTTCCTGCAAGTGCCGCCTCATTATTCATTGTGGAGACTGCGGAAATCAAGGCAACTCTCCCGTTTTTGGTTTCCAGATAAGCAGGTGCCGATGCCTCATCCAGATTCGCACCCGCACCGGAATTAGGAAATCCCGCTTCGTCGACTGCCCGTTTGGTTGCCATTAACCCATCATGAGAAAAATCCATACTATGATTATTGGCAAAACTAAGAATATTAAAGCCAAAATTTCTGGCATCATCCAGCACCTTTGGGGTTGCACGAAGATGACTTCCGCCAAAATACTGGTTTCCAAAAAACTCCCCATTGTTTAACGTGGTTTCCAGATTAAAAAATCTGGCGTCCCCTTTTTCTATCTGTTCTTTTACTTCGGCAAACCCTTCGTAATCTTCAGGAATCCTCCGCTGAATCAACATATCGCCTGCAACTGTAAATTTCATTTTACATCCTCCTCTTCTGCACAAAATGCGGCAAGTAATTTTGCTCTTTGTGTAATGGAGTGGATGTTGATATATTCTTTGTTGGTGTGGCAATTTCCGCCGCTCCCGCCGAGTCCGCACAAACTGGGAATTCCTGCGGCTTGGGTATATGCTGAATCAGAACCGCCTCCGGATTCTACCGGAACTAAGGTTCCAAGATGATACTTTTGGCTGATGGTTTGCATTTTATCAAAAAGTTTTTGCGTATCTTCATTTTGAACCATTGGCAAACGGGAACTAATGGTTGTTACCGTTGCCGTGGTACCGGACACGTGACTGGTATCCGCTATCTGCTTTACTAAAGTTTCTGCCTGTTCCATGGAACTTTGGTCTTTTGCACGGACATCTACAATAAAACTGCACTCTTCCGGAATGACATTGCCGGCATCACCGCCATGAATGACACTACAATTATATGTGTTTTCACCCTCAATACTTTGTTGCTCTAATTCAAGTATTTTGTGAGACGCCTCCAGCACCGCACTGGATGCTCGAAAATAATCCATTCCCGAATGACCGCCCTTGCCATGCACATCAATTTGTTGACGCAGAATACCTTTGCGGGAAACAACAACCTCATTTCCCTCTGTCGTTTCACAATTTAATGCGGCTTTGAAACCTTCTGTTTCTTTTTGGAAAAAATCCATCTCTTTTTGCCCGCCAAGGCTGTTGGAAACTTCTTCATCTGAGGTAAGTATCAAACGAGCGTGTTTTTGGTATCCGCATGCCATAAGTGCACGCATTGCCAAAAGAGCAATCACAATTCCGCCTTTGCAGTCAATCGCGCCCGGCGCCTGAATTTTGTCCTTCATTACTGTCACCACAGGATAGCCAAACGACCCCTTAGGCTGAACGGTATCCATATGTGCAAGAAATAACTGTCCCTTTTCCTTTCTGGGGTTAATTTCCAAGGTCAGAAAATCGCCGCACTTTTCAAACGATGTTCGCCTTGTTGCAATCTTTTGAGAATGAGCGAACTGCTCAATATATTCAACCATTCGGTCGATTTCCTGCTTATCCGAGGCAACCGTTTCAAACGCACATATTTCTTTAAGAAATTCTATGTATTCCTCTGCGTGCTGCTCAATAAAACAAAATAAATCCTGAACCATATCCGCACCTGCTTTTTTAGAATTTTGTCTATTATAGCATTGGTGCATGTTATTGTAAATAATTATCTAAAATGACGTTGCATTATTTTTAAAGTTAATGTATACTAAAGATATTACTACCAGGAGGGATTGGAAATGGAACTATTACAACTACGTTATTTTTTTGAAAGTGCCAAACACGAAAGTTTTGCCAAAACTGCACAGGCACACATGGTGCCGATTACCTCTGTTTCTGCTTCTGTGAAGCGATTGGAACAAGAACTCAATTGCACTCTCTTTGACCGGCAAGCCAACCGCATTGTCTTAAACGAACGCGGGCGGTTATTGCAGAATTCTTTATGTCTCATTTTTGATGAACTCAACCGCGTCACGGAGACTTTGTCTCCAACTATGCCGGAAAGCAACGAAATTAAAATTTCGGTTCGTGCTTTGAGAAATGAGATTACGGATTGCATCATCGCCTACACGGCACTACATCCACACGTATCCTTTAAAACCATCTTTGATTTTAACGAAACACACGCAGAGGATTATGATATCATTATCGATGATAAACCGGAACGTTATTTTGAATATAACAATTTTGAACTCTGTAGCAAGCGTATCTGCATCAAAGCATCAAGCACAAATCCTCTCTGCAATCAAAAGTTATATCTGAGACAACTTTGCAACCAGCCCTTTATTTCTTTTGGAGAGCATACCAATTCTCATAAAATGCTGGTTTCTGCGTGCAAAAATGAAGGGTTTACCCCAAATTTTGTTGTGCAAACCAATGATTTACAATGCTATTATAAATACATAGAAGCCGGAATCGGTATCGGCATTAGCCGCCTTGATTCCGGCTTGGAACCTGCCAACTGTCAAAGTTTGGATGTCGTTGATTTTACACCGCGGCAAACGATTTCCGTTTTTTACAAGAGTCAGTCTGCACGAGGTAACATCAAAGACTTTTTAGAATTTTTAAAAACCAAAGCCTTTTAGGCTAGATAACAACCTCAACCTTATCACCTGTATGGGTGATTTTATAGGTTCTGAATTTGTTGTGCATCTCATGAATTTCCATTTTCCCGCCAATACATTCTTTGGGGGTTACACCATTCATGAAACTAATGTAAAATTCATTCTTTCTATCAGAGAATTCCTGATTAACTACATCGGTCAGGTCTATGATGCACTTGTTTTCTTCAAACATCAGTTTTGCATGCTGAACATAAAGAAGTTGATTTCCTGCAAATGCAATGTCTTTGGACAGCATGACACCAAAAATTTCCGCTTGACGCTTAAAAAAGGCAATCCAATCCGGCAGATATTCCATGTTTCTGGCAGGGTTAAACCGCAGAAAGTTGGTCCAATGCATTCCGTAGACCGTTCTCTGTTCCTCCCATGCCTCAATGCAATCCGGAAGAATACTTGGGTCAAAGTCATAGGCGTTCCAAGGCGCCATACCATTGCCGCTTTCTTTCATCAGCAAAACATCATTAAGAAGATGGCCGCCTTGATTGAGTTGCAACCAACCATTTGCCCAATAGCGATAACCTCGGCTTTTGAACTCTTTTGCAAATTCTGCAAATTCTTCTACTTCCATGTGCGGAGGTACGCCGCCGGGGGATACAAAACTACGGATTTCTTTTTGGAATCCCCATGATTTGTAAATCTGGTCAAAAATATCAAGTCTGCGTTTTAAATCATTCATAGAAATGGGATAGCGTTTTCCGCCCCGTTCCTTTGGGGCAAAATACTCTTGCTCACCAAGTTGCTTTCCGTCCGCATCATAGTTTCCGTGCAGCAATCCATGGATCGCATACTCTAAATATTCACATTCCTCAGCCGTTTGCTTACATTTTTCTACCAAGGGATAGTCAATCTGGGAGGCTCTGTCCCAGTTTTTGGGGTCAAATGTGATACCTACTCCACCGCGAAGCAGGTTATCCTTATCCCACTCACCAAGACAAAGGGGACAGAGAATTTTCATATCAATGGCTTTCCCCACCTCATTGACAATCAAATAATCCTCAGGTGCGTGTTTTCTGGGAAGACCCGAACGAGAGGGTCTTCCGCTTGTTCTTTCATCGTGTCCATTCTGCCATGCAACATCGTCCAAACAAAGTTGGAGTGCGATTGGCAGTTTGATTTTGTCATTCATACTTGGTTCCTCCTACCAATAAAGTTCCCAATCCTTCTTCATGCGGGTCAGTGCTTCCATATAGAAATAGCAACCCCAGATGTTACATTCATCGATACCGACCTTATCAGGTTTGGAGTAAACGGCATGGACCAGAATACCATTCGAGGTTTCATCGTCCTTGGTGCTATAAGTTTCATACAGAGAATCCATAGACAGGTTGATCGTATTTTCAATCATGTCTTTTTCTTCCCCATCGGGCAGATATTTTAACAGTTCCAGCATGCCGCAAAGACAAATGGGTGCTGCAGAGGAATCTTTTTCCTCTCCGTCGCCGTCATTAAATGCCAAATCCCAGTAGGGAACAAAATCTTCCGGCAGACGATTCTGATAATATTTAACTGCTGCACGACAAATATCAATAGCATCTGGGTCATCTACATACTTTTTGGTCAGCATCATGCCGTAAATAATCCAACCATGACCTCTGGACCAACAACTGTTATCATCCTTGCCTTGCTTTGTGACACCTTTGGTCGGCATTCCGGTTTCTGGGTCAAAGTAATATGTATGGAACGAGGAACCATCCTCTCTTACCGCAGTATCCACTGTGGTTCTGAAGTGGGTATACGCAACTTTTTTATAACTATCGTCGCCTGTTTCCTCACTTGCCCAATAAAGAATCGGGATATTTAAAAGACAGTCAACAATCAAACGATAGGCTTTAGGATCGCTCATCTGTCCCCATGCCTGAATGAATTGACCTTTTTCATGAAATCTGGATTTTAGGTGGTCCGCCGCGAGCAATGCCGCCTCTTTTGCTTTTTGATCTCCTGTTAATTTATAAGCAGCAACACAAGAAAGGGTGTAAAGAAAGCCTACATCATGACCCAAGATACCATGCTTATGAACAATACGCTCATAATAAGAATCAATCTGGTCAAGTGCCGCTTTTTTATATTTTTCATCACCAGTCAATTCATAAGAGAGCCAGAGTATGCCGCTCCAGAATCCTTGACACCAGCCTGTATTGTTTTCAATTGCGGGATAGATATTGTTGACACTGTTGTGATTTGGAAATTTATCACCCATATCAGCCATAAGAACATCCACCTTTTTCAAGGCATCCTGAATCGCTTTGTCAAGTTTTTCTTTGGAAAATTGATTGACCTTCTTGAATCTTTCTTCATTTTGTAAAACCTCAGGTTTTATTACTTTCATTTTCAATTCCTCCTTGTGTTACTATAAAATTCACCTATACTATAACACATATTTTTCAAAAAACAAGATGTTCTAATAAAAAAAACACACAAAAAAATAGTTTATTTTTATTTATCTTCTCCATTTTCTAAATTGAGTTAAAACACATTACTGTTTTTTTATCATTCCTATAGAAAGAACTAGAACATTGACTCCCAACCCTAAAAACAAAGAATCAAAGGGCAACTGCCAGACCATCTTTCCCAATAACACAAACAAGGGTCCTAGTATCATGGATAGAATCACCGCATAATGATTTATCCTTCCTTTTAAAAATAGGGCACCAATCAATGGCAATAGCAATACTGCACCACGAAGTCCCATGGACATAAAACTCCATTGCAAAATAATGGTTTGCAAATCGCCTATGGTGAAAATTACCGCCATAGCAAGAACCAATGCTATGATCATGCGGGTTCTTGCCACCTTTTTTCTTTCCTCCAAATTGGGAAAAAAGTTATTGATAATAACACTGCTGACACCCAATGAAAGTCCCGCACCACAACCGATAATGGTAATCAATAATACTGCAAGGAAAACACCTGCCGCCAGCCCCGGCATATACTTAAGCAAAAATTGACCAAATGCCTGCGACGCCTCCATAGAGGGATATGCAGTTTTCATGTAAAGACCTATCAGCACGCCGCCGACCCCTATCGGGGGAATTAAGCACGCACTAAGTAAACTCCCTCTCACTGCCGCCTTATCATCTTTTGCCGAAAGTACACTTTGTGCATAGGTTTGTGTGGACAATACCCCTACAATCAAGGAAAATCCCGCACCAGCATCAATACCGAACCCTCTGGCAAAGAGATTAAAATATCTTTCCTTAGGCAAGGAAATAAGGGCTGAAAACCCTTGTGTTTTTACCGCAATCATTCCTACACTTAATAATATACAAGCATAGAGCATAACCGTCTTTACGGTTCCAATTTTTCTTAATCCCTGCATACCGCCGATAATGACAAAACTTATCATCAATAGGGCGACAATAACCGCAGACAAAGTTTGCTCAATTTCAAACATTGCCCCCAACAGTGCGGTACCGGAGAGAATTTGGGCAACCATGTTAAAAAAGATTCCCAATGTTCCAAGTACCGATGCTAGAAACCCTGCTTTTTCTCCGTATTCACTGCGTATCATTTCCTGCAGAGTTAAATAGCCGCTTTGACGCATGGGTTTGACGAAAAACAATCCGAGAAACAGGCATCCAAGTCCTGCACCAAGACAAAACCATAGTGCAGAAAATCCGTACGAAAAGGCAAGTTGTGCAGTTGCCACTGTAGATGCACCACCCACCAAAGTTCCAATAATGGAACCGGATACCATTGGCGCAGTTGCACTGCCGCCACCGAGATTAAACTCTTTTGCACTCGAAACCTTGCGGGACGAGAAAACTGTTACCAAAGTAACAAGCAAAAGGGTCAATAAAATACCTATAATATGTGAAACATCCAGTGTCATAATTCCTCCAAGAAACAGAAAGGGATAGTCGGGAAATGCAACATGCATTTCCCCAGCCATCCCTTCTTTTTTTATTCCTCTACCGGTATTTCAATATCCAGAAGCGGGGGATATTGCTGACACCCAAAGATGTCACCCTCGCCAAAGGAACCGGACGGACGCAACCGATTGATGGTAAATTTAATTGCATATCCGGGATCATATTCTACAAAGTCTGCAATACGACTTTGCGGAATCCCGTAAAGTTCTGCAATAAATTCACGATTGAGCACACCACTCTTTTTTACCAGTTCGTAATTTTCCGGATCACGGAAAATAATGTCAAAAGTAATGCGGTCGGTGCCTGCGTTTTTACTTCTGATGGTTTTTGCTAAGTCAACAAGTTTTACAGTTTTCATGATTACTCCTCCTATTCTCCGATTTCCACCATGGTAATCGGGAACAACTCCAGCGGGTCATCCACTTCAACGGTATGGTCCATGGTCCATCTGTAAGCATCAGAAATCTTAGTTACTTCATCAAGAACAAACGCTGCGGTTCCTGCAGTACCCTTTACTTCAGGCAGACGTGCGTAGAAGATTTGACGCATACCAATCAAAGTAACTTCTTGTGCCACTGCCTCGTCCTCTGCTACACCTTTAACGACTATCAAAAGTTCATGTGACTTGGTTTCCTTAACCGGTTCCAAATCACCCATAACGCCGTTTTTACCAAAGATACGATAACTGAGTTCATAACCACCCTCAGGATGACGCTCTGCAACCTGAGATTTTGCCCATTCAATCACTTTGTCAATGTTTTTAATGGTATAGGGGTCACGAATTCCTGCCATACCCATATATCTCTTGCCGACATAACCGGAGCCTTCCAATTTTACCTTAACGCGTCCTTCAATCGGAATAAATTCTGCACCGGTAATTCGACAGGTCTTTTCATCATATTGCTCATAATTACAATGACGCATATCCAAACATCCGCCTGCAACATACTCATAGTACGGATTGGTACGTTCGTACATAGCATGACCAGCAACAGATGCAATGGTACACTTTTGGAACGGTGCCATTGCAGTAACCTTAACATCATCCTTAGTTAATGTACCGATAACAGATTCCTTTGCACCATAAGGTTCACAACAGAAGGATGCACATTCCAATACTTTACCTGCATAATATGCAATGTTTTCAGGAAATCCTTCATAGATTGCAGCAGAAGCAAATACGCAAGCATCACTGGTTCTGCCGCCGATAATAACGTCTGCACCCATTTCCAATGCCTTGACAAACGGATGCACACCGGAAACGGCTACAATACGAGATGTTTTGTCCAATTCCTCAATGGTAAGATTCTCTCTGCCGTCAAGTCCCTCGATGGTCTCACCTTTGTTCATCTTGTCTCTTAAGTATTCCTTATCCACTTCGGAATAGAAATATGCCAGTTTAAATTTTTTTAGATTATGTTTTTTTGCCATATCCCGAATCATGTCTACGTACATATCGACACGACTGTTGGTACCGGTATCTCCTGCCGAACCAATGATCATGGGAACCCCCTGCTCTCTTGCTGCGAGCAACATCAATTCCAAATCATGATACTGCCACTCCGGATGGCTGGCACATTTGTCTGCCCCCAACGGTACAGGACCGATATCGTCACTACCGGAGTCACAACAATAGTAATCCGGTTTGGTTGCCGCACCGATATAAAAACTCTCTTCCTTGGTGGGTGCGAACCCAAGGTGCCCATTCGGGCAAATGATTCTTACACTTTCCTTTGCCATGATATACCTCCTTAATATAACCTGTTATAACAAGTTAAATTAAGTATATATCATTGATTCGAGTCTGTCAAGTGTTTTTTATAAATTTTTAGATGCTCCGTTGCGCTTGAAAGGAGAATACGTCTGAATGATAGAATCCAAGTTTATACTCCATCGGCTTGTTGTTTGCATCATAATAAACTGTCTTTAAAAGCATCACTGCCTTTCCTTTGGGCAGTTTCATGATTTCACAGAGTTCGCTGTCTGCGTTGATGGCAGAAATCGTCTGTTCAATATGATGAATCTTGATTTGTAGAATGGAATACAAATCATAAGTAGAAAATGCAGTCTTTTGTGCAATCATTTGGCTTGCTGCCTCATGCATCTTCTTCCCCATCTCTAAGGTAAAATAAGAGCGATAGGAGACAATTGGCGTTTCCTCTGCATAGCCGATAAGGTTTAACAAGGAGAGATTTTCCCCTAACAATTCTGCTGCTTCTTTGTTCTTGATTTGTTCGGAATAAGACAAAATATCCGTATGACCGTGGAGACCTTTTTCATGCAGTACACTGCTGAAGCTGACAATTTCATTCAGTCTTTGCCGAATTGCCTTAGGTTTTACATACACACCTTTTCCCTGCACAGAGTAAATGAAATCCTGTTGCATCAGTAAATTAAGTGCCTGACGCACCGTGATTCTGCTAATGGAAAATTCTTTGCACAAACTACTTTCCGATGGCAATTTATCGCCAACGGCATAGTTTCCATCTTTGATTTTTTGAGAAAGATACTCTGCAAGTTGCAGATACATCGGTGTTGGTGCATTGTTGTTTAGTTTCATACTAACCTCCATGGGTAGGAATAAAAAACTGCTGCATGTTTCATGCAGCAGTTCCAATATGCTTACTTATCCAATGGCTTCATTGTTGGGAAGAGCAAGACATCGCGAATGGACGAACTGCCGGTAAGGAGCATAACCAGACGATCGATACCGATGCCAAGACCACCTGTGGGCGGGAGTCCGTATTCCAAAGCATTGACATAATCTTCATCCATCATGTTCGCTTCGTCGTCACCTTTTTCTCTCTTTTCCACCTGCTTCATAAAACGTTCTTTCTGGTCAATGGGGTCATTGAGTTCCGAGAATGCGTTGCCGTATTCTCTACCCATGATAAAGACCTCAAATCGCTCTGTGAAATCAGGGTTATCCGCATAGCGCTTTGCAAGCGGAGAAATTTCTACCGGATATTCGGTAATAAAGGTCGGCTGAACCAGACGGTCTTCTACCTTTTCTTCGAAGACAAGAGCAATAATTTCACCCTTGGTCATGGGTTCTGCATCTTCATCAAACTCAATTCCCAAGGATTTTGCCATCTCTTCTGCCTCTTTGGCATCTTTGGCATTGTGGAAATCAACACCGGTATATTTGGTGATGGAATCGGTCATAGTGATTCTATCCCAAGGCTTACCAAGGTCAAGGTCTTGTCCTTCATAGGTAATTTGGGTGGTGCCCAAAACTTCCTGTGCGACAGAGCGAATCATATCCTCGGTCAGGTTCATCATATCTTCAAAATCAGCGTACGCCTGATACATTTCAATTGAGGTAAACTCAGGATTATGCTTCACATCCATACCCTCGTTACGGAAGAGTCTGCCCATTTCATACACACGCTCAAAGCCGCCAACAATCAAGCGTTTTAAGTAAAGTTCCGGCGCAATACGCAGATACATATCAATATCCAATGTATTGTGGTGGGTAATAAACGGACGCGCCGCAGCACCGCCGGGAATGGTGTTAAGAATTGGAGTTTCCACTTCCATATAACCTCTGGAATCCAGATAATTACGAATTGCGGTCATAATCTTGCTACGCAGTTGGAAGGTACGCTTTACATCCGGATTCATAATTAAATCCACATACCGCTGACGGTAACGCAAATCGGTATTGGTCAAGCCGTGATATTTTTCCGGCAGAGGACGCAGAGATTTACTCAGCAATTTAACCTCGGTTGCACGAATAGAGATTTCACCTTTTTGGGTGGTAAATACTTCACCGGTTACACCAACCATATCGCCGATGTCCAGCTTCTTATACTTTGCGTAGGGTTCTTCACCGAGTTCGTCGCGCTTAACACAAAGTTGGATTTTGCCCTCGCCGTCCTGCAAATCAGCAAAGGACATTTTTCCCATGACACGCTTTGACATCAAACGGCCTGCAACTACAACGGTTTTACCCTCAAAGGCATCGTAGTTTTCAATAATCTCGCTGGTATGATGTTCTTGATTGAACTTGGTAATCGCAAAGGGATTTTCACCCTCTGCCTGCAAGGTTTGCAGTTTTTCTCTGCGGATTTTTAAAACTTCATTCAAATCCTTTTCTTGCGTTTGTCCATTATTTTGTTGCATTTGTTCGCTCATAACTGCTTTCCTTTCTCTTTGGTTATTCAATGGCAAGAATTTTATAGGAAATAGGACCGTCTACAGTATCCAACAGTGCGGTTTCGCCTACTTCCTTTCCTTTGATCGCCATAAAGAGGGGGCATTCATTGGAAATGGTCTTTTCATTTTCGTTGGTGGGGTCTGCCTCTGTAGAGCCAACGATGGTATACCACTCAGTTTCATCAAATTCCACATCAAGAATCTGTACGCGGGTACCGATACCAACCTTGGTTCTGTCAATATCCTCAGCATCAATAATGATGGCATTCTTCAGCATAGATTCCAATTCGCTGATACGAATTTCAACCTGCGCCTGTTCGTTCTTCGCTTCATCATATTCTGAATTCTCGGAAAGGTCACCAAAACCAAGGGCAACCTTGATTTTCTCGGATACTTCTTTCCGTTTTTTGGTTTTTAAATATTCAAGTTCATCCTCCAGTTTTTTTAAGCCGTCTACTGTAAGGGTAATTTTCTTCTCCATGTTATTGAAACCTCCGTACATGATAATACACAATATCTAAATATTATACTCAATTTTTAACTGGTTGTCAACCGTTTTTTGCCTTTACACCAAGAAACAAATACCATATTCTGAGCACAAAGTTCTACACCGGACCAATATTTCTCTTGCGCTACTTGATAATCATGGGTATCTATCCGGCATTCCATGCCATCTGCAAGGATATCAGTTCCAATACCGAATGCTCCTCTGTCCAAGTCAATCCATAATCCGTCCAAAGGCGTAGGGCGTTCATCCCTG
This sequence comes from Ructibacterium sp., assembly GCA_045539735.1. Classification (GTDB taxonomy): domain Bacteria; phylum Bacillota; class Clostridia; order Monoglobales; family Monoglobaceae; genus Ructibacterium. Next base: position 32,003 of record JAZQFW010000023.1, on the reverse strand, counting down.
ATTTGCTCCGGATAAAATCCGTATTCGTCACAGATATGTTCAATCACAACCTCTGCACGCTTTTTGTCATCGGTATAAAAATACATTGACTCACTCACAGGACAGAGCAACGAAAGCAATTCCTTGCTTACAAAATCCATCCTGCTGGTCCGAAGATAAACCGCACCGGAATATTTTGGAATCAAATCAAAAAGACAAGAATGCATCCACTTAGGTGGAATCGGCAAATAAAATCCGCTCTCCTGCTGAACTTCCCCAAAGATTGCTTCCTGCGCATTCTGCTCAGGTGCTATTTTGATGCATTTGTTTTTTTCTAAAACTCTAACCCCCGCCTGATAAATTCGTTTGCGAATCCAGCGGGGCATCCGTAAAAGTTCTTCTTTGGTCCATTTAAGTTCCGCCACCACAATTTCAGTCTGTGTACGAAACCGCTCTCTTTCCTGAACCGGTCTTAGAAGTTTATCAAAAATACCGGTTTTCTCTGAACGCACCACAAGGATTCCAAGCCGTATCACTGCTCTAAATATGCAATCGCCTTTTGCATTTGTTCGTCTTCGTTTAAAGTTAGTTCAGACAAACGCGCATATTTCTCCACATCCATAAAAACCACTTCATCCGGTTCTATTCCATCTCCGTGAATGCAAACTCCGTTTGGAGTATAATAACGGGCGACTGTCACCGAAAGCACCGAATCCTTTCCGGTTTCATAAACGCCTTGCACAACACCTTTTCCATAGGTTTTTTCTCCTATGTGATAGGCAATATCATAATCCTTTAACGCACCAGTTAACACTTCGCTTGCTGATGCACTTCCTTGATTGGTAAGCACCACCATAGGAATGGATTCAGCCGGTCCCGTTGCCGGATAGTTTACCCTGTTTTCATCTTTATCCAAGGTATAAACAATCACCTTTTCATCCTCAATAAACATATTGGCAATCTCTGCTGCCTCCATCATCAAGCCGCCGGGGTTGTTTCTAAGGTCAAGGACTAGTTTTTTCATCCCATCTTTTTGATGTTTGGTATAGGCATCCAAAAACAACTCCGAGGTATTGTTGGTGAATTGGGTGATTCTGATACAAGCAACCGTATCAGTAAGCATTTCACTTTCCACACTTGGAATCTCAATCTCCTGTCGGGTGAGTTCAATATCCTCCATTTGACCGGTTGACTTTCTCAGCACTGTAATCGTAACTAAAGTTCCCTCTTCCCCCCGCATCCGGGCGACGGCGTCATTGATTTCCTGACCTGTAAAGGAAACACCATTGACAGCAAGAATTTTATCCCCGGTTACCAGTCCTGCCTCTTCTGCCGGCGTTCCCGCAATCGGCGAAACAATGGAAATGGTATCATCACTTGCATCGTTTTCGATATAAATACCAATGCCGCAATAGTTCCCCTCAATACTTTCCATATATTCTGCTGCAGATTCTCCCCACAAATATCGGGTATACGGGTCACCGGTTGCTATTGCAACACCCTCAATTGCGGTATTAGCTATGGTTTCTTTATCGACATCTTCATAAAATTCCCCTTGAATCAATCTGCTGATAACAGAGAATTGAAGAAACTCTCCCCAAGCCGTAAAGCCAAAGGGGTTTACAATACCAATGGTAAGCGTTGCAGTGGCAATGATTAACACAATTGCTGAAACAATCAATACTGACTTTTTAAGATACACACTGAAACCTCGCTTTCCGTAATTAGAAATATTGCATGGGATTCACAGGCGTTCCGTCAATCAATACCTCAAAGTGTAGATGCGGTCCTGTGGAATTTCCGGTGGAACCTACTCTGCCAATCTGTTGTCCTTGTTCTACGGTTGCTCCGGCAGATACTAAAATGGCACTCATATGTCCATACAGGGTATTCACCCCGTTGCCATGGCTGATAATCACACAGTTTCCGTATCCACCGTTGTACTCTGCCATGATAACCTTTCCGCCTTTTGCTGCCCAGATAGGAGCACCCTGGGAAGCACCTACATCGGTTCCTGTGTGAGGTCTTAATACTCCGGTTACCGGATTGACACGATTGGGCGAAAAGTGACTGGTAATATACCAACTGTTGGTCGGCCAGAGAAACATTCCGTTGCTCACCTTACTCAAATCCGCATAGCCGGAAGAAGAAATCCCCGCACGGTTCTTCGCCGCCTCTTTTTCCCTTGCCTGTGCATCCAGATACGCTTCATATTCGGCCGTATCCTTTTTCAGTTGCTCCATATAATCAGTCGCTTCTTCTGTTTTTTCTTTCAACTCATTCAGCGCCGAATCCAGTTCTGCTTTTTCCGCTTCCTGTTGCGCCTTGATTTCTTCCATTTTTATCTTGCGGTCGCGAATCTCTTCTTTGACCTTTTGCATGGAATCTAAGATATTGTTATCGTATTCAGCAATCTCTCTCGCTATGACAACCCTGTCAATCAAATCGGAAAAACTTGTAGCAGAAAAAATCACATCCAGATAGGACGTAGTTCCGCTTTCACAAACCACCGCCATCCGTTTTTTAAACTTATCCATCTGCCGTGCCTCGGCTTCTTCTGCAACTCGAAGTTCCTCGTCAACCATTTTCAGTTCTTCCTCTTTTTGCTTGAGCGATTCCTCCAGCACGAAAACCTTATCCGTTGCCTCGTTGAGTTTCTTTTCCAGTTCTTGTACCTCTTGAATCGCCTTTTTCTCCTGTTCTTTCATTTGTTGAAGTTTGGAGTCGGTTGGCTGTCCGTAAACAACAGATACAAGCAATGGTCCAACAATGCCAAGAAGAAAAAGAACGGCAATTACAATAGAAACTATTTTTACTGTTTTTTTATTCATACCGTCTCTCCCTATACCTTTAAATGTTTGCGTATGGAAATTCCGCTGCCAATCAAGCCGATGCTCACACCAATTCCCAAAGAAGTAATTGTTACCATCTTCCAGATTGCTGAAATGGGAAGCAATAAGGCTTGTCCCATATCCGGAAAGAATTCCGTTGCAGAACGGAAAAGCAAACTATAACCTGAAAAAATCAAACCAGCGGCAAGGATTGCTCCAAAAATTCCAAGAAGAACTCCCTCAATCATAAAGGGGCCGCGGATATAGGCGTTAGACGCACCAACAAAGCGCATGATGTCGACCTCTCCGCTACGAGAAATCAAACCGATTCTGATGGTATTTGCAATGATAAACATTGCAATTAAGACCAGAAGTAACATAAGCCACACACCAATCTCACGAATAATATCCGCAACAACCTGAATTTTATCCACCAAATCCTGCCGGTTTACTACTTCATCCACACCAGGCACCTTTGCGGCAAGTTCTGCCACCTTTGGCGCCTCAGAAAGTGAGGTTACTGTTAGGATATAAGAATCGCGGACAATGTTATCCTGTTCCAAATCCTCAAGCATATATTCTCTGCCTTTGTAGGTGGTTTCCTTGGTGCGCTCAACCCGTTCATCCTTGGAGAAAAAAGTAACTTTTGACACATTTTCAATGGCAGAAAGTTCACTTTTGATTCGATTGATGTTGGTGCCTTCCATCTCGTTTTCAAGATAGACATTAATTTCACATTGTTGTTCCACCTGAGAAATCCAACTGTTTAGATTGATAATGGCAAGTTGGAAGACACCCAGTAAAACAAGACTTGCCGCAACAATGCCGATAGACGCTGCACCCATAATTTTGTTGTTCCAAATATTTTTGCATCCCTGAACCAGGAAATACCGTAGTGCTCTAAACAAGTTGATACCCTCCTTGCTCTGCATCGCGAATCAATTGACCCTTTTCCAGCGTCAATACCCGCTTTTGCATCCGATTCACCAGTTCTCTGGCGTGGGTTGCCATAATTACCGTTGTACCAAGACGGTTGATACGTATCAATAAGTCCATAATCTCATCCGAAGTTTCCGGGTCAAGGTTCCCCGTCGGTTCATCCGCAATCAAAAGAGGCGGATTGTTGACAAGTGCCCGTGCCATGGAAACACGCTGCTGTTCACCACCGGAAAGTTGACCCGGTTTGGCATCTGCTTTTTCGGAAAGTCCTACCAAATTCAAGACCTGCGGCACCACATGCTTGATATTTTTGGACGATGCCCCCACTACCTGCATGGCAAATGCAACATTATCATATACAGTTCGGTCCGGCAACAACCTAAAATCCTGAAACACAACGCCGATTCCCCTGCGAAATTTAGATATATGACGCCCGCGAAGTTTTTTGACATCTACGCCGTTTACGAGCACTTCCCCTTGGTCTGCCACTTCTTCACGCAAAAGAAGTTTCATCAGGGTACTCTTTCCCGCACCCGTGGCACCAATCAAAAAGACAAATTCACCCTTTTCAATCTTCACATTCAAGTTTTTTAGCGCATGAATTTCTGTTTTAGGATATATTTTGGTTACATTCCGTAATTCAATCATCGTTAAAATCTCCTTGATACAACACATAGCGGAGCAAAAGCTCCGCTATGCGATTTCAGTCCACAAACCTTAAATTCTGGTAGGTTCTGAGGTAAGATATTTATTGACCATCATAGCCACTTTGAAGATAATAGCGTCATCAAATTCACGCAAATCCAGGCCGGTCAACTTCTTAATCTTGTCCAATCTATAAACAAGTGTATTTCTGTGCACAAAAAGTTTTCTGGATGTTTCAGAAACATTCAGGTTGTTTTCAAAGAATTTTTGAATGGTACCAATGGTTTCCTGATCAAGGACATTGATAGACTCCTTCTTAAAGACTTCCTTTAAGAATAATTCACACAAGGTAGTGGGCAACTGATAAATCAGTCTGCCGATGCCCAGATTATCATAACTGATAATACTCTTCTCGGTATCAAACACCTTACCGACTTCCAGCGCAATTCTCGCCTCGCGATACGCCTGTGCCAGTTCCTGAATATTGCTGACGACAGTAGAAATACCAACAGAAACCGCAACCATTTCTTCTGCGCTGAGGGTATCAACAATATTTTGGGCAATCTGCAGAATCTCATCCTTGGTAATATCACCTTTGAATTCCTTGATTACCACACTGTCACTGTCATCAATACGAATCACAAAATCCTGATTCTTGTCCGGAAACAGGTTCTTCAAAATATCCATGGAAGTGTTTTCCATTCCCTTATGAGTACGAACCAGATATACAACGCGAATCGCATCAATGTTTAAATGAAGTTCTCTTGTACGATAAAGCACATCGCCGGGCAAGATATTGTCAACAATAATATTCTTAATGAAACTATTACGATCATACTTTTCATCATAATATTGTTTCACCGCAAGGAAATGAACACCCATAAATCCGCAGGCATTCTTTGAAACCTCATCATCACCCTCACAGAAAACAACATATTCATTCTTATTAAATGTTTCAATCCGTTTATAAGTATAGCCACCAACGGTTTTATTTTCACCGCTGCCGTCAAATACGGTCAGTATATTGTCAATCGAACTGCCGATTCTGCTTTCATCTGTACACGCAATCACGGTTTCTGTATCATCCAGAACACCGACTACACGCTTTATGTCTTTCTTCAACTGTGTCAAAGTATTTTGAAACAGTCTGCTTTGCATAACGCCACCTCCAAAAAACTACCATGAAATACTCTAATTTCACTTATTCATTATAACCTTTCTTTTGACAAAATGCAAGAATTTTACGAAAAATTAACATAAAATTTAAAACTTATTCGTTTTCTTGCTGTTTTTTGCGAGGAATCAGGCCTCGAATCCACTCACCTTTTTCTCTGGTTTTTATATAAAAATATCCGGACACAGAAAACACCACTGCCCCAATAAAGTTTACAAAGAGGTCTTTCATGGTGTCTAGTAGGCCTAAATCCAGATATCCACTAAGTTTCATTGGATAAGTTTGTACCGAAACTCCGTTCACCGACATATGTTCCCCTTGAAGAATCACCTCTTCAATTCCATCAACCACAATAGGAACATTTTCATGCATCGGGTGTAACGTGACAGAAGAAATGGCTTTAAGCACGGCGTCTTTTTGCATATCTGTTTTCATGAAATAGTCCATAAAAAATTCAAAAAACTCCCATATGACACCGATGGTCATAGAAAAACAAAAGCCCACCAATGCAACAAAAAAAGGGGATAATTTAAACTTAAAGATTTCATTTTGGTTCAGGATATCGACCAAGGATACTCCTATTGCCGCCATTAAAAAGCCGTTTAAAGTATGCAACAAATCATCCCACCAAGAAAACCGAATGTAAAATGCCGAAATCTCCCCAAGAATCTCAGCCGAAAAAATAAACAGAATAATGATAACTTCAAGCGTATTGGGCAAACTGATTCTCAACTTGCGTTCCACAAAGGTTGGAACCAAGAAAAGAAGCAAAGTTAAAAGGCAAGTGAAACAGTTTTCATAATTCCTTGCAAACACCTGACGCACCAACACCCCAATCACAACCGTCACCAAAACCAAATACAAAACAGAAGTTCCTCTTCTCCCCTGATCGAAATTCCGTTTTAATTCCTCCCGTTTTTTCCCTTTTCCGTTTAATTGTTTCGGCATGGTATCCTCCTTATTCAGCGAACATCTTTTACAACCCTTTTATAATTTACGCAACGGACTAAAAAGTAATACGTTACTGTATAAGATGACGACCATATCAGGGTAATAAAACACCCCAACATGGTCATCACCTTTCGCAATCTCATTTGATCAATTTTCGTTAGATTTTGTACTTATCGGCGTTTTTGATAAATCTAATTTCTTCGGTTTATCAGTAAGAGGTTTCATTGTATCATTTTCCCAAACGTAGACCATAGCATAGTTTGCTTCGTCTATCTTGGCGACTTGAATACTCTCAATTCCTGCTAAACTGAACGCCTCCGTCTGTACCCCTATCAGAATATTCTTTTCGTCAAAGATCGCGATATAAGCAGTCGCCTCATCCGATTCTCCATCATATTCACCAACAGTAATATTATCAAAATACCAACTCTCTTCTGTTGTTCTTAAAGAAACATTAACACCCGGCTCTCCGCCAATTGTCATAATCGCAAAGTGAGAAAAGTGATCGGTTTCAAACTCTACATATCCGTCCATATACTCTGCACGGATATATGTTACAGAAGCATTGTCGGATACATAACAAACAATTACTCGTTGACCATTATCTTCAGCCGGCATTTCGTATGCAGCACGCACATTAACCTTGCCGTCGAATTCGTGAATCTTCTCTTCAGCGACTTTGTTTCCATCATTGTCATATTTGGACACAACCATATTAAGAGATAAAACAACCGCATCCTTAGAAATAGCATCAAGTGCCTGCTGTTGTTCTTTGTTAAGGTTGTCTTTTTCAACGGCACCTATGCTGATACCAACCTTATCGTTGTTCTCCATTGTTTCAGCAACCTTTTTGAGGGCATCGGGACTTACAGAAATTTCGGTATCGTCCGCAATAACGGTAACCTCTTTTGCCTGTTCACTCTCATGAAGGGCACCTACAAGGTTTGAGGGAAGAACAAGTTCTTTCTTCTCTCCGTTCCCCTTAACATCAATGACAATCTCACCGGTAGACGGAATATTGTTAATAACCTCTTTCAGAGCCTTTTCATCCACGATGATCTCAACTTTTTCGTCACTGGTGTTAATTTCAACATCAACACCACCGGTTTCACCGCCTACATCAATCATTGCCCCTGCTTTTATTGTGAGCACAGCCTCTGTCCAACTATCAAGACAAAAATCCAGGTTACGACTATCTACCAGATATGCTCTTACCTTATATTCGCCAATTTCTGTCGGAACATCGTCCTGCCATTCTCCGTCTGCATTTTGATATTTCACATCAAATTTTGCAGAATCGTCAAAAGGTGTGGTGCTTACAATTACAGGCTCAACGCTTCCTTTGCGCTGTGTAAGTTTTCCTATATTAATTTCATAATTAACAGCTCTTTCAACACAGAGAATTCCTTCTTCATACCAAATATCATAGTTACGGGCACTGAATCCTGATACCGTAATATTATAATCACCCGGCTCACCATATTTTTCATAATCATAGGAATATGCTGCTTTTCCGCTGAGAATAGATACCGTTTCACCATTCACAAAGCCATCTACTGAATAGCCACAGTTTTTCGGAGTATCTCCATAGTATATAACATTATCATTGGCTCTTATGTGAAGTTCCGCTTTGTTGACAATGAGTTTATAACTTGTAGATGTTTTCAAATATCTTCCAGGGACAGCCGCCGCAGTTGCAGTAATGATTGCCTCACCCGCGTTATGAATGGTAACCTTACCTCTGTGGTCTACAGTCGCAACATCCTCATTACTGCTTGCATATGTCAGTTGGCCGCCGCCTTCGCTGTCATTATATGCATAGTGATAAATTGCACTTCTGTCACCGTAAGTATACTTTATTTCATCTACCAGGAACGAAATATCCTGTCTTTCAATTCTCTTAACAGGTTCGGTTTTTGTTTCTCCGCAACGTAAGCAGGTATAAGTTTTTTCACCTTCTGCAGTTTCAGTAGGTTCACGAGTTATAATACCCTCATCCCACGCGTGCCCCTTTGCAGGAATCTGTGTTATTTTAACATCGTCACACCCTGCATCAGTACACTGATATACCATCTCTCCTTCTTCTTTACAAGTCGCTTCCTTGGTAACCGTTCCATTATCCCAATGATGTGTTACTATCTCGTCAACAAGATCTATATCGGTTGGAACATTTACTGTACTTCCGTTTCCTGCTACCACAAACATATTACTGAGCACATACTCTGCATAATCTGTATCAATGCCCTCGGCAAAAATCACTTCAAATACACCGGACAGCGTTTCGCCTGATTCCAAAATCGCATCCCTGTATATAAAACCATTTGCAAGACTGCCTTCCCAACCATACGGGGGTGTCAAATTCTCAACAGAGTACTCGCTTAAAAACTTGCCGCCGAGAATGTTAATCTCTACATTGTACAAATCTTTCGGGGATACATTCTGGAGAACGTATTTAACTTTGTATGGCTCACCAACGGTTGCAGTTTTTTCGGCTCTGATGGTAAGATTCAATGCATTTCCGCCAAATACAGATATTTTCTCTTTTGAACTGAATCTAACCGAAATATCTTCGGAAATTCCGCCGCCTTCGCGTACACCCCAAACTGTTCCGCCGATTGTATATTCACCCTCGGCATTACCACAGAGATACCAACGAATATCCGCATTCCCCTTCGGATCAATAATGCCGATGGAAACCTCCTCGTTCTGCTGACCAAGTTCATCATTCATGGCAGCCAGAGAAAGACCTTCGGGAAGATTAATCTTTGCAGCACAATCTCTTATGGTTTCAATTGCAGATGTATTTGTAATAAGAAGTTGAACCTCGAACATCTCTTTAATCCACGTAGTGCTGGAATAAATAATAAGATAAACATCCTTTGCAACAGGACATACAGATGTATTGCCAAAGCGTACAGGCTCTGCGTTAAATACCTCTGTCTCTGTGCAAATGTAGTCAAATGTTATGTTCTCCGGCAAGGTGCCACCACCTATTGAACCCGAAGAAGATGATGACGGTGTGAACGTGAGTACCGCTGTACAGTTGTAAACCTGCTTGTTTTCGATTGCATCTACATCAATACCAGCATCAATGATTTCCTCATAGGTCATTTCCTTAACATTTGTTTCAACCTGAAGAATATCATTTTTACTCATATATACCGTGAACTCATAATTTTCGTCTGTCTTTTCAACAACAAAGTTCCGCATCTGATAACCATCAGCGATTGCCTGAACGCTGTATACACCGCTGCCAACAGGCAAGTAAACCTTACCTTCATCGTCAGAAACGCCCGATTCACGAATACTCTCATCTTCGTTAGTGACAAAAATCTGTACACCCTCAATCACTTCAAGAGTGTTTGAGTCAATGGCGTTGATAGTAAGTGAGACTCCACCGCCACCGCTACCGCCGCCACCGCCTGGGACTACTGCTTCGCTTTTCTTGGTTTCCTCATACGCTTTTATAAGCATAGATTGGATGGCGTCCATAGAGTTAATATCTGCATCTCGCATATCATCAAATGCTCTTTTATATGCTTCCGTTGGTCTTTGCAACGATTCTATGAGGTTGATATCATCAGAAAAACGACCAAGTTCACAAAGTCTCTCCCGCATTTCCATCCAAGAATCTGCACGGGAAATTCTGCTGATTTCCAAAGATTCCTTGAAGAAATCCAAAAACAATTCCAGCGTAAAATTAATTGCTAACCAATTAATCTTTGTAACAAGAACCTTTATGGTTCCGTGGCAAACATTTTCGCTACTGTCAGCCCATTGGATGTAATCAACGCCAATATGTTCAAGAATTTCTCTGTTATCATTGACCATGCTAAATAATTCGTCATAGTTATAATCTTTTGCAAGATGATAAATCTCATTTACAAAACTATTTATCATGTCATCGGTAATCTCATCGTAAGGCTCATCGCTAAACTGAAGTTCCATACGGATTCCAGTGTATTCTCCGCCAATCCAATAACGAGAAGCCTCTTCAAAACTATCTGTCGTTTGCTCTAAATCCCGACTGAAAAATGTTCCATCAAGGAGATTGGTATTTGCCTCCTCCTGATTTTGTATAAAAAGATTATATCCAACAATAATTTCCGCATCTCTTTCGACTGCAAAGTACCAATCGTATTCACTTCTACCTTCTTCAAATTCAATTTCAAAATAATAGTCGCCCTCACAATTTTCTTCATCATAATTCTCGGGTTTAAAGCCAGAAACCGACATAAAAAGCTGTGCGTTATCAATATATGCTTCTGCGGGAATACATAAGGTTCCCGATACAACAGAACCCGATTCCAAGTTAAAGTGTGCACCGTAAACAGGTGCTCCATCAGTCCCAGCCCCATAATACTGTTTGTATCCATTTGAATTATAAAGTTCGTAATACTTAAGGATAAGATTTACTCTTGGGTTTACAATTTCTTCTGCACCTTTTGTAAATATAGGTTTAACCTTGAATGTGTAATTACCCAATACATGTGCCGGCAATACAAAGGAATAATTTAGATTTTCATCAACCTCTGCCTCTGTAAAGCCGATATAATTATCCGCGCCGTCATAAATCTCTACCGACAAATTTGTAAGGGATGCATCTTCATCTTCGCACCAATAGTCTTCCGGTAAATTGATTTTGCCATTTACAGTGTTTTTCTGAGGTGCATAAATAACTATAGGCTGTTCAGGCTTATCAAGAATGGCTCTTTCTTCCATTACAGTTGTCAAACCGCCATTTTTTGCATACAAATATTGAACATTTGAGTCTATATTTGTATCAAGAGTCCCCATATATTTAATTCTTACAAAATACTTGCTTTCATCCGTATGATTCGGAATGGGAAGTTCTACACACTGAGTTTCTTTTTCGATAAAATGAACTGACTGGACAACATTATTTGTGGTATTGTGCATATCCACAAGAGTAATCACTGCATGCACAGCCCCATTAAAATAGGTATCTTTATGGAATCTAAGTTCCATGGGAAACACGAAATTATCAGTTTCCGGTTCCTCAGGCTCAGGGCCCACATCCCCGCCGTCTAAAGCAGTAAAGTTAAGTCCGTGATTCATTGCATATTCTTCTGCAAGTGTGCCTCTGTAACCGCAGATAGTCAAATTCTCACTACCGCAATCGAATGCTCCAACGCCGATTTCTGCGACGCTTGCAGGAACAATGATTTCGTTCATATTAGGGCATTCCTGAAATGTTCTATCACCAATATAACTCACTCCATCGGCAATGGTAACCCTAGAAAGATTTTCGCAGTATGCAAAAGCAGAGTTTTCAATATATCTCAAAGATGAAGGAAGTTCAATTTCTATTAAGTTTCGACAGTTCGCAAAGGCGCAGGAACCGATTCTCTCCAACCCCTCAAAGAATGAAACGCTGTGAAACTCAACGGAATTAAAAGCATCTGCCGCAATCCACTCAACATAGTCAGGAACCATAAAATCTTCGCACTGTTTTGCAGTAGGATATGCAATAAGTCCTTTCATGTCCTCTGTGTACAAAACTCCGTCACTACTAATGTAATATTCATTTCCATCTACAACAGTAATATTTTGCAGTGAATTTGCAATGCCAAAAGCGCCCTCTGTAACAACTGAAACAGAAGCAGGAAGTTGTATTGTCATAAGATTACTGTTGTAAGCAAAGGCACCTTCTGCAACCGTCGCTACAGAATCTGGAATTGCATAAAATGTTCCTTCTTTGCCTGATGGATATTGAATAATGGCATCCATTTCCTTTGTAAAAAGAACACCGTTTTCACTTTTGTATGTAGGATTTTCGCTTGAAACACTAATATTTTTTAACCCCCTACAATCGTGAATTGAAATATTTTCAATCATAGTTACACTGTCAGGGATGGTTATTGTTTCAAGATTCTGATAACAAGTAAAGGTATATCTTGTAATATTCTCAACACCATCACAAAGGGTTGCACTTTTAATATCATCTGCAAAAAAATCCCAGGGCATCCAAACATCTCCACCCCATTCATTCATCTTGTTAGAAAGAGAATTATCCACAGGTGAAATCACAAGTTCAAAGTTGGAATTCAGTTCCCATTTGAGGTTTTCGCCACAACTACCTGCTATATCATTGAATTCTATACCATAGGTATTGGCGTATGTTTCTGCAGTTGAATCTGCATAACCGCTAAGTTTTCCGGAATACGCTTCATTGAATACACCTTCACCGATCAAACATTGAGGATTAAAGACGTAAAAGTTTTCAAGGCTCCAGCATCCATAAAATGCTCTTTCACCTATTGATTCGATACTACAACCGTTATATTCAATTTTTTGAAGTTGATCAGCCTTGGCAAAAGCAAAACCGCCTATTGACTTCAAGGTAGACGGAAAACTAATTTCTCTCATAGGGCAATACTGAAAAGCACCTTCCCCTATCGATGTAATACCTTCTTTGATAACAACACGGTTCGCATTATGTAAAACATCATAATACTCCTGCATGCCATCGTAGGCGTAATTATTCATCTCACCCTCGCCGCTTATGGTAAGCGTCCCGCTTGATTCATCAAACGACCAATTAATATTTTCACCGCAGGAACCTCCCACAACGGAATGTATCCCGTCGCCACTTCCATATTCTGTGCCGCCAACTACCGATGGAATCACAGAAATCATCATCGAGAATACCAGAAGCACACTCAAAACTCGTTTCATAACATAACTTCCCTTCATGAAAACTTTTATGTATATTTCAACCATTTATATCTAAATAATTATTATATAACCATATATTTCTAAAGTCAAGACAAGACCTAAGAAAAATACTTTTATTCAATATGGTGGCAGGAATTGCAATGTCATCCCCCTTTTTTCAATAAAACAACTCTTTAATATAAAAACCGGAGCAGTTTTACTGCCCCGGTTTTTCTTGTTTTTGATACTGTTTTCCCGCTTGGTCAATGCGATAATCTTCCCGGTAAATCAATTCCGAGATAGGGAGAAACTGATATCCGTCTCCCTGCAACTTCTCCAGAATATGCGGCAATGCCTCCGGTGTATTTTTGGCAGCATTATGGAAAAGAACAATCCCGCCCGGATGTGCCCGCTCGGTGACCCGTTTTGTAATTTCCGATGCGGATAAATCCTTCCAATCCAAACTGTCCACCGACCATTGGACGGTATACATTCCGCACTCTCTTACGGTTTGAACCACATCATTGTTATAATCGCCATAGGGAGGGCGAAACAAATCCGGTGTTTTTCCTGTGATTGCAGCAATTTTTTGGTTACAGTTTTCCAACTCCTCTTTCATTTTCTCTTTGGAGATTTGGGTCATGTGCGGATGGCTATTGGAATGGTTCATGATTTCATGCCCTGCGTCCGAAAGTGCCTTAACTGCATCTGGGAATTCATCCACCCAACTGCCAACAACAAAAAAGGTGGCTTTTACCTGATACTTGTCTAAGATTTCAATTAACTGCATGGTATCTTCTGCCCCCCAAGCGGCATCAAAACTAATAGAAATCAGTTTTTCCTCCCCCTTATCGACGCAATAAATCGGCAAATCCCGCTCCGCTTTGGCAACCGTAATTGCACTGTTTCGCCCTAATGCAATCAAACTCAAGAGTCCCACCAAGATCCCGATACAGATGATTCCTGTTTTTTTGCTGATAAGCCATATTTTCATAGTCATCTCTCCTTTTAATGACAGTTTATGCTTATTTTTTTCCATCATGCCATTTTCCGCGAAAAGACAGAATACAAATCCATTCATCGGGAAATCCTAACCTTGGTGATAATTATGATTAAACTTGGTAACACTTTGATTTTAAACGCAGATACCACATACGACCCGCAAACTCTGGATTGTACCGGCTTTTATCCTCTAACCTGCGGTCTTTCTCTTCGTTCCACCGTAACCGCCTCCAGCATTGGTGACGAAGGCTTTACCTATTGCCTACAACGGACCATCTATGCTTTGGACGGTACTGAACTCCCGCCACAGGAATTCAATGTATTCTGGTCAGAAAAGCCAGCTGAACTATACCCTTATCTCGCTCTTGTCACTCTGCTTCTTCTTTGTGGCGTTTCTACTCGAGTCTTTGAGGACTTGAGGTTCTAATTGGCGAATGACTGCATATACTTTTTCTAGTGATACTTTGACAGGAGTGAATCAAGTGGAAAATACTTATTTTGAAAACAATCAGGCAACCATTGCAGGCGAAGTCTTGGGTGAACTTACTTTTTCTCATATGATTTATGGAGAAAAGTTTTTTCTTTTTAAACTACGAATTCCCAGACTGAGTGAAAATTTCGATATTGTAAACGTCACCATCTCCGAGCGGTTTTTCGCTGAATTTACACCGGAGGCAGGGGATTTACTTTTGATAGAGGGTCAATTTCGTTCCTATAACAATTTTACAGACACCGGAAATCGTTTGGTTCTCACGGTCTTTGCAAAAAAAGTAGTCCGTCTTGAAACTCTTGACGAGATTGAAAATCCAAATCAGATTTATCTTAGCGGATATATATGCAAAGCACCGGTTTATCGCACCACACCGTTTCAGCGGGAAATTGCCGATATTCTTCTTGCAGTCAATCGTTTTTATAACAAATCCGATTATATCCCCTGTATTGCGTGGGGACGAAATGCAAAATTTGCAGAAGGCCTTTCGGTAGGTACCCATCTTAAAATCTGGGGACGGGTACAAAGCCGTGACTACCAAAAACGGATTGATGATGACAATTATATCATCAAAACTGCTTATGAAATTTCTATTTCAAAAATGGAAACCGATTCCTATGAAGAATACTAAATTAAGCCTCCGATTAAATCGGAGGCTTAATTTTTGTGATCCACAGTTTTCTAAAGATATCTACCGGAATAATGGTAAGAGCCAACGCCAGAACCAACACCCATTCCCGAAAGACAAGTCCTGCGGTTCGCAATATCTTTCCACCCATATAAGTCATCAGAATTTGTGCCAGACCAATCCCGCCCATGACTGTTATAAATTGTTTATTAAGCGATAGTTTTTCCAACAGGTCGATGCTATCTGTTCTGGTATTAAACGCATTAAAGATACAAGTGAAGATAAAAAAGGAAAAATATCCGGTGTAAAAATAAATATCTCCATCCCCCGGACGAAACCAGTTACGAATTCCGGGAACAATAAACATCAACAAACTAAGTGCACAGACGTACAATCCCGTTACAATCAGGGAACTCCACATATCTCTATCAAGGATTGGCTCTTCTCTCTTTTTCGGTCGTTCCAAAAGATAGGTATTAAGCGCCGGTTCTCCGCCAAAGGCAATTGCTGCAAGACTATCTATCATCAGGTTGGTCCATATCATTTGTGAGATATCCAACGGTTTTTCTACCCCTACAATCGGTCCAAGAATCGAAACGGTGACTGCAGCCACATTGATGGTAAGTTGGAATCGAATAAATTTTTTGATGCTGTTGTAAATCGTTCTGCCGTACAACACGGCATTACGAATGGAAAGAAAGTTATCATCCAGAATGACAATATCCCCAGCCTCCTTGGCAACCTCCGAACCGGACCCCATAGCAAATCCCACATCGGCACGTTTGAGTGCCGGTGCATCGTTAACACCGTCGCCGGTCATTCCGACTACCAGATTCATCTGTTGTGCAAGCGCGACCAACCGGCTTTTATCCGTAGGAAGTGCCCGTGCAATCACTCTGATTCGCGGCAAGACCTCTTTGATTTCCTCATCACTCATTTGAGAAAGTTCCTGCGAGGTCAGTACCATTTGACTTTCCTCAGTGAAAAGTCCTGCATCTTTGGCAACCGCAACTGCAGTTTCCTTTCTGTCACCGGTAATCATTATGGTTTGAATTCCTGCCCGCGAAACCTCATAGATTGCACGCTTTGCTTCCGGTCTGACATCATCGCGAATGGCAATAATACCGAGAAACGTCATAGACTCAGGCAGTTCTTCTCCATTAAGAGGCGTATGGCTGATTGCAAGCGCAAGCAAGCGGACGGCATGATTGGCAAGACTCTTCATTTCCTCCTCCAATGCCACTTTGTTACTCCACAACACCTCGTTTCCGTTCGCAAGGTAACACTTTCTGCATTTGGGAATCAGCAACTCCGGTGCACCCTTGACCAAGGTCAAATCATAAGCACCACGAATTTGAGTCGCAGAGAACTTGTTTGCTGATTGAAAGGGTAGTTCCATTACCATCTCTATGCCATCCATGGGAACCCCGTTTGCACCTATAAAAGCAAGCATCGCTTGTTCAGTCGCGTTGCCACCAATTATTTTTTTACCGGAAAACCTTGCAGATGAATTCGCCACCACCGATACCCCAACCAGACGCTGAAGCATGGTTGGAATTTCCTTCATACTTTTGTGGGCATTTGCTTTTGCATCCAGAAACTGAATAACCTCCGGCTTCCCTTTGGTGATGGTTCCGGTTTTATCGGAAAACAAAATATTGATACCGCCCGCAGTTTCAATGCCAATCAATTTACGAACCAAAACCTTGGATTTGAGCATTTTTTTCATGTTAAGCGAACAAACAATGGCAATCATAAGCGGAAGTCCCTCCGGAACTGCCATCACTACTACGATAATTCCCATAATAAAGGAACTGACAAGGTCAGAAATCACCTTACCGGTATCCGCAAAGTATGCTGCAATCCATATCGGATTGCAATGCTGTTCCAAAATGGCATTTTGCAGAAAACTAACTACTACAAGCAAAATGGCACCCAAATATCCAAACCGGCTGATGCTTCTTGCCAGTTTAGAAAGTTTGACCGAAAGCGGACTTTCCCGCACATCCTCTTGTGTTTCTGCGGTCAGTTTTCCATACAGAGAAGAATCTCCTACCGCCTGAGCCACCATCACACATTCACCGGAGCAGACCATACTTCCCCGATATAAGGTATTCTTATCCCAAAAATCAGGGGTTTGGTTATCCCATTGACCTAGATTGGCACTCTCATACTTTTCCACCTCTTTGCTTTCTCCGTTTAATGTGGATTGGTCAACCCGAATTCTACCGCTGAGCACTCTGCCGTCTGCCGGAATCATATCTCCGCTTTGGAGTAAAATCGAATCACCGGTTACAATCTCAGCAATGGGAATCTCACACAAATTTTTATCGCGGTAAACTTTGCATATAATTTTAGACGCCTCTTCCTGCAGTTTTTGAAAAGTGTTTTCATTATTGAATTCTGAAAAGGTACTGACAAAAGTAGAAAGCATGACCGAAATAAAGATACCTGCACATTCATGCAAGTCTACCTTGCCAAAGAATGTAAATACAATATTGATCCCCAAAGCCACCAAAAGAACAAGAATAATGGGGTCATCATACTTACTCCAATAGGTTTGCCAAAAGGTTTTTCGTTTCTTTGGGGTTAAGGTATTGCGTCCGTACTTCTTTCTTGATTCTGCCACTTCCTCTTTGGTCAATCCCTGATACTTTTTCATGTCAATCCCTCCGCTTTGGTTTGTCCTTATAAATAAACCTATGCGGACAAGATAACATTTATGCCATATAGCACACCGATTTACACCTTGCATATGATAAAACAAAGGAGGCTTTGTTGTGCTTGGTATTATTTTGCTTTCCCTCTCTTTGAGTCTGGATTCCCTTGGTGCCGGCTTTACCTACGGCATGAAAAATATACGAATTCCTATTCTATCTGGCATTCTTTTCTTTCTAACCTCAGTAATTTGTTCTCTCTCTGCCACAACCTTGGGACACCTGCTTTCCAATATTCTCCCCTGTCATATCGGGAATCTACTCAGTTCCCTGATTTTGTTAGGGCTTGGTCTTAGTATGCTGATTTCATCCATTCGTGAATCATACTCCGAGTCATCACCCAAACGGAAACAAATCCATTGGGTTTGGAATATTTTAGGACTTACCATCACCATTGTGAGGCATCCGGCAAAAGGTGATTTCAACGCCTCCAACACCATTGACCCATTGGAGGCTATGTTTTTAGGCATGGCGCTATCCCTTGACGCTTTTGGCGTTGGTGTAGGCTACGGGCTCTCGGCAGCGACACAAGCGTTTCCGTTCCTGATTGCAGTATTTCATTATCTTTTTCTATCCTTGGGTCAGGTCATCGGCAAACACTTGCGCCGAAGCGTGGTTGGTTTAGATGCCATAATTTCTTATCTACCCGGAATTCTCTTAATAGTTCTTGGCTTACTACATAGCATCAAGGTATTTTGGTAACCGAAAACCAATGGGACTACGCACAGGGGACGGTTCCTAGTGCTATACGCACAACGAACCGTCCCCATGTTCTTTGTCCCTTACTTAGATTTTAGAGTCCTACCTTGGCTTTCCATGAAGCCAGATTCTCTTTGATAAATGCATCATCATTAAGATGAGGATACATGTTGTAAACTCTTTCAATTTCTTCTTTCTGTCCGGGAGATAAGGTTTCTCGCTCACTCAGGCAATGGGTATACTCCATCAATCCCTGGCCTTTGAGCACCTCATGCAGACCTGCGATACTACCTTTGAAACTGTTAGCAGTATCAAAGAATGCGCTGTTGGCATCGGTGATCTCTGCCGCCAGCGTCAAAAGTTCTGCCGGAATTTCATTCTTAACTTTTGCTTCTTTTAAGGTAGCAAAGAGTTCAACCACCTTCTTTGTCCACACAGACCAGTGACCAAGCAGACCGCCCTCAAAGCCTTTGACGTACTCTTTACCATCCTGATTGAACTTATATTGGGTCAGCAAATCGATTACAATGTTATCGTCATTACCGGTATATAGGGTAATCTTATTGCTGCGGCTGCTGGTTGCCGCTGCACGAACCACATCCAATGTGGTATAGCGGTTAAAAGATGCGCATTTAATCGCAACAACATTATCAATCTCGCAAAGTTGCTTCCAGTAGTCAAAGGTAAACACTCTGCCTCCAACCGAAGTTTGCAGATAAAATCCAATAACCGGCATGATTGCCGCAACCGCTTTGGTACGATCAATCATATATTCTTCTGTCATATCATTGAGTCCGCCCGGACTAAGCAAAACAGCATCAAATCCCAAAGACTTAGCCAGTTCTGCTTCTTTCACTGCTTGCTCGGTTTTACCGCAAACACCTGCCACCTTAACGATAACGGTGTTATTTGCCTTTTCAAACTTATCAATCTCATCGGACACAATTTTGAGCACCGGTTCATAGAGATTAAACTCTGGGTCACGGATTTCAAACTGAGTTGTATGTACCGCCGTTGCAACACCGCCAACACCGGAGTTTAAGTAGTAATTCATCAAAAGACGCTGACCTTTTTCATACAAATTCTTATCTTTATCAAGTGCCAGAGGGGTTGCCGGAATCACGGTACCCTCTGCAAGTTTTTTCAATGCAATTTCATGTCTGTTCATGTTATCAGACTCCTCTCTTTAATACTTCCCTTTACGCTCTTCAAAATGGGTGGGTTTATCTAAGGTTCTGCCACCGTCCAGAATGTATTCCGCCTGCCAGCGAATCAAAGTTTTGGCACTGACTGCGGGATAACCAAAGGTTTCCATCGCCAAAGAAGCATCATTCAAATAGGCATCGCTGCCTGGCTCATTTTCAAATATTGGTTCTTTGCCCAGAATTTCCCCCAGTTCCTCTGCCGCTTTCTTAATAGAAACAGTTTCAGGTCCGGTTACATTCATCAATCTCACCGGAGCCTCTGCGTGGAGCAGACCGCGGATTGCAATCTCATTGGCACTTCCCTGCCAGATAAAGTTGAAGCATGGTGTGGACAGACTGATAGTTTCTTCGTTCATAATTTTGTTTGCCACATCAAAAAGAACACCATAGCGAAGGTCCACTGCAAAATTCAAGCGGTAAATAAATACTTTGGTTCCAAAGGTGTTTGCCGCATACTCAAACGCACGCTCACGCGCCAGACAACTCATCGCATATTCTCCGTTGGGACCAACAGGGTCAATCTCACGGCAACCACCCTCCGATACTTTGATAATCGGGTAGATATTACCGCTGGAAAATACTACGATATTAGATTTTTTGAACTTATCTGCCACGAATGCAGGCAAGGTTGCGTTCATTGCCCAAGTCTTCCATTCGTTTCCGTTGGTACCAAACTTAAGGCCTGCCATATAGATAATATTTTCAACCTCAGGCAGGGCATCGAGTTTCTCTCTGTCCAAAAGATCTGCCGCAATTACTTCGATCCCATTGTCTAGCATCAATTGGGTAGCAATGTCATCAGAACCTCTGGATACTGCGATAATTCTCTTGTCAACACCAGCCTTTTTTGCCGCATTCTTTGCCAAAACGCAAAGAGTTGGTCCCATCTTTCCGCCGGCTCCCAGAATCATAATATCGCCCTGAATTTTTTTCATATCCTCCACCAGTGCATCACTGGGCTCAGTAAGCAGAGCATTGAGTTTTTCTTCCGTCCATTGTTCCCTTGTCATTCGTCTGTTCTTCCTTTCAAATACTTTATATATTCATTTTTCGTCATCTTCGCTTTAAAGTTTTTCTTGACCGCTTTGGCTTTTTCCGCCTGATGATAGAGCAAGTCACACACAGTCATCGCCATGGCCTTTGCCGGAAGCAGGTAGGCAATTTCCGGGTCTTTCACACAAAATTCCTGACTGTGTAGTTTGCCTGTGAATCCACCAACCGACGGTTGAATGGTTGGCAAAACATTGCTCAAATCTCCTACATCAGAGGAACCTGTAACCACCGAGTCGTATATGACATTGTCTTCTCCTACCAAAACTTTGGCGTTCTCTTCAAACAGGAACGAAAGGTCAAGACTTTCAGCCAACGGTAAATACCCGGGGATATCCTCAATCGTGGCAGTTGCTCCAACCATAGAAGATGCGCCCGCAACCGCTCGTTCTACTGCGCGGTTGCCTTTCTGGATTGCCTCAAAGGTTGCGCCGCGAACATAGGTATCAATGCAAACCTCATCCGGCACAGAATTTACCACATCACCGCCTTTGGTAATGATGGGGTGAATTCTTATTTTTTCATCCTCCCGAAACGTCTCGCGATTGGCATGAACCCCTAAAATCGCAAGTGCTGCCGCATTTAAGGCATTGACCCCATCAAAGGGCATACTGCCGTGAACTGCTTTGCCATGAAAGGTAATGTTTTTGGCGAGAAAGCCCAAGTTCTTGCCTTGTACAAAAAACTTTGCATTCTCTTCTTCCGGCTGAGCATGAACCATCATTGCCATATCCACATCATCAAAGGCTCCCTCGGCAATCAGTTGTTGTTTACCGCCATAGTATTGGATGTTACCCGCATCTTTTAAGGATTTGCGGTAGTCCATCTCTATAAATTCTTCGGCAGGAACTGCAAAAAAAGTGACATCTCCGTTCAGTTCTTCCATCACGCCGCTCTGTTTGAATGCCATCGCCGTTGCAATCAGGGTTGCAATCTGGGCATTATGACCACAGGCATGTGCGTTATCCTTACTGTCAGCAATGGGACTTCCCGCACATTTGAGCGCATCCAGTTCTCCCATCACGCAGACATTGACACCACTTTCTCTGCCTTTGAGTTTTCCTTTTACACCGGTCAGCGCACATGGATACTCATAGGGAATACCGAGTTTCTCAAACTCTCTGCGTACCAAAGCCGAGGTTTTTTCTTCCCGATAACCGAGTTCCGGATGACTTAAAACTTCTTGCGCGATTTGACAGATCGCATCCTTGTTCTCATCAATGGCATTGAGTACTTTTTCTTTGATTTCATTCAGTGTCATAACCCTCACCCTTTATACAATTTTGCAAGACCACCCTCCGAAGTTTCCCGATACAGACCGGACAGGTCTCTGCCTGTTTCATACATGGTTTGAATTACAATATCCAGAGAAATCTTTCTCTGTTCATAAAGCATTTCTGCAAGGCTGACTGCATCGACAGCACGCATTGCAGCAACTGCATTTCTCTCAATACAAGGTATCTGTACCAATCCGCAGACCGGGTCACAGGTAAGTCCTAAATGATGCTCCAGCGCAATCTCTGCTGCACATTCAATCTGCTTCATGCTGAGTCCTTTTAGTTGCGCGAACGCCGCAGCCGCCATCGCACACGCCGTTCCAACCTCTGCCTGACATCCGCATTCTGCACCGCTGATAGACGCATTGGTTTTCACCAAATTTCCAACTAATCCTGCTGTCATAAGTGCATTCAATATTTCTTCATCACTGTAACCAAATTCCTGTTGTTTAAAATACAATACTGCCGGAAGTACACCGGATGCACCGCAGGTGGGTGCGGTTACCATTTTTTCGCCAGATGCATTTTCTTCACTCGCTGCATAGGCATATGCTGAAAGAAGATAAATCGCCTTTTCATGCCCAAATGCTTTTCCTCTTCCCTGCTTTAATAGTTTTCCCGCTTTGCGCTGAATCTTTAACCCACCGGGAATCTCGCCCTCATGGACAAGACCCGCATGAATGGTATCTTTCATTCGTTGCCAAACTTGGTACATATATTCACGGATTTCTGCTCCCTCACAGCGTTCTACATACTGCGAAAGAGTAATTCCCTCTTTGATACATACGTCCTCAATTTCCTGAAAATAAGATTCCTGGTAGACACTACTGCTTTTGGTCTGGGGAACGCCGTCAATTTCAATCGCGCCTCCGCCAACACTGCACACCGTTTTGCGGCAAAGTTCTTTTCCATCTTGATATGCCGAAATTTCCATGGTGTTTGGATGGGGCAAATCTTCTTTTTCATAATCAAAAAGGATGGTAACAGGAATTGTCCCAAAGGTCTGTTCAATGGCATAATCTGTCCGGTGTCCTTTGCCAGTTTTGGCAAGAGAACCATAGAGTGTTACCTGAAACTGATTTGCCTGAGGATAGTCTTCCAACATCATTTGGCACGCCGACTCCGGCCCCATGGTATGAGAACTGGATGGGCCTCTGCCGATACGATAAATTTCTCTGATGGAATACATCCCTTTTCCTTTGCTCATAGCCCTCATTCTCCTTGTTTCATTCTATTCATATAGAATAGCACATCTTCTTTTTATTGTAAAGAGAATATTCGTTGAACAGAAAGAGACACATCAACCTGTGGTTGATGTGTCTCTTTTTATTTTTTAAATATTCGCCCAAGTTGAACGAAAAGAGTCGGAATAACAGAAAGTGCTCCAATCCATCCTAATTGAGTTAAACTTAACGGTTCTACCGCAAACAATCCATGTAATGCCGGAATGAACAAAACAACATCAAGAAGAAGAACTCCCGCAAAGAACGCACCGATGCTGTACTTGTTAGTCGTAAGTCCGAGTTTCAGCAAAGATTTATCACCCCGACAGTTGAATCCATGGAGCAGTCTGGCTAAGGTCAGGGTAGCAAACGCCATGGTTCTGGCAATTTCCGGTGTTTGAGCAAGACCGATAAAATATGCCACTACTGTCGCAGAGCCAATGAGCAGACCCTGCAGACCGATTCTGAATAGACTTCTTTTACTGAGAATTGATTCTTTAGAATTTCTTGGTGGCTGATTGAGCAAATCATTCCGAGTAGGTTCCATCCCTATAGCAATGGCAGGCAAACTATCCGTGAGCAAATTAATAAAGAGCAAGTGCACCGCCATAAAGGGAACGGGGAGTCCCAAAAGCGAGGTTAAAAGCACCGTGAGGATACCCGCGGTGTTTCCGGAAAGCAAAAAGCCAATGGCATTTTTGATGTTGGTATAGACACCTCTACCATTCACCACTGCTTTGACAATGGTTGCAAAGTTGTCGTCAGTTAGTATCATACTTGCGGCATCCTTGGCGACCTCAGTTCCAGTAATCCCCATGGCAACCCCGATATCCGCCCTTTTGAGTGCCGGTGCATCATTGACACCGTCACCAGTCATAGAAACAATATGACCCTTTTCCTGCCAAAGGCGAACAATCCGAATTTTATGTTCCGGTGAAACCCGTGCATAAACCCGAACATGTTCAAGGATGTTAGATAGTTCTTCATCACTCATAGTATCAAGTTCCATACCCTCAAGAGCAATGCTGTCATCCTCCATGATTCCAAGTTGCTTGGCAATTGCAGAGGCGGTAATCTTATGGTCACCGGTAATCATCACCGTTTTGATTCCACCGCGTTTGGCATCCAAAACTGCCTGTTTTGCCTCTTCCCTTGGTGGATCCATCATAGAAATCAAACCAACAAACGTATAGTCAGTTTCGTCCTCAAATGTTATTTCGCATCGTTCATTTAAGTTACGCATGGCAACACAGAGAACCCGCAAGCCTTTTTTTGAAAGTTCTTCATTCGCATTTTGAATTTGCTCCATATCCTCAGGAGTTATCGGCATCACACCATCCTCAGTCATCACATTCTTAACTCGGCTTAAAATTACATCTACTGCACCTTTGGTACAAAGAATGTTGCCGCCGTCCATCTTATGGAGGGTACTCATCAATTTTCGGTCCGAGTCAAAGGCGAGTTCCGAAAGTCTCGGATGTTGCTCTCGATACGCAACTGCATCAATTCCAAATTTCTCTGCCATGCTGACAAGAGCAGTTTCCGTCGGGTCACCCAGTTCCTTGCCATCCGTCACCTGTGCATCGTTGACTAAAATCGCCTCTTTGAGTAGCATATATTGAGCAAAACTGTTGAGGTTCAATGTTTCCTGACGGAAGAATTCACCGCCTGCGTACATGGTTTGTACCTGCATTTTGTTTTGGGTCAGTGTTCCGGTTTTATCGGAACAAATCACTGAAACACATCCCAAACTCTCCACCGCTTTTAGTTCTTTCATCACGGCATTTTCTTTTGCCATCTTTCCGGTACCGATAGCAAGAACAATGGTAATAATGGAACTGAGTGCCTCCGGAATTGCTGCAACCGCAAGGGCAACTGCAAACATCATCGAATCAAGCAGGGGCATTTGATTATAAAGAGAGAGTCCAAACACCAGAATACAGATGCCAATAATAATCACTGCAAGCCGTCTGCTAAACTGATCCATGCTGACTTGAAGCGGAGTTTTCCGCTCTGCCGTTTGGTTCAGCATAGAGGCAATTTTGCCAAGTTCTGTCTGCATTCCTGTTGCGGTCACCACCGCAACCGCTCTTCCGTAGGTCACCAGGGAACCTGAAAACACCATGTTTTTTCTGTCACCCAAAGCAATTTTTTCTTCATGAATTGCGGCATCTGTTTTTTCTACCGCCTCGGATTCTCCGGTCAGGGAACTTTCATTCACCTTAAGCGAAAAGTTATCAATAATACGGGCATCGGCTGACACCAAATCCCCTGCTTCCAGAATTAAAATATCACCGGGAACCAATTCCTCTGCGGGGATTTCCTGACGAATATTTTCACGCATTACTTTTGCATTGGGGGCTGAAAGTTGCTTTAATCCATCTAAGGTTTTTTCTGCTTTCAGATATTGAGCCGTGCCTAAAACTGCATTGAGCAAAATGACTGCAAAGATAACCAGCGTGCTCTCTAACTGTCCGGAAATAGCCGAAATTACCCCTGCTATAATCAATATTACAATCAGCAAATCTTTGAATTGCTCCAAAAAGACTTGAACCACACTCTTTTTCTTCTCTGCATTGAGGCGGTTTTTTCCCCATTGTTTTTGCCGGTGTTCCACCTCTTCACCAATAAGTCCCTGTTGGGAGGTTTCAAGGGAGATAAGAACCTCTTCCCTTTCCTGATTTAGATATTCCATACTGATTCTCCTTTCTGCTCCCTGCGAAAACAAAAAGACTTTCGTTTTGACCGCAGGAACATGCGATCATACGAAAGTCTTGTTACCACTACGGTGCAGATTGCCGGGCTAAGCCGTGTTGACGACAAACTGCTTTTAACTACTCCCTTTAGTATGGTCTTCCTATTTATTTTTATGTATCTTACATCATTTTGATGCAAATGTCAAGCCTGATTTTCTGCCCATGATTTTAAATCCAGCACTGAGTCAAATATCAAATCCGCCTCTGCTTCTTCAAAATAGGCACGTCCCGCCTGCCCATTTGCGCCGGTTAAAACCGCGGCAAAAGAAAATCCGCCCGCCTTTGCCGCAAGCAGGTCACTTGCGGCATCACCAACCACCAGATACCGCTTTGCCTCTTCTTTTTTCACCAGAGCAGCACAGAGTTCTTTGTCTGTGAAGCGGTCGCCAAATCCCGCCTTTAAAAAGACATAAGGATGAGGCTTGGCAAGAGGATAGTCGACCCCTGTCACTTCCTGCGCTTTTAATACCTCATCATAGGTTACACACAGGTCTTTTTTAAAATAGGAGTCAATGCCCCAATGTTTCAAAGGATGTTCCGCTTCCTCACGGGGTCTTCCTGTCCCGATACCGAGGCGGAATCCGGCTTGATGCAAAGACTTCAAGGTTTCCTCCACCTGAACAAGGGGAAGCAGCGGTTCTTCGGATTCCTTCAACCCCTCAACTTCGCCATCCCCATGGAACCAGCGCTGAAACGCCTCTAAAAGTTCGCTCCATAGTTTACTCTCACCGCGTTTTAAACTTCCGGCTTCCGTTGGAATTACAGTAGAAAGCAGTCCCTCAAGACCGGTGTAGAGTTCCGGAGGATTCATCTCAATATTCTCAATGAACATGCAAACTGACTCAAAGTGAGACGGGTCCATGGTGGCAAGTTCCGGATCAAGGTATTTGGCAACACAGAAAACTACATATGCCAAATCCCAGTTGGTGTTAACCCCCAACTTTTTAACCGCAGAAACCGTTTTTCCGCCGCAGAAGATAATGTCATAAATAACACAAAGTTGCTTATGACACCACGCTCTGTCAATCTCCTGTTTACCATAATAACGATGGTCAAATATCAGTTCATAAACGGTGAGTGCTGCAGATTGCCAGTAAGCAAGTTCCGAGGTAATCACACCGTCTAAATCAAAAATAATGCTATCAATTTCACTAGGCTTTAACTTCATAAGTAACCTTTCCTGCAACACCGGAGGTCAAACCCTTGCGTGCTTCATCCACAGAGAGAGCCTGTCCCAATGCAATACCAAATGCCCGATATGCTGCCTCCCAGATATGATGTCCGTTTGCTCCCTTTTCTACATCCAGATGGAGGGTACAGCGAGCCCCCTGAACAAATCCGTCAAGGAAAGTAATCAGTTCTTCTGCCGGCATTCCCTCTACCATCTCATCATAGTCCACTTTGGAGGTAAAACTTAAAAGCGATCTATCTTCAAACGAAATTACAGCCTCTGCTTTCGCCTCATCGATAATGCCGACACCAAATCCATAACCGGAGGGCACATTACGCTTGACATATTCCCCAACCGCCTTACCCAGCGTCATAGAAACATCCTCACAAACCAGATGTACCAGTTCAAATTCATCCAGAGTTAAATCAATACTGATGTTAAGACCTGCCCGCCATGCGATATGCTCAATCATGTGATTGAGAAAGGGGAACGGAGTACGAATTTGTTTGCGATAATCCGGTTTCAGTTGACCCTTTTCTATGGTAACAGTAATTTGGGATTCACTTGTTTTACGTTCTACCGTAACTGTGTTTTGCATCAGGAACTCCTCCTTTAGTTTCTTTCTTTTACTGCAAGCGCGTGGGTATCAAAACCCTCTACGGTTGCAATTTTGTATGCATAGTCACGCACCATTTCAAAGCCGGCTTTGCTTGCATAACCAACGGAAGAACGCTTCAAAAAGTCCATCACGGATACGCTGGAATAGGTCTTTGCAAACTGACCGGTAGGCAAAATCGCGTTGGGGCCAAGCACAAAGTTGCAAAGAGTAACCGGCGTATAGTCACCAAGCAGAATTTCACCCGCGTTCTTAATTTTAGGAAGAACCTCAAAGGGTTTTTCACACATTACTTCCATATGCTCGGGTGCATAGTCGTTGACAAACGCAATACTTTCTGTTAAGTTTTCGGTGATAATGGCACCGCCATAAGTATTAAAGTTGGTGGTGACAAACTCCTGGCGTCTGGGAGAAATCTTTTTCAGCTGCTCTTCCACGATTGCCGCGGCTTTTTCTACCAATTCTTTGCTGTGAGTAACCAAAAGTGCCGCAGAATCAGGTCCATGTTCTGCCTCAATCATCCAGTCAAGGGCAACTTTATGCGGGTCTGCGTTTTCATCTGCCAAAATGATACATTCGCTGGGTCCTGCAGGCAGACCTGCGTCAATGTAGTTGGCAAGTACACGCTTTGCGGCAGTTGCATAAGAGTTACCGGGGCCGATAATCTTATGGCATTTGGGAATGGTTTCGGTTCCAAACGCAACCGCCGCCACTGCCTGAATCCCTCCTACCTTATAAATCTCGGTAATACCGATAATTTTAGCAGCAGCCAGAATGGCATCATCTACCTCACCTTTGGCATTGGGAGGGGTGACAACCACAATTTTCTCAACTCCTGCCACCTTTGCGGGAACACCAAGCATCAAAAGTACCGAGGGGAAACTTCCTTTTCCGCCGGGTACATACAGGCAGACATCCACAATCGGGGTGGTCTTTTCACCTACCAACAAGCCTTTGTCTACCTCAGTAAACCACATTTCTTCCGGCATCTGTTTTTCATGGAAGTTTTTAATGTTCTTTGCTGCATAGGCAATCGCATCACGGGTTTCTATGTCCAAACGGTTGTATGCGATTTCGATTTCTTCCTGTGTTACCTTGATTTTATCCTGCTTCAAGGGAACGCGGTCAAATTTTGCGGTGTATTCCAGCACCGCTGCATCGCCACGCTCGCGGATATCATCAGATACTTCTTTGGCAAGTTTCATGTGATCAGAGATATCAATCTCCGCACGCTTCATGATAAAATTCTTTTTTTCTTCTGTCATCTCGGACAGTTTATAAATATTCATTGATATCGCTCCTTTTCGTTTTTTCAAGTCAATCATCAATGGTGGAAAAGACGGATACCGGTAAAGGACATTGCCATACCAAATTTATTACAGGTTTCAATGACATTGTCATCACGAATACTGCCACCCGGTTGTGCAATGACGGTAACACCGGATTTGTGTGCACGCTCAATATTATCACCAAATGGGAAGAATGCATCAGAACCCAATGCAACATCGGTGTTCTTAGAAAGCCATTCTTTTTGTTCTTCCTTGGTAAATACCGGAGGTTTCACCTTGAAAATCTTTTCCCATGCGCCATCTTGAAGTACATCCATATATTCATCAGAGATATAAACATCAATGGCATTGTCACGGTCTGCACGTTTGATGCCGTCCACAAACTCAAGCGAGAGAACCTGCGGCGCCTGACGGAGCCACCAGATATCCGCTTTGTTACCGGCAAGACGGGTACAATGGATTCTGGATTGCTGACCTGCACCGATACCGATTGCCTGACCGTCTTTGACATAGCATACGCTGTTAGATTGGGTATACTTTAAGGTAATCAGGGCAATCATCAAATCCCTCTTTTGCTCTGCGGTCATCTCTTTCTTCTCAGTTACTACGTTAGAAAGAAGTTCGGTATCAATTTTCAGTTCATTTCTGCCCTGTTCAAAGGTAACACCAAATACCTGCTTACGCTCAATAGGTGCTGGAACATACTCAGGGTCAATCTGAATCACATTATAATTACCGCCACGCTTACCTTTCAGGATTTCGAGTGCTTCTTCGGTATAGCCGGGGGCAATCACGCCATCGGATACCTCTTTCGCAATCAGTTGTGCGGTTGCCTTATCACAAACATCGGAAAGAGAGATAAAATCACCAAAGGAAGACATTCTGTCTGCACCTCTTGCTCTTGCATAGGCATTGGCAAGGGGAGTCATTTCGATGGAATCATCCACAAAATAAATCTTCTTTAAGGTATCGGAAAGGGGCAGACCAACCGCTGCACCAGCAGGGGAAACATGCTTAAAGGAGGTTGCTGCCGGAAGTCCGGTTGCCTCCTTGAGTTCTTTGACTAACTGCCAACCGTTTAATGCATCAAGCAGGTTGATATAGCCGGGTTTTCCGCAAAGCACGGTAAAAGGAATTTCGCCCTCCTCCATAAAAACTCTGGAGGGTTTTTGGTTAGGGTTACATCCGTATTTGAGTTCCATTTCTTTCATTTTACTCATCCTTTCTGGTTAGTCCTGATTTTTGTTTACGATTCTGGTTTCGGTTTTACCGCTTGCAATGTCAATATAACGAACAAAAAGGGAAACCTTGTTTTCTTCATTCAAATTGGTCCAAAGCATATCGGTAAATCCGTCAATCTCATCGGGAATCTCTACTTGTTTCGGCTCACCCTCAAAACTTGGGAGGGGATTGCCGTCCTGCATATAGGTATGGATAAAATGTCCCTGACCGCTGATAGGATTGTTGTAACTAAAGGTATACCGCCGACAAGACGAGGGGTCACCATCTGCGCTTTTTAAAATAGAAAGCGCATAGTTAAAATCATCCTCTGCCTGACGAATGATACCGGAAATTCTGGGGGTATAGTTGGGCGCATCATCTTCAAATTCTCTGGTACGAAGTGCCTGCTCAAAGGTCATCTGCTTATCCATCAGTTCATAGATGGTATCGGTTTGATCACCGTTGGTTACAATGGTTTTATTACCCAACACCCGAACCGGAGCATAAATAATTAGATGGGGATCTTCCATCTTAGAGGGGTCATACGCTTGCGTGCGGATGCCCGTGCCGTCTTCTACAAAAACACGGTTACGACTATTGGTGCTTCTGCCCATGATAAAGTATGCGGCAACTGCACTTTTTCCGTCCTTGGATTTCCCAAGAATGATACCTCTGCCGGGGTAACTGTTATTCTTTAATTCTTCACAAAGATTGATGGTTTTCATATACTCTCATCCTTTCCTATTTGACTTTTCCGCTGCAAACCAGTTCTACCGCCTTGGGGAGAATCTGCCATTCAGCCTCTTCCATGACCCTTTTTTGCAAGGTTTCAGGAGTGTCATTTTCTTCAATGGCAACCGCTTTTTGAAGAATGATTTTACCGCCGTCGGTAACTTCATTGACAAAATGAACCGTGGCACCGGACACTTTAACGCCATAATCAAGCGCTGCCTTGTGAACCTTTAACCCATAGAATCCATCTCCGCAAAAAGAGGGAATCAGCGAGGGATGGACATTGATAATTTTATCCTTATAAACTGAGAGGAAGTTGTCACCAAGAATGGCAAGAAACCCAGCCAGAACTACAATATCCACGTTCTTTTTTTGCATATAATCACAAAGTGCCTGATCAAATGCTTCCTTAGAGCCGCACTCTTTTCTGGTAATCACATGGGCGTCAATCCCTGCGTTTTTTGCCCGCTCAAGCGCATAGACATCAGGTTTGTTAGAAACTACAGTGACAATCTCACCGCTTTTGATGATACCGCTTTTTTGCGCATCAATCAACGCCTGAAGATTGGTTCCGCCGCCGGATACCAAAACGCCAATTTTTAGCATATATCCACTCCCTTTTCACCGGCAACAATCTCACCAACAACCGTTGCGGTTTCGCCGGCTGCATTGATAACTGCAACCGCTTTGTCTGCCTGGTCTTTAGGAACTGCAAACATCAAGCCAACAC